>JAPXLS010000148.1:0-5635 GCA_033809435.1 Bacillota bacterium
TATTTTAGCAGTAGGCAATCAGATCGCCACCTTTTACCGCCCGGCAAGACCGCCGGGCTTATTTTTTATGCTTCGCGCCGCCAGCCGCCAGGCAGGGCCTGGCCGCCGTTCTCGATAAAGTTCTGAATCTGTTTCGGCGAATATCTCAATTGCCGCCCCAGGCGGATATGCGGTAAAATATTCAACCGCGAAAGCTCATAAACCCGGTGAACACCAACGCCCAGCAGGTCCGCCACCTGTTCAGCCGCCATCAGCTTGTTGTGATTCATTTTTTACACCTCCTCAATTTTGGCAACAAAAAAGCACCGTTCTAAAATACGGTGCTTCGTGAAATATTTACGCTTACAGCTTACTTAATCCGCAGCCCTCCCTGATCATTAAATTCAATCTCGCGCTCTACACTATTACCCATAATTGTATAAACAGTTCGCACCTGGCCAGGTAACGCTCCCCCAGCTTCGGCTTCGGCCCTTCTTGACAGCCAGGCGGCCATATATTCACCCCCGCCCGGTATGCCCAAGCCTAAAGGCGTTTTATAGTAAACCGCATCAACCGCCAGCACATCGCCGTCATCATCCTCAATCCAAACATCAGCAGGCATAATAAACTTTTTCAAAAGGGCCGGGTCATTCTCAACTCTTAATGCCGCCGCCCTTACCTGGGCAACCTGTTCAGCGGTCAGCTTGATACCCCCCGCCGAAGTCCCGCGCATCAGGTGAAAAGAAGCATAGGCTTCAAAAACAGCAGAACGGGGAAAAATTTTCTTGCGTCCACTTTTGCCCAACGCTTTGGGCATCAGCCCCCACCGTTCCCAATTTCGAAGCGTGTTCGGTGATGATATCTTTACACCAAGATCGTAAAGCTTAGATTCAAGTTCTTGTTTCTCCATTGTTGTCCCCCCTGCGTGAAACTCCCTGATCAGGCAGGCGCTCTCCCTGGTAGGCCACCGCATTTTATTACGCTGCCGCCGCTTAGATAGCAAAGCAGCATCCCTGCTTATTTCATTAAAAAACTTCTCATATTCCCTTGACGCTTCTATCCGGGCCATATGCGCAGTACTCCCTTTGCCAATAGTCACAACGGCTAATGTGATTATAAAACACCTGAAAGGAATTGTCAAGCCCTAAAGTCAATTATTCTTTTTCAGGTAAACCAGCCTTAAAAGTCGCCCCTTCAGCTTAATTTCAGGTATCGGTTTTGTGTGCGCCTTGTGTGCAGGCTCCGCCATACTCGTTTAAACTCTTACCAAAGCAGCCAACAAGCAAAGGGCCGAAAAGCCTGATATATCAAGGCTCTCCGGCCCTCTAAGCGTCTCCGCACATCTCCCCAAAAAGGCCCCTTTTTACTTTCGAACCCTACCGCCCCAGCCAAAATTTGGTACGGGCCGTCGTTGAAGGGCGGCCCTTGATCATTTGTCATCACGATCACCCGCCTGCCCGATCACCGGTCTATTCCGCATTTTCCCCCCGGCCCTGCGGCTCGAGAACAAGTTTTCGCGGCAGTTTCTCAATCTCATCGCGGCTAAAAAGCCGCTCCTTGTACTCCATCTGAAGCCATTTCTGCAACAGATCATCATAATGGGGGCTGCGGAAATGGCCCGAATTGCCGATAGCCAGTATGTCGAAAGCACTGTGGTCCGCAAGGTCGATTACATAGCGCCAGGGGGCGCCGCCGTAAACCTGGTAGGGCAGCTCCATCTGTTGCCTGTGAACCAGCGCCCCCGGGCTGTGACCGCTGCCGCCAACTTCAAATGGGCCGCGATTGTAGCATCTTTTACTGACGGCATCACCAAGGCTGTGCTTGAATGAAATGGTATGTATTTTCCCCCATTGCCACCGGGAGATCTCTTCACCCATCGCCCTGCTCAGTTCTGCTACCGCCCTGGAGAAGCTTTCATGAGCCAACGCTGCAGGATCATCGATCCATTGCGTCTCTTCCGCTTTCAAAAGCCGGTCAATTACCAGGGGAGAACAATTCAGAAGCCGCACCTGCAGCTCTTCAGTGACCTGACCTTCAAAAATGTTATTGATGAGCAGCGTGTAAAACCGGTGAAAGATAGCCGTCCCGGCGGAATCTGCAGTTTCAACGGGATTGCGGCCCCACCGCTCCAGAATGCGCAGCGCTTCCTCCTCCCGGCCCTCCAGAACCGCTTCTTCGAGCAGCCCGACCAGCAGGGGCACAGTTTCCGCCGCATGACTGTTGTAAAAAGAGGCCTGCCCCGCCTGCATATCTTCGAGCGTCAAGTTGTCACGCCCATCATACTCCCGCAGGATCGAAAGGGCCCGGCTGGGATGAGCCCATTCATAGGACAAAAAATATGGATAGTCATCCGCCACGGCTTTGTGATTGGCCGTGACAATAAGACCCTCTGGCGGATTGTAAAGCAAGGGGATCTCCTCCCAGGGAACCCAGCCGGTCCAGGCATATTCGTCGCTCCAACCGGGCACCGGCAGCAGGCCGTTTCCCGCCCGGTGGTGGCTCTCGCTGCGGATGGGGAAAAGGCCATTGCCAAGGTAACCGATATTGCCCTCCACATCGGCATAAACAAAATTCTGCGCCGGGGCCATAAAGTTTTGCAGCGCAGTGCGGAACTCGGCAAAATCAGAGGCGCGGATCATATCCAGCATGGCATCCGCTTCCAGGGTGGCATCCAGCGCGGTCCAGCGCAGGCACAAGGGCAGGTCGCCCGGGCACAGGTCGATCACATCCGAAATGACCGGTCCAAAACAGGTTTCCCGGATCCGCAGCTCTTCCTTCCCGCCGCCCCTTACGGTGATCCTTTCATTGATTACTTCAGCCTTGATCCATTCATCATTGTAAAGGTACAGCGTGTCATCAGCCGCGTTGAATTTGATCTGGTACAGATCCATCACATCCGGGCCCAGATTGGTCTCGCCCCAGGCGATTCTCTCGTTGAAACCGGCAATTACCCCGGCAATACCGGGAAACATCACTCCGGTAACCTTTATTTCGGGCGATGATAGGTAGTTCATATACCAGATGGGAGGCAAATCGAGAGAAAGGTGCATATCGCTGGCCAGCATGGCACCGCCGGAGGCGGTGCGGTCGCCGCTGACAACCCAATTGTTGGAGCCCACCCCCGGAAATCCCTGCGGACAGCTGCCGCCTCCGCTCAGCGCGATCAGGTCAAGAGCGCTTTTGCTGCTCAAACCGACCGGCCCCATGATCGTTAGTCCCTGTTCGGGATATGAAGGAAAAAGCCCGGCTGCTTTTTCCAGGCCCACCTCATCAACCAGGGCGGCCAGCAACAGCTCGGTATCCATATTGCCCCCCAGAAACCAGGCCACCATCTTGGAAATAGTGATGGAGTCTACCGGATCCCAGGGCTCCGGCACATAGTCAAGCAGGATAAACTCCGGCGCCAGGTTCTCCCGGTTCTGCTCAATATAATCATTGACCCCATCAGCATAGGCCTGCAGCAGTTTCCTGGTTTCGCCGCTAATGGCCCCGGTGCTTTTCTCAGCGGCACGGCGAAAGCCGATCGTCCGGGAAAAGCGGTCCGATTCGACCAGTTCAGGCCCAAGTATCTCCGCCAGTTCTCCGCTGATGGAGCGGCGCAGCAGGTCCATCTGAAAAAGCCGCTCCATTGCATGGACATAGCCCTGACCATAAAATAAATCGGCCTCGTTCCCGGCCAACACATGCGCCACCCCGTATTCATCAAAATAGATCTCTACCGGGGCGCCGACAGCAGCAGCAACGGCGCCGCTGTAAAGCGGCAGACCGCTTTTTTGATGCAGAAACCAGTTGATCAGATCAAATAGACCGGTTTTTTCCGAAGAACACCCCCCGGCAAGCAATGTGATTGAAACAACCAGCGTCAGGATAAGAAACCTGCGCAACATTTCTTTTCTTTTCATCAACTCCCCCCCTGCATTACTGCACACTCTGGTTATGATATTAGCATATATTACCGGTTATGTGAATATTCAAAATTCCAGCGTGAAAATACACCCCTTCCGGGATTCTGATTCAGTCAGCGTTTCAATGCCCCGCAAGCTCCCGGCTTCTATGAAGCCAGTTGAAAAAGATATCCCAGACCTGCCGCCGGTGGTGGGTAAAGCGGTGATCGGCACCTTCGACGAGAACCATTTTTTTCGGCTCTCCGGCCGCCCTAAAGAGCAGCTGAGCATCTGCAAGGGGCACGACCTCGTCAGCGGTGCCATGGATCAGCAGCAGCGGGCGCGGTGCGATCCTCGAGGCACAGCCGGGCAGGTCATGATAATGCAGATCCTGGAAAAACCGTTTTTGCAGGCAAATCGATCCGGTGCCGTCATGGAGGATGATCTCTTCGCCGGCAGGCCCGCCGGGGTTGATATTTTTCCCGGCAAATCCGCTGAATAGATGCAGCGGCCGGGCCACGGCAGCCCAGGTGCCGACAGCGGCGATCCCCCTGTCGGCAGCGGCATAGGCCAGCACAGTAGCTCCGCCAAAGCTGCGCCCGTTGAGGATAATCTCTCGGTAACCCCTGGAGCGAGCCCATCCGGTCACGGCGGAGAGATCTTCAACCTGCCTTGAAAGGGTGATCTCTTCCCAGACCCCCCCGCTCTCCCCGCAGCCTGTAAAATCGAAGAGCAGAGTGTCAAATCCAAGCCCGGCCAGCTCAACAGCCATGGACACGGCACCGCCCCCGCCTTCCTTGCCGCCGGTAAAACCGTGGCAGACGATCACCAGGGGCGCCATGGAACCACCCTGTTCAGGTGTTCTTTGCGTCCTGAACAGCAATGCCGCCAGTTTCAAGCCCTGTCTGTTGGTAATCTTTACATTCTGCAGCCCATGAACAACTCCTTGAAAAAGCCCTTTTAAGAACCATCCCTGGCCGGGTAATTCCATGAAGTGAAACAAAAATCCTTTCACGATTTCCATACAGCCGGGGCTCTTTTCAAACCAGACCCAGCAGGCGGGCTGCAGAAGCCACCAGGAAGCATATGGCTATCCCCGTCAAGGTGGGTATAAGGAAAGCGGCGGCGGTCCACTTGAGACTGCGCGTCTCCCGATGAATGGTCAGCAGCGTTGTTCCGCAAGGGAAGTGATTCAGAGAAAACAGCGCCACGCAGACCGCGGTAAGCCAGGTCCAGCCATTTTCCAACAGCAGCAGTTGAAGCCGGTCCAGGCAGTACAAGTCTGTAAGCGAACCTGCGGCCAGGTAGCTCATGATAATCACCGGGATGACGATCTCATTGGCGGGTAAACCGAGCAGAAAAGCCATGATGATATAACCGTCCATCCCCAGAAGCGCGCCAAAGGGCTGAAAGAAATTTGCACCATGATTTAGAAGACTAAGGCCCCCCATCTCTGTATTGGCCAGCAGCCAGATAAGCAAGCCCGCCGGCGCAGCCACGATGACGGCGCGGCTGAGTACAAAAAGGGTCCGGTCAACAAAGGAACGCACCAGGATCTGTCCCAGCCGCGGTTTGCGATAGGGCGGCAGTTCAAGGGCAAAGGTGGAAGGAAGACCCCGTAAAATTGTCTGTGACAGCAGCCTGGATATGCCCAGAGTGACGGCCACCCCGAGCACAACCACTGCCAGGATTACCGCCGCGGCACCAACTGAACCGGAAAAGAAGCCGGAACCGCCGAGGAATATTGTCGCCAGGATGATGAGAGTGGGAAA
>JAPXLS010000149.1:0-5608 GCA_033809435.1 Bacillota bacterium
GGGATCTTTCGCCAGGAGGAGCAGTTCCTGGCGAAAGATCCCTTTACGGTCCTTTATATCTATATTGACAATCAGGCTGTTTTCATTGCCCCTGACAAAGCCAAGGACCCTGTCAACGGCCAGGTCCAGCTGATCTGTAAGCCACTGCTCATCAAAGGCACTGCGGAAGGCGCTGTAAACAGCGGAATCATCAGGCTGCTCCTCCTGGCCGGTGAGGGCCTGCCAGAGAAGACCCCGGATGTGCTCATGAAGTGCAGGGTCGTCAGTTAATTTGTGATAGAATGCCGGATTCAGAGCCGTCTTTTCCAGCAGCAGTCCGGACAGAGTTATCAGGCCGCAGATGATCAGGGCAACGAACAGGATGATGGTTATTACTTTCGCCGGTTTTTGTTTTTTATTTTGGTTCATGGGTTGGTAAAGCCCCCCAGTTTCTTTATGCGGGCGGGGGGTAGAACCCCGCCCCTGCCCCATGTTCATGCCTAACCCAACCTAGCCGGGCGGGGGTGGAACTCCGCCCCTACAACGTCATTACCCTCTCTTATATAGTTATGAAAGAGAGAGCGAATCATTTGCTCTGTTTCCCCGGGGTAAGACTTCCAGTAGCTGATGCCGTTGCGGCTGTAGAACCAGCCGGGCACTATACCCATAGCCATATCTTCCTCGGTGATCCCTTTCAATTTACGGCTCAGAGCCAGGGCCTCGGGCATGCTGATATCAGTGTCAATATTGTCCCAGGCCGCCAGCATGATATAGAAGAGATCATCGAGGGGCCGCTGCCTGGCAGCGCCGGCTATGGTTTTGATGAAGCGCTGCTGCCTGCGCACCCGGCCTATATCGCCCATGGCCTCCTTGCGGAAAGAGACGAGGGCAAAGGCTTCGTCTCCATCCAGATGCTGTATACCCGGTTCCAGGCGGAGGCCGCGGCAATTGATGACCCTGTCTACGTCAAATTCAACGCCACCGAGGAGATCGACGACATCTTTAAAGGCCAGGTAGTTCAAACCAACATAATGATCTATGGATAGGCCGGTAAAAAGCTCCACGGTCTCAACGAGAAGATCTGTTTTGCCGAAAGCGTAGGAATGGTTGATCTTGTCGTCACCGGGACGGCCCGGTATCACTACCAGGGTATCGCGGGGTACGGAGAGCATGGAGGCCTTTTTGGTAAGGGGATCGGCCTGGATGAGAACGATGGTGTCGGCACGGCCCGTTCCCGGGCGGTATGTGCCTTTCACCCATTCGCCCGAATCTATGCCGAAAAGAAGAAAGGTTACCGGGTCGCTGTCGGGCAGCTCAGCAAAAGGCGGAACAGTAATGGCTCCCGCTGTTTCGACAAGGGTACCGACAAGAGCGAAAAAGGATCTATAGAAACTGCCGGCGGTGTAGAGCAGCAAGGCAGGCAGCAGAAGCAGACCGATGGCGACGGATAGAAGCGTTGTGAGAACCTTTGTATTTTTTTCTGTTCCAAGTTATTTCAGCTCCAAAACCAATTTAGCCTGCGGGCCAACCTTTCCCGGGCAGCCACCAGGGCTGCCCCTACTCCAACGATTGCAACCTCGGGCGAGCGATGCTCGCTCCTAAAACGTTATGCCTACCCCGCTTTTATAAATAGCAGAAGAAAACCCATGAAAATATTATATCAACACCGTGTGACACTACTGTGTCAGGTTGCTATGATACAGGGCCGTATTCGTAGTAATAATAGGCGCCGTCACCGGCGGGGGCGGCATTAAGCACGGCGCCGATGATGTTGGCATCCACCTTCTTCAGCTGCTCCAGGGCGTGAAGGGCTTCTTCTTTTTTTACGTCTCCGTGGCGGATAACAACAATTGTGGCATCTACGAGCTGGGACAGAATCGCGGCGTCGGTAACTATATTCACCGGAGGCGAATCAAAGAGCAGGTAATCAAAGGAGGCGTCAAGCGCCTCGACGAGGCTGCGAAACTTCTCCGCCGCCAGCAGCTCGGAAGGATTGGGCGGAACGGGACCGCTGCTCAAAACATAAAGGTTCTCGATCAGGGTCTGGTACACAGATGTCTCGGGGCTGAGCTGCCTGTCAAAAAGGATATTGGTGATGCCCTGATCATTTCTGAATTTAAAGATCCTGTGCAGCGCCGGCTTGCGCAGATCCGTATCTACGAGCAACACCGGGGCCCCGGTCTGGGCCAGGGTAATCCCCAGGTTGGCCAGCGTAGTTGTTTTGCCGCAGCCCGGTGTGGGCCCGGTGACAAGAACTTTCCTGATGGGCCGGTCAATGCCGGCAAACTGGAGATTGGTCCTCAGGGTGCGGAAAGCCTCCGCCGCCGGCGATCGGGTATTGCCCGAGACGAGCGGCGCTTTGTCGTAGTAACGTCTGCTTCTCAACTAATCTTCCTCCATCACCGGTATAGTCCCCAGAACAGTAAGCCCGAGCAACTCCTGGATCTCCGTCGTGCTCTTGATGGTCTGATCAAGGTAATGCTGCAGAAAGGTGATGCCCACTGCGAGTAAAAAACCGAGCAGCGCCGCCACGGCCACATTGAGGTGCACCCTTGGGCTGACGGGTTTTTCAGGCACCGCCGCTTCATCAATAATACTCACATTGTCAATAGCCATGATCTCGGTGATCTCCTGCATGAAGGTACGCGCCACCTGGTTGCTCATGCGGGCTGCCAGGGAAGGATCGCCGTTGGTCACATCTATGGTGATGATCTCGGTGTCTTTCACCGCAGAGACCTTGACTTTCCCTTTCATCGTTTCAAAGCTGTAGGGCAGGTCCAGCTTCTGGATAACCTTGCCCAGGACGCGGCGGCTCTGAACCACTGTGCGGTATGTATCAACGAGCTGGCGGCTGACCTGAATGTCCTGGTAGAGGATCTTGTCCGACTCCACCGGCTTCATCACCATGAGGGTGGTGGAGGCCACATACTGAGACCTGATAAAAAATACACTGACTGCGGCGCTCAGAATGGCGGCCAGCAGGGTCAGCACAAGGATCATCTTCCACCGCTTGACAGCGATCTGCCACAATTCCATTAGATCGAGTTCATCTTCCAGAGAACATTCCCCACTTCCTGGTTGACAGTATTCTATGTTTAACCCGGCTGAACCTGCCTGTACGAATCGGCAGTGGTTCGGGCAGCTCCACCTCTTCCCCGCGCAGCAGCCGGCCGGGGTTACCCCTGAGCAGGCCTTCAACAGCAGCCGGCCCCAGATACTTGCGCAACAGTCGCACCGCCAGGCCTGACTGGGCCAGGCGGCGGCCGGCGCTGTGCGCATCGGTAGCCGCAAAATGGACCAGCCGGTGCAAGACCATGCTGCAGGCGGTTTTTTGCACTCGTTGGCCCATCAAACCGGTAAGGCTGCTCAGATTGAGCTGTGTGTAGATCCCCCGTTCGACAAACTCGTACAGGGGGGCGAGACTTTTCTGAAAAACACTGATCCGCTCCGGATGCGCCAGGACGGGCCTGTAACCGTGGGCCATCATCTGGAAGAGAAGATCGCCGGTATAGGCGGGCAGATCCTGAAACAGGGGCAGCTCTACGAGCAGGTACGGGCCCTTGTTCAGGCTGGGCACCTCGCCCTTTTTGATCCGGTCAAGCAAATTCGGCTCCAGGGCCAGCTCGGCCCCGGAAAAGAGCTCCAGGGGAATATCGCGGCGGATCAGCTCTGCGCCAAGCAGCCGCAGGCTGTCCTCGACCACGTAGGCCGAAGGGTTCCCCTCGAAGCAGTGCGGAGTGGCCACAGCGCTGTTAAAACCTTGCCTGATCAACTCTTCCGCCAGTTCCAGAGAGCTTTCCAGGTCTGCCGGCCCGTCATCGTCCACCCCCGGCAGAATGTGAATATGTATATCGATGTAGCCCTTCATTTTCTGCTTCTTCCCCATCCTCCGGCCTGCGCTTTACTTAAGGTAACACTATCCATATTCATTTCGACGTCTTCCGGGAATATCCTTCAAGAATTGTTCATAATAATTACCCTTAACCCCATTTTCAGTTTAAATACTTGATAACAATGAATTATCAGTTTTCAGGAGACCGGCTGCGGGTAAACAAATTATGTCGACCAAAGGGGAAGGCATATTTTTAAAACAGGGGCATATGAATTATAGGTTGGGGGTTATTCCATTAATAGTAATCCACACTATGCACAGGGTTATCCACAGATTTAAGGGCGGCGGAGTGGTTTCCCCGCGTATTTTTCACAATGTCCACATATGGTTTACATAAACTTTTCACCAGTTACGGGTATTAAGAGGGTAATACTGGTGCAAGTAGCAGTTTTGAAGAGTGAAGAGAAAATATGGGGAGAGGGAGTTATAGAGGGGGAGGGTTATCTATTCAATTTGTGTCGTTTCACCGGGGGCAAGTGAAGCGGAGGCGTTGAGGTTCAGGGGGGCAAAGATGCCGCGGCGGTACAGGGGAAAGGCGGCGGCGGCGATCATGGCGGCATTGTCGGTGCAGAGCGCCGGGGGCGGGTAATAGAGCGGCACGCCGGGCAGGGCCTGCAGAAGCTCCTGGCGCAGCAGTGCGCGCAGGCGGCTGTTGGCGGCCACACCGCCGGCCAAAAGCACGCAGGCGGCGCTGTGCTCGGCTGCAGCGGCCACCGTCTTCTCCACCAGGGCCCCCACCAGGGCCTCCTGGAAGGATGCGGCCAGGTCCGCGGGGTTGTCTGCCTCGCCCTTCCGGCGCTGATGGTGCAGGTGATTGATCACCGCCGACTTCAGGCCGCTGAAGCTGAAGTCAAAGCGGCCCTCCTCGCCCAGGCTGGCACGGGGGAATTCAATGGCAGCGGCGCTGCCCTGCGCGGCCAGGCGATCGATTTGCGGCCCGCCGGGATAGCCCAGGCCCATGGCCCGGGCCACCTTGTCAAAGGTCTCGCCGGCGGCGTCGTCGCGGGTCTGCCCCAGGGAGGTGATCACATCGGGCTCGGGCAGGAGCAGCAGGCTGCTGTGTCCGCCCGAGGCAATGAGCGCCACCAGGGGATAGCGAAGGCCGGCGCCGGTGAGATAATTGGCATAGAGATGGGCCTCCACGTGGTTGACGGCGATGAGGGGCAGGCGGGCGGCATAGGCCAGCGCCTTGGCCGTGGAGACGCCCACGAGCAGCGCCCCCACCAGGCCCGGGCCGCTGGAGACGGCCAGGGCGTCGAGCTGACGCAGGGCAAGGCCGGCTTGATCAAGGGCCTGCTCGATGATCAGGTTGATCTGCTCCAGGTGGCGCCGCGAGGCGATCTCGGGCACGACGCCGCCGTAGGCGGCATGGATCTGCACCTGCGAGGAGATCACATTGCTCATGATGCGCTCTCCGCCGGCCACGACGGCGGCCGCCGTCTCGTCGCAGGAGCTCTCGATGCCGAGGATGCAGGTCGGCCCGCCCTTGTCCCGATCAGGAGGCGGAGCCGTCGTCTTCATCATCGCCAATATCCAGGTTATTGTTGAACATGACCAGGCCGTCCTCGTCAAAGTAATAATGCTTGCGCACCCCTTTTACGGAAAAGCCGAATTTCTCGTACAGGCTGCGGGCGGCAAGATTGCTCGGGCGCACCTCCAGCGAGATGCGGCGCGCGCCCAGCGAGGCCGACTTGCGCATGAGCGCTTTCAGCAGCACGGCACCGATGCCGTGACGGC
>JAPXLS010000150.1:0-5580 GCA_033809435.1 Bacillota bacterium
GCGCCGTGATTGCTGTGCCGTCATCGATATCGGGACAAATGGCGAACTGGCCCTGGCCGCAAGGGGGAGGATCCTGACCTGTTCAACGGCTGCGGGGCCGGCTTTCGAGGGCGCCCAGATCAAATACGGCATGCGGGCCGCCGACGGAGCTATCGAGGCGGTCCGGATAGAGGATGGAGAGGTTGTTCTGGAGGTAATCGGGGGCGCCGCCCCGCGGGGCATCTGCGGCTCGGGCCTCATCGACGCCGCCGCGGCCCTGCTGAATGCGGGCGTCATCGAGCCCAGCGGACGTCTCGTTGATCCGGAAACAACAGGGGAGCAGCTGCCGCCGCAGCTGAAATCGAGGCTGCGCCGCGGAAAGGGCGGCTTTGAATTCGTGCTTACAGAAAAGGGAGAGAAGGAGATCCTTCTCACACAGCCCGATCTGCGCGAACTGCAGCTGGCCAAGGGAGCCATCCATGCCGGGCTGCAGATCCTCCTTTTCGAGGCGGGCCTGGCGGTAGAGGACCTGGACGAGGTGCTGCTGGCCGGAGCTTTCGGCAACTACATCCGCAAGGAGAGCGCCCGGTCCATCGGGCTTTTGCCCGGGCTGGCCCTGGAGAAGATCACTTCGATAGGCAATGCCGCCGGCCGGGGCGCCAGAATGGCCCTGGTATCGAAAAGCGAGCGGGAGCGGGCCTTTGCCCTGCCCGGCCTGGTGGAGCATGTGGAGCTCTCCGCCAGACCCGATTTCCAGGACGCCTTCGTCAAGGCCCTCTCCTTCAGCGGGTGAGCCAATGAGCAACCAGCCACGGGGACGGAGGCTTTGGCTGGTGCCCCGTTGAGGGGACGGCGACTTTGGCTCAGGCACAGTGGGGGCGAGGCATGCCTCGCCCCCACATATTGACGCAGTTTATACCGTAAAGAGTACGGCTATCGGGGACGCTGTTCCCTTAATAACCTATTTTTTCGGGATCCCTCTCCCAGTTGAAAGGGTTATTCACGATATACTGCCTGATTTCATCCAGCGATTGCTTGTTGCGGATGATATGTTCATAATAATTTCGCTGCCATACACCCATTCTGTTGGAACCCCTACGCGTTATCGTGTAGTTTGGCCGCATCAGATAAAATTAACGTCAACACTGCCAGGCATCCTCGAACATGTGCAGGTGCGTCGGCGAAAGCACCTTGAAGGCTTCGGCCATCTCGAAGCCCCTTCCGGCGGCATGCTCCCGGGCCTTTGCCGCCAGGTAGGCGCCGATCATCTCCAGACTCTCCGCGGTGAACTGGCTTTCATGTTTTTTCAGGGCCTCCATCTTGGAGGGCCAGGTATCGGTGACGTCGATAAAGGTATTCGGCCGCGAGGTGCTGTAGAAGGCCACCGCCAACGGTGCGTGCGGTGCCGGCCCTTCACCGGGGCCCTGCGGTGCAATATGGGGGAAACCGCTCAACAGGGCGGCCTCCGCTGCGGCCAGGCCGGTGGTCCGGTGATCGGAATGAGCCTCGTAGGGAAGCCAGGGGTCCATCACCATGAGCACATCGGGCCGAACCTGCCGCACCGCCCCGATGATCCTGTCGCGCACCGCGGGCAGCTCCAGGCATCTGCCGTCGGGAAAGTCCAGCCAGATCATCTCCGTTACACCGAGCAGGCGGGCCGCCTCCTCCCCCTCGCGGCGGCGGATCGCCGCCAGGCCGGCGGGGGCAAGGGCCGCATCCGTTGTGCCGGCTCCGCCGTCGGTCACGGTCAGGTACACCACCTCGGCGCCGGCCCGCACCAGGCCGGCCACCGTGGCCCCGGCGCCAATTTCGCAGTCATCGGGATGAGCCTGCACGCAGAGAACCCGGCGCATGGAGAGAAGCTCCGGAATGGGGAGCAGGTCTTTCACCTTGATATCCGTCATCATTCAACACGCTCCTTCTGTAAAGTCAGGTTATGTTACTCGCCGGAAACGATAAAATGCTTTTCATCAAACTGCGGCTTGCCCTCATAGCGCGCGGCCAGGGAGGTTCTGTACTGCACATAGCTGTCGAAATCAGCC
The DNA here is from genome assembly GCA_033809435.1 of Bacillota bacterium. Taxonomy (GTDB): domain Bacteria; phylum Bacillota; class Dethiobacteria; order DTU022; family DTU022; genus JAAZIN01. The sequence goes on from JAPXLS010000150.1 coordinate 2,022, forward strand.
TTTATGCCATGCTCGTTCAGGATGCGGACAATATCCTCCGTGCGGGGAGGGCATCCCTTTATCGGCACCGCTTCATTGATCGCGGGATTGTCGCGATTGGCGCGGATGATGCAGTTGCCAAAAAGAAAGGTTTTTTTGTAACCGCCCTTTGAACGGGCAACCTTGCCGCTAAGGAATTCGACGTTGTCAAAGGGTTCCCCTGTGTAGGAGCCGAGAAGAAGAATGAGGAGCATGTTGTTCAGGAAAGAGCATCCCGAGCAGAGGGTATCGTCATATTTGGGATAGTAAATCCCCTGCAGCCCCATTCTGCCGAAAGCGGTGGGGCCCGAGTTATCCTCCAGCCAGCCCCAGTCCCATTTCAGCTGCATGGCATGGTCCGACAGCCTTTCGCCTGCAATCTCCACGGCGGCCACATCGAGGGGCAGATCGTGCCGGCGGGCATGCCCGGCCAGGTGGCCGATTTCGGCGGGATCCATCCCCAGGAGCGCGGTCCCGACAACATCGGCGAAAAACATGTCCCGGGAGGCGACAAGGATGTCGGCACGGTGCGCCGTTCCATTCAGCGCCGGGCCGCGGTCCAGGGCATAGATGCCGTCGATGAGGGTCAGCGCCGGAGCAAGTCTCTCCCCCAGGCGCTGGATGAAGCGGTCCAGGGAAATCTCGGGATGGTGACAGAACATCTTGGAGCGGCGAGCCAGGCAGCCCTTGAGATTCTTGAATCCCAGGCTGACCCGCGTGGAATTATGAGTTTTCAGAACCGGCAGGTTGATCATGAAGTCCGTTTCCAGAACGGGTTCGGCAATATCAAGGGAGTACCCTTCAAATTCGATCTTTTCAAAAGGACCCCGGTTGAGATCGACGAGCTTTACCCCGTATCTTTTCTCCAGAAGGGGGTAGTCCATCCCCCGGTAAGCGGTCAGGGTGTCCGAACCGATCTCCTTGTCTTCCGTTGTCGCCTCGGCTATGGTTATATCGCTGCAGCCATGCTCTTTCAGCAGCCTGACCATCTCTTCAACAACGAGCGCCGTGGTGATCACGCCGAATCTGGGAAAGGGAAGGAGTTCATCCCACATGACCAGGTTCGGTTTAAGCAGCACCCTTTTCGCCGGAGTCAGATCCTCCAGGCCCCCGCACATCTCCACGGCCTTGCGGATATTGGAGCGCCGGTCTTCAAATTTTACCAGGCTTACTTTTTCCAATCCCACCACCCTCTCCTCTATTCTAAATATTTGGAAATGTCCCCTCTAGAATTTTAACAGTTTCACCGGAGTTGTTCAACGAGGAAGGTGAACGCATGCGCGATTCGGCCCGGGACGGCGCAACTGGATCCGGGCCTGGCGGCTTGCACCGTTTAATTTCACAAAAAAAGCGCAAGCTAAAAGTGGTCAAGAGCAAAGGTGAAAGGAGGTGCACATACATTGACCAATGTGACCACCAAAGAGTTGAACTACGTGAAGGATTACCTTTCCTGGGAGCTGTACATGGCCAAGCTCTGCCACCAGCATGCCGGCCAGATGAGCGACGAGGGTTTCGCCCGGATTGTCGATGATGTGGGGCGGGTTCACCAGCAGAATTTCGACGACATCTTTAGCTATCTTGAAGGGATATAAAGGAGGCTGAACAGATTTGCCTGTTGACACCAATGCAACGATTACCACCAAATCAGGCGTCAAGCAAGTGGGCAAGCCCAAATCGGGAGTAATGACCGCTCCGAAAGACAGCACCATCAATGATCGCGATCGCCTGGCGGGGCTGCTGCTGATGGAGAAACATCTCCTCGAAGGCTACACCACCGGCCTGTCGGAGACCTTTGAAAGCGAACTTTACAACCATACCAGGACGGTTCGGGCCCGCAACGAGGAGAACCATTCCCTGATCCTGGAATCGCTCTTCAACACCGGGGAGTATACCGCCGACATAGCTTCACCGGAGCAGAAAACAGATACCCGCGATGTCTTCTCGGGCCACCGCAGCCAGCTGCCCTATTAGGGCTGGAAAACATATATCAGGGGGACGGACCACTGATATATTGGTTTAGCGATGCTGCCAGTTGGGCCCGCACAACCTTGGGGCGGCCCTTGCGGTCGCCCAAAGTTAACATCTCCCCGACTCATGACTCATCCCCATGACACAAAGTGTGAAACAAAGCTGAAGCTGTCCACGTCGAATAGACCGCGGTCGGTTAGCTTCAGATGGGGAATGACCGGCAGGGCCAGAAAGGAGAGCGTCAGGAAGGGGTTCTGCGGCGCCGCTCCCAGGGAACGGGCTGCGCCCGTGACCTCCTCCAGGGCCGGCGCTACCTTTTCGGCCGGCTCCAGGGAGATGAGCCCCGCCACCGGCAGTGGCAGCAGCGACAGCACCTTTGCATCGCCGTCCACGGCCACGAAGCCGCCGCCGCACCGGGCCAGTTCATTTACCGCCGCGGCCATGGCTGCCTCCTCCACCCCGGCCACAATAATGTTGTGCGAGTCGTGGGCCACGCTTGAAGCAATGGCGCCACCGCGCAGGCCCAGCCCCTTGACCAGGGCCACGGCCAGCCGGCCGCTGTGCCTGTGCCTCTCGACAACGGCGAGTTTGCTGATGTCGCGCCCGGGATCAGCCCGCAGGGCGCCTTCATTGTCGCGCCGGGGCTCGAGCGCCAGTCTTTCAGTAATGATCTGCCCGTGCACCAGCCCGATCACCGGCGCGGCTCCGGGACCGGCCTTGATTTCGAAATCGCTTGCCTGAAGCGGCCTTTGCAGGCAGACCGCATCCAGAACACCCTCATCAACGAGATGTGGCGCTATTTCAACAACCGGTTTGCCCTTCCGGGCGACGACCCGCCCATCCTTGATCACCAGACTAACATTGAAATTTTCAAGATTATCGATGACCGCCAGATCGGCCCGGTAGCCCGGGGCCACCGCCCCGCGGCGGGAGAGCCCGTAATGCAGGGCCGGATTCAGGGTGGCCATCTCCACCGCGTCGAAGGGATCACAGCCCAGCGCCACCGCTCGGCGCAGGATCTCGTCCATGTGGCCCGCCGACAGAAGCTCCGCCGCCTCCCTGTCGTCGGAGCAGAGCATGAAATTGCGGCTGCCGGCAGACTTCACCGCAGGCAGAAGATCGGCCAGGTTGCGGGCGGCCGAACCCTCGCGGATGATCACCTTCATCCCCAGCCCCACCTTCTCCAGGGCCTCGGCGGCGCTGAAACATTCATGGTCCGTGGAGATGCCGGCCCCGATATAGGCCTGCAGCTCCCCGCCACCGACGCCCGGCAGGTGCCCGTCAACAGGCATGTTCCGCCGCTGCGCCGCAGCGATCTTCGCCGCCACCTCTTCATCTCCATTGATCACGCCCGGAAAGTTCATCATCTCGGCCAGGCCCAGGACACACGGATGGTCCAGCAGCCTCTCCACCTGCTCCGGCGTGAGCTCGCCCCCCGCCGTCTCCATGGCCGTCGCCGGAACGCAGGAGGGCGCCATGAAATAGATATCCACGGGCAGATTCCTCGCGGCCTTCATGAAGAATAAAACACCCGCCTCGCCGAGAACATTGGCGATTTCATGAGGATCGGTGA
>JAPXLS010000151.1:0-5442 GCA_033809435.1 Bacillota bacterium
CAAATATGGACTGAACATATAACTTGCCTCATTTCCTTGCTCCGGGACCAGGGGTTCCAAGGGCTTTTTATTATTAATCACATTTTATCTCAGCAACCGGCATAAATTCAAAGGGGTCCGCTTTTAGAGGGTGCGGGGCATAGCCCGGGTTTGCTCTAGAAGGGTTTGGCCTTGAACATGTGGTAGGCGGTAAGGGAGCCGGCGCTCCTGGTTTCCCACAGGCCATAGCCGAATTTCTCGTACATGGTGCGGTTTATTTTATCTCCCGTGAGAAGATAGATGCCGGGTGAGCCTTTATCGGCGGCGCAAATTCTTGCCGCATGTTCCAGCAACATTCTTCCGATGCCCCTTCCCTGACAGGAGCGGTGCACGGCCAGAAGATCAAGGGTGTAACTGTTTGCCGGCAGGTTCCCGGGCGAGGTCACCAGCCTGCCCAGGCGGGCGGCGCGAAGAGAACAGGGCAGCAGGCCCAGCATGCGCGGCAGCGAAGGCAGGGCCTTGCAAAGCATGCGCAGCCTGGGGATGGGCGCTCGGGGGCTTTTCAGGACAGCCATTCCCACAACGCGATTTCCCATCAGCGCTGCAAAAAGCGGCTGTCCCGTTTCCCGGTACAGGCCGATTTTAAAGCGGATTACTTGAAAATAGGATTTACGGATTTTCTCCCGGGACAGGTCCATGAAAGACGAGGCAATTGCCTCATCCCGGAAAGCATCCAGGATCACCCTGCCGGCATCGTTTAGCTGGTTCTGAATCGGTTTTGCTATCTTGATTCTCTTCAACTTGAACCGGGCCCTCCCAACCTCTGTTCCCAAGGAATCTGAAACGATCATAACAATATATGGAATGCAGGTCAACCTAACATATTGGCCTGCTGCCCTCCTGAACCGGGTCCATTAATTGTTCACCCTGACTTGCACTTACTGAGTCCAGTTGGAAGACGAGGCAAATGAACCGGTCTTGCGGATCAGGGATGTATATCTGACGATATTTGACTTCCCTCTCTCTGTGGACTCCATGCCGGGCAAGCTCAAAGCGCTGCTGGACCGGGATCCGCTCAAATGAATTCTGGCTGGAATGGAACAGGCGGGCCGTGAACTGATGGAAAAGGGGAGCTGTCTCGCGCCCTGAGGAGGGGGATCCCGAGCGAGCCGGGGGTAAAGAAGGCGGAATGGAGGCGGAGGTGAAGGGAAAAGAACGGCACCCCGGGGCGGCGCTGCAGGCCTGTATAGATAGCGCGCTCCTTCGTCAGCATGGAGGGGCACGGCTGCCGATCTGAATGTCAGGATCTGATCGGTGAGGTCAAATCTGGCGATGGGGGCTCATGAGCAGAGAGGGGCCCGGCGCATGCTTACCGGGCTGCTTTTCCTTCCTCCTCTTCACGAAGAATGCGCCGCATGATCTTGCCGACCATGCTTTTGGGCAGCTCCGTGCGGAATTCGACCAGCTCCGGCACCTTGTATGCCGCCAGGTTGGCCTTGCAAAATTCAATGATCTCACCGGCAGTTGCCGTCTCGCCTTCTTTGAGAACAACATAGGCTTTCAGGGTTTCACCGCGGTACGGGTCCTTGATCCCTGTCACTGCAGCCTCCATAATTTTCGGATGAGTGAAGAGGACCTCCTCGATGTCGCGCGGATAGATATTGTAGCCGCCGGCGATGACCATATCTTTTTTCCGGTCAATGATATAGGTGTAGCCCTCCCCGTCCATACGGCCGATATCTCCGGTATAAAGCCAACCGTCGCGCAAGTTGCGTCCGGTTTCCTCGGGCATGTTGTGGTAACCCTCCATCACCTGCGGGCCCCGCACGCATATTTCACCCGGTTCCCCGAGGGGCATCTCGGTTTCGCCCGTCTCCAGGTCCATAATCCTGACATCGGTATCGGGTACCGGAAGTCCGACGCTGCCGGCAATATTCTTGCCGAAGATGGGATTTGCATGTGTGAGCGTGGAGGCTTCCGAAAGCCCATAGCCCTCCACAAGTTTGCCGCCCGTGTTTGTTTCAAACTGCCGCCTTACTTCGGCAGGCAGCGGCGCCGCGCCGCTCATACAGATCTTTATCGATTTGATGTCGTACCTGTGCAGGTCTGGAGCATTGTTGATGGCCACATACATGGTCGGCACCCCCGGGAGAAGGGTGGGCTTCTCCCTGTGGATGGTCTTCAGCACATCCTTGAGCACGAAGCGGGGCAGCATTACCACCTTGCTTCCGACAAAGAGAGGCATGTTCAGGGCCATGGTTATTCCATAGGCGTGGAAGAAGGGCAGTATGGCCAGAAGGATCTCTTTGCCCTCCTCGAATGTGGGCATCCAGGCTGTCATCTGCCGCGTATTGGCCAGGATGTTGCGGTGCTGCAGTATGGCTCCCTTGGAGACGCCGGTGGATCCGCCCGTGTACATGTAGGCCGCCCTGTCCCCGGGCGCCACCTTGACGGGTACAGGTTTTTTATCCCGGTTTGCCCGCATCAGTTCAAGAAAACGGTGATCTTCCGGGGAGATCCGGACCCGATCACCTTCCTTCTTTTCCCTGGCGGCGGTGTAAAGAAGGCGCAAGGCCGGTGGAAAGTAATCCTTGATACTGGTAACAATGATGTTTTTCAATTCGGTCTGCTTCCGGATATCCTTGACCATCCTGTAGAAGCGAGTCATGGTGATAATGGTGCCGGCGCCGGAATCCTTGAGCTGGTAAGCCATTTCACGGGCCACGTACATCAAATTGCAGGGAACCGCGATGGCGCCGATGGAGAGGGCGCCGTAGAAGGCTATGGGAAACTGGGTGCAATTGGGCAGATGGATGGCCACGCGATCCCCCTTTTTTACGCCCAGCCCCTGAAGGGCTGCGGCAAAGGCATCGATGAGGACGAGCAGTTCCCGGTAAGTGAACTCGCGGCCCATAAAAGAGACAGCCTTGTTGTCGGGATAACGTTCCGCGACGCTTTTGTACATCTCGTAAAGGGAGAGCTCGGGATATTCAATGCTGTGGGAAACGTCAGGCTCATAATTTTTCAGCCAGAATCTGGACATGCCGATCCTCCTTCTCCATAAAAATTATAGTGGCGGGCGGCTGGAAAGCCGGCATCCATTACCTATATAATATTCAGCGCAATTCCGAAGATTCCTGCAAAGGCAATTGCCGGGAAGGTAAAAATTTGGAGGGATGGACCGCAGTTGATTCCTAGCTGCGCGTGGAGGGCGGGCTGCCTGTTGCCTGCCGGTTCGGCATGGAAGGGCGGCAGGTACGATAGGGCCGCCCCGGCGGGCGGCCCCGAAAAACTGCAATACAGTCTGGACCCTACCGGCCCAGAAACAGCTCCAGATCCGAGTCAACGGTGCCCATGCCGGCCAGGCCGAACTTATCCACAATCAATTTGGCCACGTTGGGGGAGAGGAATCCGGGGAGTGTGGGGCCGAGGTGAATGTTCTTGATGCCCAGGTAGAGCAGCGCCAGCAGGACGATGACCGCTTTCTGCTCGTACCAGGCAATATTGTAGGCAATGGGCAGCTTATTGATATCATCAAGATCGAAGGCTTCCTTCAGCTTCATGGCGATGACGGCCAGGGAGTAGCAGTCGTTGCACTGGCCGGCGTCGAGGATCCTGGGGATGCCGTCAATATGGCCCAGATCCAGCTTGTTGTAACGATATTTGGCACACCCGGCCGTAAGGATGACCGTATTCCGCGGCAGCCTTTTGGCGAATTCCGTGTAGTATTCCCTGGATTTCATCCGACCGTCGCATCCGGCCATGACAAAGAATTTTTTGATGGCGCCTGATTTGACGGCGCCAACAACCTTGTCCGCCAGGGCCAGCACCTGGTTGTGCGCAAAGCCGCCAAGAATATTTCCGCTCTCGATTTCCTCCGGCGGGGGCAGGGTTTTGGCCAGGGCGATGATTTCGGAGAAGTCCTTTTTGCCGCTTTCGTCAGCCGCAATATGCTTGCAGCCGGGATAGCCGGTGGAGCCGGTGGTAAAGATCCTGCTCCTGACTTCCTCGCTCCGGGGCGGGACAATGCAGTTGGTGGTAAAGAGAATGGGGCCGTGAAAGGTGACGAATTCGTCCAGCTGTTTCCACCAGGCGCTGCCGTAGTTGCCCGCAAAATGAGCGTACTTCTTGAAGGCGGGATAGGAATGGGCGGGCAGCATCTCGCTGTGAGTGTACACATCCACGCCCGTGCCCCCGGTCTGCTCCAGCAGCTGCTCCAGGTCCGTCAGATCGTGGCCCGAGATGAGGATGGCCGGGTTTTTTCTGACGCCGATATTGACCTCCGTCATTTCGGGATGGCCAAATCTCGAAGTATGGGCCTCATCAAGGAGAGCCATGGCTTTTACACCATGTTCACCTGTGCGCAGCGCGAGCGCCACCAGGTCATCAACGGAAAGGCTGTCATCCAGCAGCGCCGCCAGCGCTTCATAAATAAAGGAGTTTACCTCCAGGTTTTCTTTTCCCATATTCTTCGCATGTTCGGCGTAGGCCGCCATGCCCTTCAGTCCATAGGTGATCATCTCGCGAAGGGAGCGCACATCCTCGTCGGCCGTTGCCGGCACTCCGACGGCAGCGGCCTTCTCCAGCATGGACTCCCTGGGGCCAACGGTAAAAGTTGCCGCATCGTGCAGATTTTCCACAGAGGCGGAATTTCTCAGTCCCTCCCGGAGGGCGATCATTTTTACGATCTGTTTTTCGAATGCGCCGTCATCAAAATTCGCATTGGTGATGGTCATGAACAGGCTGCCGAGCACTTCGTAGTTGAGATCATCGAGGTCGCCGGCGTCGAGTTTGCCTTTGACCACAATTTCCGAAATGCCCTTGAGCGTATAGATCAAAAGATCCTGGAGCCCGGCCAGCTCCGCATCCTTCCCGCAGACGCCGCGGACGGTACAGCCCTTTCCCCTGGCTGTCTCCTGACATTGATAACAGAACATACTCATTGCATTTGCCTCCTTTAAAACAAGGGAGGGGATCCCTCTCCCTCTGTTGTGCGCATGTCGCAACATTTGATCTGCTTTTTGTAGAGCACATTTACATCGGGGTTCCTGTCTCCGAATGTCCCCATAATTTCCTCCAGTATTTTTTCTTTCTCCATACCCTCCTGCTCCCTTTTCTTGATCTGCCTGTACGCTCCAAAGGCGGTGGAGGGACCTATTTCGGACGAGAAATGGCCTATGCCCTGGTTCCAGGCAAAGAGCGAAAAAAGCTCGTCCAACTCCGCAACCGTGACCCCCAACGCATATGCCTTGATCAGCTCCCTTGTTGCCTGCCTGAACCTGGAAGCGCCCATGGCATTGCTCATGGACAGGAGCAGCTTGGTCTTGATATCGAGGGCCGGTTTCTCTTTTTCCCAGATAAATTCCCACAGATCAACAACGGCGCCGGCAAGTGTATCGTCGATAACCTTGTAATTCAAAATTGCAGTGGGCTTGAAGGGCATATCCGCGCCGTTTTTGTAGG
>JAPXLS010000152.1:0-5417 GCA_033809435.1 Bacillota bacterium
TCATGGTTCAGGATCGCGAAGTTCCGGCGGCGCCCCTTTCCAGTTACGCCGGTGCGGTGGAGATTGCCCGCACGCTTAAAGAATGGATTACCGCCGGTGAATTTATGCTGGCCCGCCCGGCGGTGCCGCTGCCGTCGGTTGAGGCGGGGATAGAGCTGCATTCGCTGCCCCAACGGGATTCTGATGAAGGAGGGTTTTAAATGACAGTCAAACAGAAGCTTGTTTTTCGTTTTCCGCCCTCACTGGTGGAGCAGCCCTTCATCTACCGCCTTGTTAAAGATTACGACCTTACGGTCAACATTCTCCGCGCTGACATCAGTCCGGAAAAAGAGGGCCGCCTTATGCTCGAGTTAAGCGGCGCCGAGCCTGATTACCGCCGCGCTATTGAATGGCTGCAGGGGCAGGGGTTGCGTATACTGAACTTGAAGCAGCAGATCATCTGGAATGAGGAGCGCTGCACCCATTGCGGCGCCTGCAGCGTCATTTGTCCCAGCGACGCCCTCAGGTTAAACCGCCCGGAGATGATAGTCTGCTTTGACGAGGGCAAATGCATTGTTTGTGAGCTCTGCTTGAAAGCATGCCCCGCCAGGGCCATGGAGACGCTGTTGGAAGACGACAGGTGAGTTCCCGGCGGCTTTACCGGCACTACACGGGTGGGCGTCTAAGGACGTTTAATGTAACGGTCAAGGAGAGCGACCTGTGGCTGGCAGTGCCCCGGGAAAGCTACAGCACGATGCTGCCGGGGCAGATCGAGCAATTGCTCTGGCAGGCCCGGAGAGAACTGGAATCTTATATTGCCGCTTATCCCGATTTTGGTGTGACCCTGGAGCCCTACCTGGTCCAGGGGGCGGCTCCGGAGATTGTCCTGGAGATGGTCCGCGCCGGGAACCTTTGCGGTGTAGGGCCCATGGCGGCGGTGGCGGGAGCCCTGGCGGAATATGTCGGACGAAAGCTCCTGCAAGATCGGAACGAGGTTATTGTCGAAAATGGTGGAGACATTTTTATGAAAAATGTCGAAGAGGTAAATGTGGCGATTCTTGCCGGAAAATCTTCTCTGAGCGGAAAGATAGCCCTTGTTGTCGAACCTGGCGGTCAACCGCTGGGTATTTCCACCGCTTCGGGCACCATGGGCCATTCCTACAGCCAGGGCCGGGCAGATGCCGCAGTGGTCCTGGCACGGCGCGCCGCCCTGGCCGATGCGGCGGCTACGGCCATTGGGAATGCGGTGCAGGGCCCCTCCGATTTTGAACAGGCTCTTGCCCAGGCCCGTATCATTCCCGGAGTCACCGGTGCAGTGATAATCTGCGGTGAGAGGATGGCGCTCTGGGGGCAAATTCAAATCAGGCCGCTTGATTCAGGTATTCGTTAAAAAGCGCGGTGCGGACAAGACCACTGTGCAGCCCTCTGTGCATCTGTGCAGCCTATCGGCTTCAGGCTGAAGCGAGCACTTGAGCCCGGACCCGCTTTCGGTTATAATACTCTTACGCAGTGCCGGCATAGCTCAATTGGCAGAGCAGCTGAATCGTAATCAGCATGTTGGGGGTTCGAGTCCTCTTGCCGGCTCCACAATCGGGTACGACATTGCCCATTAACAGGGCAGAGTTGTACCCGGTTTCTTTCATTGTGCCGGGCACGTGCTCGGTTTTTTTCATGCATGACCAGGACTGTCCCGCACTCTGCCGTAGAACCTTTACAAATTCATCTTTCCCGCCGCAGGAATAATTGTGTCGAAATTGTTCAAAATAAGGGATAAATCCACATAGGGAAGGATGACGGTAGCGGATGGCCGATATTTTAGTGACCATGACGGAAACGCGGGAAAACCTTTTAAGAGAGTATATCATCGCCAAGGGTGCCGAAAAGGCGACAGTGCTTGCCAAAATACTCGAGATAGAAGCAGAGATCGAATCGGAAAAAAAGAGACGGCAGCTTATGCAGCCGCTGTCCTGAAGATGGGCCCGGGTGGAGAGGGGCGGGGTTACCCGCCCCTTTTTGCCGCCCATCCCCGCCTGCTGAAAACGGTGCTGCGTTTGCCCTGAATGAGAATTTATAGTATGCTTAATAGTGTTGATTATGGCACAAAAGGGAGGTTTGTCGTGCACATAGATCTGACCCAGCTGCAGCAGCGCTTTGCCGATGCCGGTTATATCGTTGATCAAGGCGCTATACTAACTGTTTTCCTCGCTTTGAGACTGCAAAAACCGCTGCTCATCGAGGGAGCCCCGGGCGTGGGGAAAACAGAAATGGGGAAGGTTCTGGCAAAGGTTTTGGATACGGAGCTGATTCGTTTGCAATGCTACGAGGGGCTGGACGAAACAAAAGCGCTGTACGAATGGAATTATCAGCGGCAGCTGCTGCGGATTCAGATTGAGCGCGGACATGAGGGAGCGCAGCTGGAGGAAGAGGATCTTTTTTCGCTCGCCTACCTGCTGGAGAGGCCCCTTCTGAAGGCGATACGTTCGCCCAAAAGGGTAGTTCTGCTCATTGATGAGGTTGACAAGACTGACCCCGAATTCGAGGCTTTTCTGTTTGAAGTTCTTTCCGATTTCCAGGTATCCATCCCCGAACTGGGCACGCTGAAAGCGGAAAACATTCCTGTCGTGATCCTTACCAGCAACAGCGAGCGGGAACTGTCCGATGGTTTAAAACGGCGCTGCCTGTACCTGTACTTTGAATTTCCTGATGTATCCAGAGAAACAGAGATCATTCGGACCAGGATTCCACAGGTGGGGGAGCGCTTTGCTGCAGAGATTGCCCGGGTCATTGCCCATCTCCGCAGTCAGGAAGAGATGCGCAAGAAGCCCTCCATTGCCGAAACGCTGGATTGGGCTCAAGCCCTGGTGGCCTTGGGGAAAAAGAGGCTGGAGGGCGCACTGGTTGCCGAAACCTTGAATTTGCTGCTGAAAAACCGCCAGGATCAGCTTCTTTTTCACCGAAAAATAGGCAAAGGGGGCATTGATCAGCTGTTGCGGAACCCCGGAGGCGAAGGGGATGGGTGTGCATGCCCTTAAACGTTCCCCCAAATTGTTCTTTTGAAGAGAATATGGCTATTTTTGCAGCGCTGCTCCGTGCAGAAGGACTTCCTTTGGGGACAGCGGAGCTTCTGGATGCTTTGCAAGCGCTTGAACATATTGATATTGTCGAACGTGAGGGGTTCAAAGCTGCCCTGCGCGCCACTTTGGTAAAAAGCCGGCGTGATCTGGATGTTTTTGAGGAGCTTTTTGGAGACTATTTTGTACCGCCGGAAACCCAGATCCGGCAGCTGCAGGAAGCGGAACAGCACCGGGAACAGCGGAAAGTGAGGCTTGAGAGCGCCGCCGATGAACTCTCGTTCAAAGGTGAGCCGCTGGATCTTTCCAGTGAGGAGATGCTCCTGTACAGCGCCCTGCCGGAGGCAGACCGGCAAAGCCTGCAGCGTTTCGTGCAGGAGACCGAGGCGGCTGAAAAGGAGAGGCGCCCGTTGCGGCCGCTTCTCGAGACAGTGGTCAAGGGGCAGCTACGCTACTGGCACAGCCGCAGGGATCAGGTCTTTTCGGGTAACTGTGCTGCCGGGGGAGGCAGCGGCTCCGGGCCAACCGTGAAGGCGGACAGGCGGCTGTGCGAATCGGATATGCAGGCGCTTGACCGTGCTGACCTGCCGGCGGCGCGTGCGCTCATAAACCGGCTTTCTCAGAAGCTGGCTCACCGGCTGCTGCAGCGCCGTCAGAAAAGCGCCCCCCGCGGTTCGCTTGATTTTCGGCGCACGGCCCGGATGAATATGCGTTACGGCGGGCGCCCTTTTATGCTGAAATACAAACGGAAACGCCGTTCCAGGCTACAGCTGCTCTTTATCGGCGATCTCTCCGCTTCCATGGAGCGTTACAGCAGTTTTGTGCTGCAATTCATCTATGGGTTGCAGGCCGTCGTTTCCAACCTGGAGCTGTTTTCCTTTGCTGACAACCTTGAATATCTTACACCGGCTCTCCAGGAACAGGCGGGGCTGGATCAATTGCTGGAGCGTGTTGTTTTGCACGGTGAATCCTGGGGCGGCGGCACCAATATCGGTGCCGCTCTGGCAGAGTTGAACAGGAATTATCGTGAGTTGCTTACATCGCGGACTGTGGTCATCATGGTCAGCGATACGCGGACAATCAATATTGGTGCGGCGCTGCCTGAATTGCAGGGGCTGAAAGAGCGGGTCCGCCGCGTTATCTGGCTGAACCCTCTGCCGGCGGAGCAGTGGTCCCGTCACCGCTCCGTGGCCGAATTTGGCGAACTGGTGGAGATGTGGCCCTGCAACACAATTGCTCAGCTGGAGAAAGCTGTTGCGGGGCGCCTGTTTTCCACAGCTCAATTTCTAGATGGGGAGGTAGTAATTAGATGACTGTAAGAATCGCTATTGCTGGCAAGGGGGGTACCGGAAAAACCACCCTGGCCGCCCTTTTGATCCGCTATTTGCAGGAAAAGCATCCGGACAAGGCTACGCTTGCTGTTGACGCCGATGCAAATGCCAATCTTAATGAGACCCTTGGCCTGACGGTTGAGGAGACTATTGCCACGATACTGGAGGCAACAAAGAAACCGGGCGGTGTGCCCACCGGCATGACCAAGGATATCTTTATCGAGTACAGTCTCAACAAAGCCCTGGTTGAGACAAAGCATTTCGACTTGCTGGTGATGGGCAACCCGCAGGGGCCCGGTTGTTACTGTTACCCCAATGATCTGCTGCGCCGTTTCCTGGAAAAACTGAGCGTTAACTATGATTATGTACTTATGGATAATGAAGCGGGTATGGAGCACATCAGCCGGCGGGTATTGCCTCAGGCCGATCTGCTGCTTGTGACCAGCGATGCCACGGCCAGGGGTGTGCGCTCGGCGGGCCGCATCCGTGAAATAGCTGAAAGCCTCCGCCTGGATATAGGCCGGATGGGTCTGGTAATATCACGCGGCCGGGGCGGCGAGGTGGAGCAGCTGGCTGAAGAAATAAATCGTACCGGTCTCGAGCTGTGGGGCCAGATCCCCTATGATCCGGAAGTGGTCGAATACGACCTCGCCGGGAAGGCTCTTCTGGAGCTTTCCCCGGATACTGCAGCGGTAAAAGGGGCCAACAAAATATTTGATTCGCTGGCTCTCTAATACTTTTTGGGGAGGACCGGTCGTGCTTTTTGAAGACAGGCGGCATGCCGGTGAGCTTCTGGCTCAAAAACTTTTTGCTTTCCGGGGGTGTTTACCGCTGATCCTGGCTGTACCCCGTGGCGGCGTTTCCGTAGCCCTGCCGGTATGGCAGAACCTGGGCGGGGAGCTTGATCTGATCATTACCCGGAAGATCGGTGCACCAGGCCAACCCGAGCTGGCCGTGGGCGCCGTTACCGGGGAGGGTTACTTGCTGCTTAATAAAGATCTGGCCGTACAGTTGCGGCTGCCCGAAGGATATGTGG
>JAPXLS010000153.1:0-5285 GCA_033809435.1 Bacillota bacterium
TCCTTGCTGTCAAGCGGAATCCCGCTCAGCGGAAGTCTCGCTTTTCCCGCCAACAGCTCCGCCACGTAGCGGTTGATCTCTTCAACAGTAATCTCCTCGCGGACCCGCCGGCGAAAACGCTCCAGCTTGGTCCGGCGAGTTTGCCCGGAGAGTTCCTGCAGGCGCAGCGGTTCCGGAATGTGCTCCTGCCGGCGGCGGGCGGGGGTCTTGATGCTCAGCTCATCAACAGCCCGCTGTGGGAAAAGCCTGATAAAACGGCCCACACTTTCAGGCAGCTCCTCCCGCTCACCGCAGCGCCTTGCTTCTGCCGCAAGGTAGCGCAGGGCACGCCGCAGCGACTGTTCACTTCCTTGACCGTGCCTGAGCTGAAAGCGCAGTTTTTCCACCGCGGCGCGGGCATACTGGACATTACGCCTATCGATCTCTTCAATAATCTCATCCATACTGTTAAATGATTCCTCAATGTATTCCAGCCAGTCGTAGATCAGGTTCTCTGCCTGGAGCTTTCCAGATACCTGCCTCTCCTCCACCATCAGCCGAGCCTGTTCGGCGACAGCCGGGCGGTTTGACTGCCACTGCTTCACCCGCATGACAATTCCGGTGCGGTACTTGGAAATATGTTCCGACGTTTTAAGGCGATAATACTGCTCTCCCAGCACCTCGCTGAAATATTGATCGAAAATATGGCTCAGTATGTCGCGCGGGGCCCTCACTTCAAGCAGCTCGGCAGTATACTTTCTGATGCTGTGGCTGAGACTTCTCAGACCGCCAATAAGCTCGCGGGTGGCTTCATGGGCCTGCTGCAGGGCAATATGGGAGAGCCCCTCCTCTCCCGTCAGATTCTGGTAGATGCCGAGAATCCGTCCACGGTACTCCATGCGGTAGCCCCGACGTATTTTATCCAGCGTGTCCAGAATGGCCTGGGCATGATCGGGCAGGGACACCCGGAAAGTGTAATCAGGATGCTGCTCCTGCTCCAGCCATCCAGCCTCATCGAGTTTGCGAAAAAGAAGGTTGGCCCGATCACGAATGCTGCGATCAACATGCCGGCCGCCGGCTTCGGGATCATCATCTTCTTCCGGCCATTCTTCAACACCGGCTGTTTCCAGGTACTCGCAAAACAGATCGATGATTGTCTCCTTGGGCAGAGTATAGATGCTGCGCTGGTACAGATCGTGAACCAGAAACAGCAAGTCTGCATGCAGCTCTTTCAGCGGTCCCGTGAAGACAGAAAAAAGGTTCTCCGGGATATGCGCAAAAAGTTGTTCGGAAGTTGAATTGATCATGCCCAAATATTCAACATGGCGGCGGCAATACCCTTTGCCACGCCCATGGAAGTGAGTCAAAATCAACGTCCCCGTGACTCGTAATCCAGCTCAGGCTAGCACCTCTTGCAATAGGGTGATGACATCGTCAAATTCCTCGGCTACATGCGCACCGGCCCCGGCGAGGCGTTCCATCTTGCCGGAGGGACGCCCGCTGCTGCCCTCGATGATGGCCGCGGCATGACCGAACACGGTCCCCTCGGGAAGGTTCTCGGTAAAGCGGCCGGCCACATAGGCAATGAGAGGCTTGGTGAAGTTCCCGGCAGCGATACAATCGGCCACCTCTTCCTCAAAATTGGTCCCCGGTTCGGAATAAAGCACCACCGCTTCGGTTTGCGCGTCATCCTGGAACAGGGCCAGCAGCTCCCGGGGTGGTGAGCCGATGAGGGCGTCTCCGCCAATGCTGACGCTGGTGCTGACCCCAAAACCCGCCCTTTTCACCATCCAGGAGGTCTCCGCAGTCATGCCGCCGCTGCGGGAGATGACCCCCACGCTGCCTGGAACAAAGCAGCGCTCCGTATTGTCGCCCCCGATGGCGCCCAGTTTGCATCTTTCCCCCGGGCTGATGATGCCCACCGAGTTTGGCCCCACCACGCGGATCCCCTGCTCCCGCGTCAGTTTCAGGATCTTGACCACATCCATCTGGGGTATATTTTCCGTGACAATAAGGATAGTCCGGATCCCATTTTCCACCGCTTCCACAACGGCATCAAGAACGGCCGCCGGGGGCACATAGACAATACTTGTATTCAGATCATGGTCCCGGACAGCGCTGCACAGGGTGTCGTAAACCGGCACCCCTTCCACCTTTTGCCCTCCCCGGCCCGGGGTAATACCGGCAATTACCGGTGTCCCATACTGCAACATCAGACCGGTGACCATGGAAGCTTCCCGTCCGGTGATACCCTGAATCACTACCCGCGAACGCCGATCCACCAAAATTGCCATTACTGATCACCCCACTGATCATAGTCCGGATAGACCCGGCGCATTCTCTCCACCATCTTGTAAGCGGCCTGGGTGAGAGTGATATCGTCACCGTGATAGGTGATTCCAAAATCCTCGAATATCTTCTTTCCCTCGGCGTCAAAGGTACCTGCTTCCCTGATCACTACCGGGAAAGAAGCCGGATCTATGCCCATGTCTTTCAGGGCGCGCACCACACCCGCTGCCATCACGTCGATCCGGGTATTGCTGGTGATGTTATGGGCCAGGAATAAACCCTTGACCCCCTTTTTGGAGAGGATACCCTTGCATAGGCCGTAGACCTTGTTCTCCGTAGGATTGCCCCCCACCTCGCTGTAATTGGCCGGGCGTCCGCCCGCCCTGTTCAGGGCATCCATAAGCAGCAGGCTGGCTCCGCCGCCGCCGCACATGAAGCCAATGTCTCCCCCATCCAATTCCGTATAGCGGGCTGTACCCCGGTAGGCTTCCTCTTCATTAACCGCCACCAGGTGCTTCTCCAGGTCTGTTAAAGGACGCCAGGCGCGATCGCTGCCCACCTGAAACATCCCTTCCAGTTCGGGCTGACGGTAAAGGCTGCTCTCATCGACGCTCAGCACCGCGTCAACGGCCACCACCCTGTCATCAGCCGTTATCACCAGAGGATTGATCTCCAGAATCGTGCAATCGTATTTGACAAAAGCGCCGTACAGGCGGGCGGTCGCTGCACTGGCCTGACGCAGCAATCCGCCGCCCAAGCCCAGTGCAGACCAGATTTCTACACTCTTGAAGGCGGGCAGACCCATGAAGGGATCGATATGGGTATAGCTGATCCTGTCCGGATGCTTCCGCCCCAGTTCTTCTATATCCATGCCGCCGGCGCTACCGGCGACAATCACCGGCAGGCACCTGCTCTTATCGATGGTAACAGAGAGGTATAGTTCCTGCCTGATATCCATTTTCTGCTCCACCAGCAACTTCTCAACAGGATAGTGACCTACATTCATTTCCAGCAGCGCAGCGGCATGGCGGGAAACCTCTGCGGCGGTGTCCGCAAAACGGATGGCTCCCGCTTTTCCCCTTTTCCCCACCGGCACCAGCGCTTTCAGCACAACAGGGTAGCCGATTCTTTCAGCCGCCTCTACAGCCTCAAGCGCAGTTGAGACTGCCGCTCCCCCGGGTACGGGCAGCCCCAGTTTTCCAAGCAGCGCTTTGCTGTGATGTTCCAGTATGCGGGCCATAACAGATTCATCCCCCTATATTTTTTCTTTATTTTCCGGCGGAGATTTGTTCCGCCAGCTGCAGCAAACGGCGTGCATTTTGCACTACCGGGTAGTCAACGAATTTGCCGCCCTCCAGTGTGATGGCGGCATGACCCTTGGCCTCGGCTTCCCTGAAAGCACTCACCACTTTACGGGCAAAAGCGAGCTCCTCCTCCGAGGGGGTAAATATGCGGTTCACCGGTTCGATCTGTTCGGGATGGATGATCAGCTTCCCCTGAAAACCGAGCCTGCGGGCCCGGAGGGTATCTTCCAGCAGCCCCTCCGCATCCCTGATTTTCGGATATACCGTATCGATGGGAGGCTCCAAACCGGCTGACCGGGAGGCGCTTACCAGGCGGGCCCGGGCATATAAAATTTCTGTTCCATCAGCGGTAAGATCTATCCCCAGATCGGCGGTATAATCAACGGCACCGAAGCAGAGACGTTTCACCCTGGCCACGGCGCCGGCAATAGCCTGCGCATTTTCAACACCACGGGCACTTTCAACGAGAGGAATGAGATCAATGGCCCCGGGCGGAAGAGAACTCTTTTTCTCCAGGTAGCCCATGTACCAGTCTATCTTTTCCAGATCAGCGGGAGTTTCCACCTTCGGCACCATGATCCCGTCCAGCCTGGCGGAAACAACGGCAGTCAGATCATCGATGGTCAGGCCGGTATCAAGGGCATTCACCCTCACATAACAGGCCGTTGTCCGCCGCTGCGTGAGCGCTGCAGCAACAACCGGCCGCACCATCTCCTTTTCGCTTATCGGAACGGCGTCTTCAAGATCCAGAATAACCGCGTCGGCCGCCGAGCCGAGCGCCTTTTCCACCCTGCGGGTCACATTGCCCGGCGCAAACAAGAGAGAGCGTAAAACCATAGCCCTGTTCCCCTTTCCTGCAGACTGATCAGCGTTAGCTTCCGTACTTTTCAATTTTTCCTCCCTCCGCAATCTCATCTCCCACTCTTCCCACGATGCTGTACATCCCACTTTCGGGATCGTGCAGGTAATCTTTTCCCAGTCGGAAATTTTTGATCCCGCCGGTGCTGCGCAGGTGAAGCCGCGGACCGGTGCAGTGCAAGGATGCATCCCCCACTGTTATTCTGCGGTTTCCGGCAGGTGTAATGCTCAGGTCCCGGCTGATCATCTCCAGAACCAGCTTTTCTACAAGATCCAGTTCCGCCGGTGGGCAGCTGCTGTACTGGAGAAGAAAACCATCGCGGACATCACCATGAGCATCCGCAGACGGCACTCCCAGACGTCCCAGCACGAGCTGGGTGATATCTTCGGCTGAATGCGCCATCCTGCGGTTATAAAGCGACTTGAATACAACCGATCTGATCTCATCAGGGAAGGGGCCGAAGATACCGGGCCGGGTAATAATCACTTCCTGCCCGATTCCCACCAGGATATGGCCATTCATTTTCAGGACAGGATAGAGCATGTCAAAATGCTCCACAATAACCCGGCATCCTTCACGCAACGCCTTGCGCACAGCTTCCGCCAAAAGCGGCGGCCTGGTGAAAGCCTGCTCAAAATGCATATCCAGGTGATAGGTGTGATGCTCGAAAAGGGAGCTTTCGTAATGGTGCAGCAGTGGCAGCGGGCGCACATTGATTCCCTCGTCATCATTGGTCAGCTCCAGACCGGGGAACATCCCCTGAATGAGCACCGACTTGCCCGCTCCGGCATCACCAATGACCCCCACCAGGCTGTCCCCGGCAGAAAGATAGCGATGCGCCAGATGCGCACCCA
>JAPXLS010000154.1:0-5214 GCA_033809435.1 Bacillota bacterium
CTGCTCCCGTTGTCGATGTTGCCGGTCCCCAGCACGGTGCGGGCAAATCTCTGCAAGAGGTAATTTTCTTCGTTGGTGCAGTTGGCCGAGCCGAAAACGGCCAGGCTGCCGGCTCCGGACCCGGCCTTGATCCCGCCCAGGGCGGCGGCGGCCGCCGCCAGCGCCTCCTCCCAGGAGGCCTCCCTGAAGCCGCCCTCTTCCCGGATCAGCGGCCGGGTGAGCCGATCGGGGCTGTGGATGAAATCGCAGCCGTAGCTCCCCCTGACGCAAAGCGTTTCCGGTTCGGGCGATGCGGAGACGGGCACAACGCGGGCCACCTGCTGATCCTTGATTTCCAGGGAAATGCTGCAGCCGCAGCCGCAGTAGGGGCAGGTTGATTCCACGGAAAGGCCCAGGGTGCCCCTGTACAGGGGCTCCTTTTCCATGAGGGCGCCGGTGGGGCAGAGGGCGACGCAGACGCCGCAAAATGTGCATTCCGAGTTTTCCAGGGGGGCCTGGAAAAGGGTGGCCGGCCTGGTTTTGAAGCCCCGCCCGTAATAGTCGATGGCCCCCTCAACAACCAGCTCCTGGCAGGCCCGGATGCAGCGGGCGCAGAGGATGCATTTGCTCAGATCCCGGATCAGAAAGGGATTCAGCTCTTCGGTCAGGGCCGGCTGCGGAATCCGGTCCAGTTCGATCAGCCCTATACCCATCTCTGCAGCCAGCAGGCGCAGTTCGCAGCGGTTCCCCTTGTCGCAGACAAGGCAGGCATCGGGATGGCTGGCCAGCATGAGCTGGAGGATCATCCGGCGGTGCTCCAGAACGCGCGGCGATTCCGTATTGATGATCATGCCCGGAGCGATGGGGGTAACACAGGAGGCCAGCAGAGCGCCGTTGGCTTCATTCTCCACGATGCAGATGCGGCAGGCCCCGATGGGGCTGAGCGAGGCATGATCACAGAGAGTGGGAATGGTGATGCCGGACTCCCGGGCCAGCTCCAGAATGGTCAGCCCGGGCCGGCCGCTTACTTCCTGCTGATTTATGGTTATCGTTACCGGTTGCACTTTGGAATCCGCCTTTCTCGTTATTTGATCAAGAGCGTTTGGCCGGTGCGCTGCGCTTGCGCCGCGCCGCCGCACCGGCCGGGGGGCCCGGGAAAATCCTCAGCACGCCATCCTGATCGCTTCGAGAAGCTGGGAACTGACGCTTTTCTTGGGGATAAAGTCAAAGGCTCCGGCCTCCCTGCTGGCGGTGATATTGCCCTCATCGTCATACTGGCTCAGTACCAGAACCTTGACCTCCTCGCAGGTGCTGGTGATCCGCTTCATCGCCTCGATGCCGTTCAGCACGGGCATGGCAATATCCATGAGCACCACATTGGGCAGCAGCTGATTGACCTTTTCAATGGCATCCTGGCCGTTGACGGCCTCCCCCACGATGAGCATATCCTTCTGCAGGTTGACCAGGGCGCAGATCCCCTCCCTGACCACGGCGTGATCATCGGCCACAAGGACCCGGATCTTTCGCGTGGCCTGATCCAGCAGTTTCTCGACAACGGAGAGCAGGGCCTTTAGCTTGAGCGGCCGGTAAAAATAGTCCGCCACATCCATTCGCAGAGCCTCGTCTCTTCTCCAGCCGCAGGTGTGCTGTTTTTCCAGGGGAACATCCACCACCACAATGGGCAGCAGGCTCGTTGCCGGCGTCTCCTTCAGCCACTGGTGCAATTTGAAAGCATCGCCGCGCGGCGCAATGGAACCCAGAATGATCAGCTGGGGCTTGCGGCCGCGCACCATCTCCTGGGCCTCCATTTTTTCTGCAGCGACAAATACCTCGCTGCCCCTCTCCTCCAGCTGCGACTGCAGTTCAACGGTAAACTCCCGCTCCCGATCCACAATCAGAATTCGGGTGGCCATTTTGGGACCTCCTTTCATTGACATTTCTGAATCTTCAACCTTATTGTAATCCCGCCATGCAGGGCGCTGAAAGGGGCAGAGACCCGATCTTTATCCGCTGTTCACCCCATTTTGCGGGGGGGATCACCCTATTTTTATTCTCTTTGGGGGTTTAATATAAGCAAAACTGTAGGGTTTTACCCCAGGCGGGTGCGGGGCGGGCCCGGTTTGCTGCACAGGGGCCGCAGCGGTGCGGCAGCCAAATAGAAAAAGGGGCGAATGATCACCCCTTCAGTTCTTTACATCCCCGGGCAGCTGCCGCAGGGCCCGGGCGCCCGCCCCCGGAGGGCTTATGAGTAATACCTGGCCCGCTGTCTGGAACGCCTGGCTATTCTGATGGCTTTCAACAGCTCGGTGCTCACACTTTTCTTCGGAATGAAGCCGAAGGCGCCGGCCTCCTCGGAAGCGGCGATGTAGCCCTCATCCTCGTACTGGCTCAAGATAAGCACCCGCACATCCTTGCGCCTGTTTTTGATATGGCGCATCGCCTCGATGCCGTTCAGCCCGGGCATGACGATGTCCATGAGCACCACGTGGGGCAGCAGTTCATCCGTCTTCTCCACGGCATCCCGGCCGTCAACGGCCTCTCCAACAATGATCATATCCCTCTGCAGATCCAGCAGGGCGCAGATGCCCTCGCGGATCACGGCATGATCGTCCACCACCAGCACCCGGATCTTGCGGGCCGTTCTCTCCAGCTGCTCCTCGATAACGGAAACCAGCCGGGAAAGATCCAGGGGGCGGCAAAAATATTCCGCCGCATCCAGCCTGAGCCCCTCATCCCGCCTCCAGCCCTGCCGGGGCTGTTCGGCGGGGGGAACATCAACTACTACCAGGGGCAGGTCGCAGGAGGCCGGTCTTTTTCGGATCCACTGGTGGAGTTTGAACGCATCTCCGCGCGGTGTGATGGCGCCCAGGACAACGAGCTGCGGGTTCCTTGTTTTCACGATTGTCTCCGCCTTGCACCGGTCGCAGGCAATAAATACCCGGCAGTGCCTCTTTTCAAGCTCTTCCCGCAGGGCCACGGTAAACCGGTCATCCTGATCCACGATGAGAATATTCCTTTTCATTTTTTTACGCCCCCTTTCACTTGAATATTGACCTGCCGCCGGGCCCTGCCCGGCCCTCCTACAGGGGGATGATTTTTTTGCGCAGGGCATACTTAATCAGCTCGGCCCGGTTGTGCAGGTCCAGCTTCTGCATGAGCCTGGTCCGGTGGCTGTCCACCGTTTTAGGGCTGATGATAAGCATATCGGCTATCTCCCGGCCGGTGTGCCCCTCGGCCAGCAGGCGAAGCACCTCTTTTTCCCGCTCCGTCAGCCCGGCATAGGAATCACGCCGCTTCTCCCGATCCCGCTCCAGCTGGTAGCTCTCCACCAGGTGCTTTGTGGCCGAGGGTGAAAGAAATGATTCGCCGCGGAAAACAGCCCTGATGGCCGAGACCAGTTCAAAGGAAGCGGCGGATTTGTTCAAGAAACCGTGGGCGCCTGCCTCGAGAATGGAGAGGACATGTTCCTTGTGATCGTACTGGGTCAGAATCAGGACCTTTATATCCGGAAACTCCCGGCAGATGCTCCGCGTCGCCTCCAGCCCGCCCATCACGGGCATATCCAGATCCATGAGCACCAGGTCAACGGGCCTCTGCCTGGCTATCTCCACGGCCTCGTTGCCGTTGGCAGCCTCGCCCACTATCTCGATCTCAGGTGTTATCTCCAGCAGGGCGGAGACCCCCTCCCGGACGATGGTATGGTCGTCAACCAGCAGCACCCTTATTTTAGGCATGCTCCAAAAACCCCTCCCGCAATTCCGGGATCTATTGATCGGGCGGCAGCCCGCCTCAGGCCAGGGGAATCACTGCAGTAACCCTGGTTCCCTTTCCGGGCACAGATTCAACAAAGCAGTTGCCGCCCACCAGTTTCATTCTCTCCTTGGAGATGATCAGGCCCAGGCCATCCCTCCCCTTCTGGCTGTTGGCCAGACCCGCCCTGGAAATATCAAAACCTATGCCGTCGTCGACGATGCAGAGCTCCAGGTGATCGCCTTTTTTCTGCAGGGAGATGCTCACATTTTCGGCCCGGGAATGCTGCACCACATTGCCCACCACTCCCTGGACCCAGCGGAAAAGATTGACCTCGTCCTCCACCGAGAAGGGCGGCGGGTTTTCCATGATGTCAAAGGTGATCCGGATATCCAGGGGTAGAAGGGAGGATTCGGCATAGTGGCGGATGGCCGGGATAAAGCCCAGGGAGTCCAGCAGGGTGGGGCGAAGATCGGAAATGATTCTGTTGACTTCGTTGTTGATCTGGACCGCCGTGGTATGGACCTTGGCCAGCATGGCCATGAACCTCCGGTCCTCGAGACCGAGCATCCTGGCCATTTCGCTCAGCGTCTTCAGGTTGAGGGTCAGTGCAGCCAGCATCTGGCTAGTTTCGTCGTGCAGCTCCTGTGATATTCTTTTCTTCTCCTTCTCCTGGGCGGTGATCACCTGGCGCGCCACGTCGCGGTAGCGCTCTCTCTTTTCCTGCAGCCTTTCATGAAGCCGGAAATGCCCGATGGCCAGCCCCAGCTGATCGCCGATGGAATGCAGCAGGTGCATATCGCTTTCCGTAAAATGCTGCACCCGGCGGCTGGCACAGTTCAACACGCCCAGCACCCTCTCCCGAAAGCGCAGGGGCACGCTGATAAAGGCCCGCAGCCCCTCCACCCTGATCAGATCAACCTGCAGCGCTTCCGGCTCTTCCAGAATGTCGTCGAGCAGGACGGCCTTGCCGGTTGAGGCCACTCTGCCATTGATCCCCTCACCCAGTTTGACCGACATCTTTTTCGCAAATTCATCGGACAGCCCCCGGTAAACATGGTACGTCAGGCTGCGGTTCCGTTCGTTCAGCAGCATCACACCGCCGTAGCTGCCCCCGATAAATTCAAGCGTTTTCTCCACCCCCACCCCCAGGATGGTATCCAGTTCGCCCAGGCCGCTCACGGTGGAGGTGATCTGGCTCAGAATGAGCAGCGGATCTGCGGTTTTTTGCCTGCCGCTCTCTCCGGAAGGGATCGGATCGGCCACGGGAGCCGCCGTTTTTGCGATATGGCGGCGGGGCGGTTCCTGCTGCGGATTATCCTTTCCCCCGACCATTATCAACACCCCCCGTTTCAATCTGGTGCATGAGAACTCTTTCCGGACTATTCCGAATGTTCCCACTACAACACCATTATACTGCGCCGGGCGGATAAATGTCAATGAAATAGTAGTGATGACCTTCAAGATTCACGCCTGAAAGCGCAC
>JAPXLS010000155.1:0-5153 GCA_033809435.1 Bacillota bacterium
ATCCGGGAGAACCTTGATAAATTGTCCCTTTTTAAAGGTGTTCCTGTGCATTCATTTATCAGTGATTTCAAGGAATATGATTCAGCCAAATATAATTTACAGACAACGATAGAGGCCATGCTGGATATTTGCAATCATATTATTGCCCGGAATGCCTATGAGGTCCCCAAAACCAACGCTGACGCTTTTCGGCTGCTTTGCCGCAAAAAAATCCTCAGCGCGGATATGGAGGACACCTACACGGCCATGGCCAGGTTCAGAAACAGAGTTGTGCACCTGTACGATCAGGTTGACAGCCGGGAAATTTTCCGCATGATCAACGAGAATCTGGCAGATTTCGAGCGTTTTCTTGAGGATATCAAAAATGTAATGCATCTTTAGGTTCCAGCCGGGATATACCAGGCCTGCCGTTTCGACTATGCCCAAACCAATTATTCCCTCCAGTACCCCTGTTGGCACCAGATCCTCATTTGCTGTAAAATGAATATGGCCCTGCATCATCGGACAGGAAGGAGCAAATGGTGAAGGAGATCTTGATCGTCGAGGATGACAAGACCATTGCCATGGGCATCGAATATGCCCTGGGGCGCGAAGGCTTCTCCACCCGTGCCTGCTACGACTTCGGCAGCGCCAGGGACTGCATTCTGAACCGGGACTTTCTGCTCGTCATTCTGGATGTCAACCTTCCAGACGGCAGCGGCTTTGAGCTGTGCAGGCTGATCCGTTCAAGGGGGGAAACGCCGGTCATCTTCCTTACCGTCTGCGATGACGAGATCAACACGATCATGGGGCTGGACCTGGGGGCTGACGACTATATCGCCAAACCCTTCCGGGTGCGGGAGCTGATCTCGCGGATCAACAGTGTACTGCGCCGCTACAACCGCCAGCCCGCGGAAGAGAAGGAGATCATCATCGGCGATCTCAGAATCAACCCGGTCGAGGCGAAGGTTTACAAAAACAACCAACCGGTCTGGCTCAGCGCCCTGGAATACAAGCTCATGCTCACACTGGCCTATCACAGAGGGCAGGTGCTCACCCGCAACCAGATTCTGCGGGAGATCTGGGACCTGGCCGGCGATTTTGTAAGCGACAACACCCTTACCGTCTACATCAAACGGCTGCGCGAAAAGATCGAGGACGACCCCCGGGAACCGAAAATTATCCGAACCGTCCGCGGCCTGGGTTACAGGGCTGGTGATTAAGATAATACCTTCCCGCAACCCTGAAGTAAAAAAGCTGCTCGTCCTATTTGTCCTGCTGCTGGCTGGAATGATCATCGCCGCAGCCCTGCTGACCGCCGCGGACCGCCTCTACATGAAAGAAGCCCTCATCCGGAGCCAGGCCTCCATCATCGGCGCCATGACAGAAAAATATCCGGGGGCGGAACGGGAGCTCATTGAGCTGATCATGCGCCCTGACAGGGAGACCACTGCCAGGGGAAAGGATATCCTTTCCCGCTACGGCATCAGCAGCGGCAACCTGGAACCGGCGACCCCCCTGATGCAAAGGCTATTCCGCTACAACCTGATCATCTATCTGCTGCTGCCCCTGCTCACCGGCGTTCTCTTCGCCGTAGCGGCCCTGCTCTTCTTAAGAAACCGCTATGAACAGATCAGGGGAATCACCCGCTATACCGGGGAGATCAGCCGGGGCAATTATGCGCTTGATATCCGGGACAACCGCGAAGGCGATCTGAGCATCCTTAAAAATGAGATCTACAAGATTACCACGCTGCTCAGGGAGCAGGCTGCGGCGCTGCAGCAGGAGAAAGCGCTGCTGGCCGATTCCCTGGCCGACATCTCGCACCAGTTGAAGACGCCGCTGACCTCTCTCTCTGTTTTAAACGATCTGCTGGCAGAAAACCCTGCAGAAGAAGAAAGGGGGATTTTCCTGGAGCGCATGAGGGGCCAGCTCGACCGCATCGAGTGGCTGGTCAGCTCGCTGCTGAAGCTTTCCCGGCTCGATGCCGGGGCCGTAACCATGAAAGGGGAGCATGTCCCTGTCCGCCCCCTTGTGGAGAAAGCCCTGGCCACCCTGGCCCTGCCGTTGGAGATCAAAGCGCTGCAGCTGCACCTGGAAGGCGATGCAAAGGCCTGCTTTACCGGCGATTTTGAATGGAGCTGTGAAGCGCTTATCAATGTTATGAAGAACTGCATCGAGCATGCCCCGGAGGAAGGATCACTGAGGATCCTTTTCGAGCAGAACCCTATCTATACAGTGATCACCATTGCCGACAGCGGCACCGGAATTGCGCCGGAGGATCTACCGCATATTTTCACCCGTTTCTACAAGGGCAAAGACGCTGCTCCGGACCAGGTGGGCATCGGCCTGGCCATGGCCAAAGCCATCGTGGAAAAGCAGGGCGGCGAGATTACCGTGAAAAGTGAGCCCGGACAGGGCACGGAGTTCACCATCAAATTTTACCGCAAATCTGTGAGTCAAGGGGACGGTGACTTTGACTCACCTTCCCTTGCTGCCCGGGCAAGCCTGCCCCACCCAAGCCCTTTCTGTCGTTAATGTTCATGGGATACAAAAGATACATCCACCTGCCAAAGCCTCCGTCCCCGTGGCTACGTGGCTACCGTACCCGCGATTGGTATGTGACTGAAGTGTCACCAAAATTGTCACCGCAGAGTCACCCTGGACAATTATAATCAGGATAATAGAATATATCCGGGGACAGTTACAATCAGGGCGAGCATTGCCCGCACGCGGAAACATTAATTTTTCTGCCCTGTCCCCGCCGGAAGGAGTCAGGTCTCATGGAAATACTGCGGGTAGAAAATCTGTCCAAAGTTTACGGGAGCGGCGCTGCACAGGTCAAGGCCGTTGACGGCATCTCTTTCAGCGTTAAAAAGGGGGAATTCACGGCCATCATCGGCGCCTCCGGCTCGGGCAAGTCAACACTTTTGCATATGCTCGGGGGTGTGGACCGGCCCACTTCGGGCAAGGTCTTCGTTGAAGAAACAGACATCTACAGACTCAATGAAACAAAGCTGGCCATATTCAGGCGCCGCCAGGTAGGGCTCATCTATCAGTTCTACAACCTGCTGCCCATCCTGAGCGTGGAGGAAAATATCACCCTGCCGCTGCTGCTCGACGGAAGAAAGATCGATCCGCAATTCCTGAACGAGCTGCTGGAGACCCTGAATCTGGCAGGAAGGGCCTCCCACCTGCCCAACGAGCTTTCCGGCGGAGAGCAGCAGCGTGTCTCCATCGGCCGCGCCCTGATCAACCGGCCGGCCCTGGTCCTGGCCGATGAGCCCACCGGCAACCTGGACAGCAAAAATTCACAGGAGATCGTGGAGCTGCTGAAGCTGTCGAACCGGCGCTACCACCAGACCCTGCTCCTGGTCACCCATTCCGCTGACATCGCTCTGCAGGCCGACCGCGTGATCACCCTGGCCGACGGACGCATTGTCAAAGACGAGGTGATCCGGCAGTGAACATTTTAAATGTACTCACCCGGCGCAGCCTCAGACTGAACCGGAAGCGCACCATCGTCACCATCATCGGGATCATTCTCTCTGCGGCGATGATCTGCGCCACCATCTCCATCGCCGTCAGTTTTCAGGATCTTTTTGTGCAGAGAGCAAAGCAGACGGATGGTAACTTTCATGCCACCTTCCGCGGCGTCAGCCTGGAACAGAGCAAATATATCACTGAAAACGCCTATACCAAAACGGCAATGTTCAGCCGGAACCTGGGCTTCGCTCTTTTCAGCCAATCCACAAATGAGTACCGGCCCTATTTCTTGATCAAGGAGTATGATGCCGTCGCCCTGAGGCACATGCCCATTCAGCTCACCGAGGGACGCTATCCGGAAAAAACGGGAGAGATCCTGCTTTCCGAAGAGGCAATCCAGCACGGCGGGCAGGCCTACCGCATCGGCGAGACCATCGCCTTCGAACTGGGTGAAAGATATGACCCCGAGGGTGAAACCCTCGCGGCTGATGCTCCCCTTTGCGAAAACGAACAATTCACGGCCACCTCCACCAGGGCCTATACCATCACCGGATATATTGCCAGACCGCATTTCGAGAACTTTACCAGTGCCCCGGGCTATACACTGGTGGCCTATCTGGATCCCGCAACCCTCGGCGCGGGTGAACTGGTCAACATCTCTATCGTGGGGAAGAACCCCCGTCAGATCTATGACCGGGTACCGGAAATAGCCGCCGCGGCAGGGGATCCGGAATACAGTTACAACCGCGAACTGCTGCAATACCTGGGGATAACCAAAAACGAAAAAGCTGTGGCCATGCTTTATAGCGTTGCCGGGATTGTCATCCTGCTCATCGCCGTCGGTTCGGTAACGGTAATCTACAACGCCTTCGCCATCTCGGTGAGCGAGCGCAAAAAACAGTTCGGCCTGCTCGCCGGCGCCGGGGCCACGCCCGGGCAGATCCGGCGTTCTGTATTCTCCGAGGGCGCCTTCCTGGGGCTCATCGGCATACCGCTGGGGCTGCTCTCAGGCATTGGCGGCATCGGTGTGACTCTTTCCATCGTGAACCGTCTGATGCCGGGCCTCCTCTTCGAGCAGGATGTGCTCCTGGGCCTGGTCATCTCCCCATCCTTGATCCCCCTGACGGTGCTCTTTGTCGGGCTGATCATCCTCATCTCGGCCTACCTGCCGGCCAAAAGGGCCGCAGCCACCTCGCCCATCGAGGCCATCCGGCAGAGCGCCGATATCAAAATCAAGGGGAAAACGGTGAAAACCTCCCGGCTGACACGCTTCCTTTTCGGTATCGAGGGCGAGCTGGCCCTGAAAAACCTGAAACGCAACCGCCGCCGCTACCGGACCACCGTCTTCTCGCTCTTCATCAGCATCGTGCTCTTTGTTTCCTTCTCCACCTTCGTAAATTATGTCTTTACCGGCGCCGGCCTCTACTACGAGGAGATAAATTTTGACATGGTCATCATGGCCATGGACTTGCTCCCCGAAGAGCAAAGGGAGCTGTCCGAGCAAATTGCCTCCCTTGAGGGGGTGGAAAGATGCGCCATGGTCAGGGAGCGGCCCATGGACACGTGGCTGGGGGTAAATAGGTTCAGCCCCTATTTTCAGAAGAATTTCCTTGATGAGAACCGGCTCCCCGCTGATGAGACCGGGCACTACCGCTACTACTTTCACCTGCTGGCGCTGGGGGAGGAGG
>JAPXLS010000156.1:0-5146 GCA_033809435.1 Bacillota bacterium
GTGGGCCGACACCAGCATACGCCGGAGATAGAGCAGCTGCTGAGTACATTGAGCGGCGATGCGGTGCGGGTCACCTTTACGCCCCACCTGGTGCCCATGGCCAGGGGCATATTTTGCACCACATACCTGCGCCTGCGCCGCGGTGCCGCACTGGAGGAGCTTGAGTCGATGTACCGGCAATTCTACCGGGGGTGCCCCTTTGTGAGGCTGGTGCCGCACCTTCCCGAAACCAGGCTGGTCCGGGGCAGCAATTTCTGCGACCTGGGCATATGCCTCGATGAGCACAGCGGCAGGCTGATCATCCTTTCTGCCATCGACAACCTGGTGAAGGGGGCGGCGGGCCAGGCGGTGCAAAATATGAATATCATGATGGGTCTGCCCGAGGAGACAGGTCTGGATCAGCTGTCTCTTTGTTAGCGGTTTTCAATTTCAGCAGAGATCTTTCACGAGGTGATTGCATTGAATGTAGAGCTTGATTACCGGAAAATAGAGAAGCCCGCCGTTACGGAGGTGCTGGGGATCAAGGCCGCCGCCGTTCATTGCGGGCTGAAAAAAAGAAAACTGGACCTGGCCCTGCTGTACAGCGAAAGCGGCTGCACGGCTGCCGGGGTTTTTACCCGCAACCGGGTCCAGGCCGCTCCTGTCATACTCTGCCGCGACAGCATTGCCGGCCCCATCAGGGCCCTGGTGGTGAACAGCGGCAATGCCAATGCCTGCACCGGTGAAACGGGGATGCAGAATGCCCGGAAAATGGCGGATCTGGCTGCCGCCTCCCTGGGCCTGTCCCCGGCGGAGGTTCTGGTCTGCTCGACAGGTGTGATCGGACTGCAGCTGCCCATGGACAAGGTGGAACAGGGCATTGCCAGAGCGGCGGCCGCCCTTTCCGGCGGTGCAAAAGCCGGCCGGGAGGCCTCCCGGGCCATCCTGACCACCGATACGGTCGCCAAGGTCACAGCTTACCGCGGCTCTGCCGGCGGCCGGGAATTTCACCTGGCCGGCATGGCCAAGGGCTCGGGCATGATCTGCCCCGATATGGCCACAATGCTGGCCTTCTTCTTTACCGATCTGGCGGTTTCGCGGCCGCTGCTGCAGCAGCTCCTGCAGAGAGCGGTGGATCAAAGTTTCAACCTGATCACCATAGACGGCGACACCTCGACGAATGACACCGTTCTCCTACTGGCCAACGGCGCCGCCGGGGCGGCGGAGATTGTCCCCGGCAGCGCCCAGTGCTCCGCTTTTGCCGCCCTGCTCGAGGAAGCCTGCCGCGATCTGGCTTACCAGATCGTGGCCGACGGCGAGGGTGTGACCAAGGTGATCACCCTGACCCTGCAGGGTGCCCGCGATGTGACCTCCGCCCGGAGACTGGCCCGGGCGGTGCTGAACTCGCCCTTGGTGAAAACCGCCTTCTATGGCGAGGATGCCAACTGGGGGCGGATCCTGGCCGCCCTCGGGTATGCCGGCGTTGAATTCGATCCCGCGGGGGTGGATATCTACCTGGGGCCGTTGCAGGTGGCTTCCGGGGGCGGGGCGCTGCCCTTCCGGGAAAGCGAAGCCAAATCGATCTTGCGGCAGAGAGAGATTCCCATCCTGATCAATCTGAATGGCGGGCCCGCCTCGCTGACGGCCTGGGGCACCGATCTGAGCCATAATTATGTTTCCATCAACAGCAGCTACCGCTCCTGATGAAAGAGAGGCCATTTCATTGAATGCAGATTTTATTGAACAGCTGATCTCCAAGGCGGAGACCCTGATGGAGGCCCTGCCCTACATGCAGGCATTCTCGGGTAAATATTTTGTGATCAAGTACGGCGGCCAGGCCATGGTCAGCGAGGAGATGACCGCCTCCGTTGTCGCCGACATCGTTTTGCTCAAGCATATCGGGATCAAACCGGTGCTGGTGCATGGCGGGGGCAAAGAGGTCAGCGCCATGATGCAGAAAATAGGCAAGGAGCCCCGCTTTGTCGAGGGGCTGCGCATCACCGATGATGAGACCATGGAGGTGGCCGAGGCGGTTCTGCTGGGCAATATCAACAACCGCATTGTCAGTTTGCTGAACCGGTGCGGTGCACCTGCCGTGGGCCTCGGCGGGGCCGACGGGGGCCTTTTCCAGGCCCTGCGCAAGCCGCCCTTTTTAACGGGCGGCTCCCCGGGGCAGGTTGTGGATCTGGGAAGGGTGGGGGAGGTAAGCGGAGTCAACACGGCGTTGATCAGGATACTCAGTGAGAACGGCTATATCCCCGTTGTTTCGCCTGTCGGCGCCGGCCCCTCCTGGGAAAGCTTGAATATCAACGCGGATCATGCGGCCGGCGAGCTGGCCGGGGCGCTGCAGGCGGAGAAACTGGTAATTTTGACCGATGTGGAGGGAGTCTACCGCCAGGCAAAGGGGGGGCGGATCTTTATCTCAAGGATTTCCGGGCAGGAGATTGGCAGTCTGGTGGAGGAGGGGCAGATCAACGGCGGCATGATCCCCAAGGTGGAAGCATGCCTGCGGGCCCTGAACAAGGGTGCCGCCCGCACCCATATTATCGACGGGCGCAGGGAGCATGCCCTCATCCTGGAGATATTTACCGATGCCGGCATCGGGACCATGGTTACATTGTAGGGCCCTTTTGGGGGCGGGAACAGGGCCGGGGCCAAAAATGAACTCGATGGAAGGTGAATCCATGACGGCAGTACAGGAGCTGGAAGCGAGGTACATCATGAATACGTACAACCGGGAGAAGGACAGGACCCTTTTTCTGGTAAAGGGGGAGGGCTGCCGGGTTCGGGACAGCAGGGGCCGGGACTACCTTGATTTTGTCGGAGGCCTGGCGGTAAACATTCTGGGCCACTGCCACCCCGCAGTGGTGGAGGCCATCTGCAGACAGGCCCGCGAGCTCATCCATACCTCGAATCTCTATTACACGGAGCCGCAGGCCGAGCTGGCCCGGGTGCTGGTGGAGCACTCGGCAGGGGACCGGGTCTTTTTTGCCAACAGCGGTGCCGAGGCCAATGAAGCGGCCATCAAGCTGGCCCGCAAGTGCCGGCACCCGGAGCGCCACAAGATCATTACCGCCCGTTCTTCATTTCACGGGCGCACCCTGGCCACGGTTACGGCCACGGGACAGCAGAAATACCAGCAGGGTTTTGCGCCGCTGCCGGGCGGTTTCGCCTATGCCACTTTCAACGATCTCGCCTCTTTCGAGCGGGCGGTGGACGGGGAAACCGCGGCCGTCATGATCGAACCGGTTCAGGGGGAAAGCGGGATTCATGTGGCCGGGCCCTCCTTCATCCGCGGCCTGCGCGAACTCTGCGACAGCACAGGCACACTGCTGATCTTTGATGAAGTCCAGTGCGGCATGGGGCGCACGGGCAAGCTGTGGGCCTATGAGCATTGGGGCGCGGAGCCCGATATATTTACCACCGCCAAGGGGCTGGGCGGCGGCATGCCCATCGGGGTGATGCTGGCCCGCTCGGAGGCGGCGGAGGTCTTCAAACCGGGCGATCATGCTTCCACCTTCGGGGGCAATCCGGTAACCTGCAGTGCGGCGCTGGCCGTGCTGGGAGTCCTTCTGGAGGAGCCCTTTCTGGAGGGGGTGCGGCGGAAGGGCGAGCGGTTCATGGAAGGCCTGCACCGCCTTGCCGCGCTGTATCCGCATCTGGTCGGGGAGGTGCGCGGGTTGGGCTTCATGGCCGCCCTGGAGCTTTCCGGGCTGCCGGCGGGGCGGGCGCAGCAAAGCTGCCTGGAAAAGGGGCTGCTGGTGAATGCCATCGGTGAAAATATCCTGCGCCTCCTGCCGCCTCTTATTGCCGGCGAGGCGGAGCTGGAGCAGGCCCTGACCGTTCTGGGGCGGGTCCTGGCGGAGGCGGCCTGATCACTGCAGCAAAAAGGGGCTGCCCTTTTGGGACAGCCCCGGTACCTTACCGCTTCTTTACTTGCCGGCCTGCTCGGCCGCCTTTTTCTCTTCTTCTTCCCGGAGAACGCGGCGCAGAACTTTGCCCACCATGGTTTTGGGCAGCTCCGTCCGGAATTCAACGAGCTTGGGCACCTTGTACGCGGCCAGGTTGTCCTTGCAGAATTTGATGACCTCTTCTTCGGTAAGACTTTCCCCCTCTTTGAGGACCACATAGGCCTTCAGCGTTTCACCGCGGTAGGGATCCAATATTCCGGCCACGGCGGCTTCCATGATCTTCGGATGGGTGAAGAGAACCTCTTCAATATCCCGCGGATAGATATTGTAGCCGCCGGCGATGACCATATCTTTCTTCCGGTCAACGATGTAGGTGTAGCCGGCCTCATCCAGCTTGGCAATGTCGCCCGTGTAGAGCCAGCCGTCGCGCAGGCTGTGCTTTGTCTCCTCGGGCATGTTGTGATAGCATTCCATCACCTGGGGACCGCGCACACACATCTCGCCCACTTCTCCCAGGGGCATCTCTTCCTTGCCCGTTTCTATGTCCATGATCTTGACTTCCGTATCGGGGAAGGGCAGGCCGATACTGCCGATAATGCTCTTGCCGTAGATGGGGTTGGCATGGGTTACCGGAGATGCTTCCGACAGCCCG
The DNA here is from genome assembly GCA_033809435.1 of Bacillota bacterium. Taxonomy (GTDB): domain Bacteria; phylum Bacillota; class Dethiobacteria; order DTU022; family DTU022; genus JAAZIN01. The sequence goes on from JAPXLS010000156.1 coordinate 4,543, forward strand.
TAGCCCTCGACAAGCTTGCCGCCCGTATTCTTCTCGAACTGCTTCTGCACCTCAATGGGCAGCGGCGCCGCCCCGCTGATGCAGACCCGGATGGATTTGACGTCGTGCTTGGCCAGATCGGGAGAGTTGTTGATGGCCACGTACATGGTCGGTACGCCGGGGAAGAGGGTGGGCTTCTCCTTGTCGATCACTTTGAGCACATCCTCAAGCACAAAACGGGGCTGCATGACCACTTTGCACCCGGCAAAGAGCGGTGTATTCATGACGGTAGTCATGCCGTAGCTGTGGAAGAAGGGCAGCACTGCCAGGAAAACCTCTTCGCCCTCCTTCAGGTCGGTCACCCAGGATTTGACCTGCAGGGCATTGGCCAAAAGGTTGCGGTGCTGCAGCACCGCTCCCTTGGAAACGCCCGTTGAACCCCCGGTGTACATGTATACTGCCCTGTCCTCGGGCAGCACCTCCACGGGCTCGGGCTTCTTCCCTGCGTTTGCCTTGACCAGATCGAGAAAAGCATGATCATCGGCGGCAAGCTTCACCCGGTCGCCCTCTTTTTTCTCTTTGACCACGGTGTAGAGAAAGCGCAGCATTCCCGGGAAATAATCCT
>JAPXLS010000157.1:0-5107 GCA_033809435.1 Bacillota bacterium
GTATGATGCCTGTGACGGTATTTTCCAATCCTCTGCAATTTATCTTGCTCCAACACCTGCTCCGAAGACTGCACCGCATCCCTGGGCAATTTATAGATTAAGCCATCACCCTCCCCCTTTTTAATCGCTATATGCAATAACCACGAAGTCCCACGAGAGATAGGACCAACTGCCTGACACACATATCCTCTAATCCCATAACTTCCCCGGATTCAGGATCAGGTTTGGATCCAGGGCCCTTTTGATGCTTCTCATGGCACCAATTGCAGCCTCATCCAGAACGAGCTGCATATATTGTTTTCTCTTATGGCCAATGCCGTGCTCCCCGCTGATGGTGCCGCCCAGCCTTTCTACAGCCAGGTAAAGCTCTTGTAAAACCTCCGGCAATTTTTTACGCCAGTTTTCCAAGGAATCTTGCTCTTTCTTGACTATTGTGGCATGAAGGTTGCCGTCACCCGCATGGCCATAACAGGGGATGAGCAGATCGTATGTTTTTGAAAGTCCGTCGAGCACTTCTACAAGTTCGGGAATGTTGTTGATGGGAACAACTACATCTTCCAGGGACTGCGCTGGATTGAGCGCCTTGATCGCCTCGGCAACGTGCTCCCGGGCACTCCAGATCCGGGCCTGGTCGGAGGGACTGTCAGCAATAAATGCATCCATCGCTCCATGCTCCAGGCACAATTCACCCATGATCAGGCATTCTTCCCTGGTTAATTCATCGCTGTTGCCATCCAGTTCAACAATCAAGACCGCCCCTGCCTCCCCGTATTGATTCATGCTTTCCCCGATATAATTGCATGATATCTCCAGTGAAAGCCGGTCCATATACTCTATGCTTGTAGGAGTTGAGCGGGTGCCCCTGATCATCAGCGGCACCGTGCTGATTGCAGAGGCAACATCTTCAAAAAGCACCAGCATATCCACCCTGGCTTTCGGCAACGGAAGCAGCTTTATTATAATTTTGGTAAATATGCCCAGGGTGCCTTCAGAACCAACCATCAGCTGGAGCAGATTATACCCGGTAACATCCTTTACCCGTTTTCCACCCAGATTGATGATCTCTCCTGTGGGCAAGACCACCTCCAGACCGAGAATATAACGACCGGTGACGCCGTACTTGATTGCCCTGCCCCCCCCCGCATTTTCTGCAACATTGCCGCCAATGTAGCACATTTCACGGCTCATGGGATAACCTGCAAAGAACAACCCTTCCTTCTCGACCTCCCTGTTAAAATCGCTGGTAACCACGCCCGGTTCCAGCACTGCCACCAGATTATCCACATCGACCTCGAGAATGCGATTCAAACGCTCTGTTGAAAGAACAATGCCACCCTTGACAGGAACCGCCCCTCCCGAAAGGCCGCTGCCCGCTCCCCTGGGGGTTACCGGAATCAACTCCGCATTGGCCAGCTTCATGATCTCGGCAACCTCCGCGGAACTCTTCGGTTTTACCACCGCCTCAGGAAAGTGAGCATAATCCGGATCAGCTATCTCATCATGTGAATATGGTTCAAGCCGATCCGGATCGCCGTATATTACCTGATCGGCCCCCACGATTTGCTTCAGCTTCGCCACAGTTTGCTTTGTCAAAGGTCTGTATCCCTTCAGATTAAAGGCCCCCAGTCATAACCGCTGCAGCGGATCATGATAAAATGGCGGTTGCATCAACTGCACTTGCGTGCACATCACAATTACCAATTCCCGGCCATTTTATATATTTCGCAATTGTTGTACCAAGAATTTGGTGCGCTGTTTAGTATAAAACAACATCGGGAACATATTTCCCAAACAATACCGCCCATTTTTCGGCCAAAAAATGCCCATAGACCGGCTAGGTCTTTCCCGCGGCAAACCCTTCCCGCTCTATGATATGTTCATGAGTTTATGAAGAGACATGCTCATCTTGCCGCGGTTGTCGCAGGATGAGCATGCAGGTGATGGGATTGCATTGATCTACCGCTTTTTGAGCGGCGCAGAATGCCATGCCATATATAAAAAACCACAATTGGATGAAGGGCCGGGCAGAAATAACTGCGGCCCGTCTTGCTAAAACTGACCTGCAGCAATACCGTAATTGTTCAGCTTGTACTGCAGGGTTTGCCGGGGCAGCTGCAGCCGGCGCGCCGCCTTGGAAACATTGCCGGCGCACTGCTGCATTGCATTCATGATAATCTCTTTTTCAAAGAGCCTGACCGCTTCGGGCAGCCCGCCCTCCAGCTCTGCCTTTCCAGGAGATATCTTGGGCTGTAAAGCAATCTGGGTAATCTGAAAGGGCAGTTGCCTTTCATCAATAACGGATCCTTCCACAAGGTTCATGGCATGCTCAATGCTGTGCCGCAGCTCGCGCACATTTCCGGGCCAGCTGTAGTTCCTGAAAATCTCCTCCACCCGGGGGGTCACCCCTTTGATCTCCCGGTCAAACATTTCATTGTAATCTTTGATGAAATGTTTGGTTAAAAGCAAGATGTCCTCCGGGCGCTCGCGCAGGGGCGGTATCCTCAATGAAACCACATTAAGGCGATAATACAGGTCCAGGCGAATATGCTGCTCCCGAACAGCTTCCAGGGGATCAACATTTGTGGAGGCAATGACCCGGACATTGACCTCCCGCAGCCTGTGATCGCCGATCCGCCTGAAGGTGCCGTCCTGCAGCACTCGCAAAAGCTTGCCCTGCAGCTCCACGGGCATGGAGTTGATCTCGTCGAAAAGAAGCGTCCCCCCATCGGCCATCTCGAAAAGCCCCTGGCGATCTTCAGCTCCGGTAAAGCTCCCCCTTACCGTCCCGAAAAGGATGCTTTCAAGAAGTGTGGCCGGAAGGGCGGCGCAATTCTGGGCAATATAGGGTCCCCCTCGCTTCGGTCCCGCATTGTGAATTGCCTGAATCAGGAGCTCCTTTCCCGTGCCTGTTTCCCCGTAGACCAGGATGGGCGAGCTGCTCGACGCCACTTTCTGGCCGGCAACCTTCAGCTCGATCATTCCGGGGTCCTGCCCGATGAGATCATTGAAGGTATAGCGCGCACCTGATGGGTTTTTGCGGGAATGGCTTGCTTTGGGGGAGACAACGGTTTTTTTGCCCAGCAGGCCGGCCTGCAGATCAAGCAGCTTCTCCGTAAGTTCCTTGATCTTGGTAATATCGCGGGAGATATCACATGCGCCAACAATACGATTCCTGTGGAATATCGGGTACGTCGAGTAAGACATGGTCACTGCCCGTCCCCTGCGGTTGATCAGCGTCTGCTGCTGATTCAGCACCGGCTTCCCCGTCTCGATCACCCTTAGCAAGGAGCTTGATTCCAGGGTCAAAGAGGGATAGACCTCGAGGATGTGTTTGCCCAGGACTTCTCCAGGATCCATCCCCTCTGTTTCGGCGGATACCTTGTTGTAGAACCGGGTGATCCCGTCACAATCGATAATATGTACCGCTTCATCGGTAAGGTTCAGCACAGTTTTAAGAATCGCATTTTCTCCGGCCAGATTGGCGATATCCAATGTTTGCTTTCCACCTTTTCAAAGATTTTTATTTCAGCCACCCTTTTTGTTATTCGACAAACGCTCCTTTTTTCCTTTACCGGGTGCCGAAAATATAGTCAAGTCTGACGAATTTCCAGCGGATAACAAGGGCTGCAGAAATTAAAAACCCCCGAACGCTGACTCTTCGGGGGCAGGTGTATTCATAGATATGTTGGACCTATTCTTTCTCCTCGGGCTCCATGGCCACAACCTTGCCGGCGAGCATCCGGCTCACCCCATAGGCCTCTTCATTGTGCTTGCCGCCGCAGAGACTGCAGGGCTGCTCTGGATCAATGGCGTGTTTGGGTTGGGTATAGGTGTAAACACCGCCTTCGAAATTGCGCAGCACCACCCGGTCAGGCGACTGGGAAATGAGGTACTGCGGCGACACGGGAATCTTGCCACCGCCGCCGGGCGCATCGATACAGAAAGTGGGAATGGCCAGACCCGAAGTGTGACCCCGCAAGTATTCGATCATTTCGATGCCGGCCGCAACGGGGGTGCGGAAATGCTCGATCCCCTGTGAAAGATCGCACTGGTAAACATAGTAGGGGCGCACCCTGATCTTGAGCAGGCCCTGAACCAGTTTTTTCATCACCAGCGGACAGTCGTTGATATCCCGCAGCAGCACGGATTGGTTGCCCAGGGGGATGCCTGCATCGGCCAGACGGGCGCAGGCCTCCGAGGAGACAGGAGTTATCTCCGCAGGGTGGTTGAATTGGACATTCACGAAAATGGGATGGTATTTCGCCAGCATCCGGCAGAGCTCCGCTGTGATCCGCTGCGGCAGCACCACCGGGGTACGGGAGCCGAAGCGGATGATCTCCACGTGGGGGATCGCCCTCAACTGCTTCAGGATATACTCGACAAAGTCGTCGTCGATGAGCAGACCGTCGCCGCCCGAGAGAAGCACATCGCGCACTGCCGGTGTGCGGCGAACGTAATCAATGGCCCGGTCCACCTCCTCCCGGGTGCGGGGCATGTCAGTAACGCCGGCAAAGCGCCGCCGCGTGCAGTGGCGGCAGTACATGGAGCACTGATCAGTAACCAGCAGCAGCACCCGGTCAGGATAGCGATGCGTCAGACCGGGCACGGGAGAGTCCACATCCTCGTAAAGGGGGTCCGCCATATCGGAGGCGGCTTTCTCCAATTCCAACGCGGTGGGCACCGCCTGGCGGCGCACCGGGCAGTTGCGATCCCGGGGATCCATAAGTGTGGCAAAATAGGGCGTTATTGCCATGCGCAGCGTCTGCAGGCATTCCTGGATCCCTTTTTCCTCGTCATCGGTAAGGTCGATCACCTTTTTTAGAACATCTGGAGTGGTGATCCGGTTGGCCACCTGCCAGCGCCAATCTTTCCACTGCTCTGCGGTGACATCTTTCCAGAGAGCTATTTCGCGGTAATCGCGCAATTCAATCTCTCCTTTCTTGAGTTTTCACCGCCCTACTGCGGCGCAGTGTAAACCGGATCGTATTCTGCGGAGAATAACCTGAATTTGCACCTTTGCAAGGGCCACCCACCCGACCGCAGGTCTGGTGAAAGGGCTGTCTCTTATACACATCTCCGAGCCCACGAGACTCCTGGTTGTATCTCG
>JAPXLS010000158.1:0-5048 GCA_033809435.1 Bacillota bacterium
CAGGGGCCTTTCCCAGGTGATGGGCCTAACAAATTATCGCCCGCTGGTTCTGCCCATGGCGGTGATCTGGACCACGCTGGGCATCCATGTGGGAAGAAACATATTTCAGCTCTTCGAGTTTTTCAAGCCTCCCTTTTTTGCACCCTATGCCCTTCTCTTCATGATCCCGCCTTTTGCCCTTCTCTGGGGGGCCTATCTGATCCGCCGTTTTGCAGGGAGGCGAAGCGGTGCGCCCTAGGAGGCTGGCCCTGCTGCTGCTTATCGCCGCCCTGGCCGGGGGGCTCTGCGCCGGCTGCTGGAACCGCCGCGAGCCCGAGCTCCTGGGCATAGTGCTGGCGGTAGGTTTTGATTATGATCCCGAGAAAAACCTTTACCGGGCCATTGCCGAGATAGCCAACCCGGCCGGCATGGGTCAGGGGGGCGGCGGAGAATCCGGAGGCGGCGGGGGCGGCAGCAACGGAAAAAAAGCGTTCTGGACTGCCGAGGCGGCAGGGCACACTCCCTTTGAGGCGGTCCGCAACCTGGATGACGTTTCCAGCCGCCAGCTTTTCTGGGCGCACTGCCGGATCGTCCTCTTCTCGGAAAGACTGGCCCGGCGGGGGCTGACGGATGTTCTGGATCTGCTTGAACGGGGCCGGCAGTTCCGCCTTATTGCCAAGCCGGTGGTGGTTGACGGAGATCTTCGCAAGATCATGGAGGCCGATTTCCCGCTCGAGGAAACGGGGGCCAAAGGGCTGGATCGCTTTATCGTGACCAGCCGCTTTGAAAAATCGACTTTCCCGGAAAAAAATTTGAACGAACTGATCTCCACCCTGGGTCAACCGGGCATAGAGATGATCATTGGAAGGCTGCAGGTGCTCGAGGGGGAAGAAGGAGACGCCGGAAGCAGCGAAGGAGCCGCCGCGCTGCCGCCGGCCCGGGTCGGCGGCAGCGCCCTTTTCCGCGGAGATCGCATGGTCGGCTGGGCCACCGACAATCAAACTCTGGGCTGGGCTTATGCCTCCAGCCGCGCTTTCCGCTCCGTTCTGATCATCGAGTCCCCCCAAAAAAAAGGCAGCTACATCAGCATTGGCGCATTTGGCCATAAAGCCCAAATGCGCCTGGTGGGCGATGAAGACAACTGGCGCATCGAACTGAAGGTAAAAATACACGCCCGCATCCAGGAGTTTGAAGGTCCGGGCAAGCTGGATTCCGACAACGAACTGATCCGCTCACTGGAGCGGCGAGCCGCAGCGGCAGCGCGCAATCGCATCGAAGCCATGCTTGACCGCTCCCAGGAGCTTAAATCAGACATTGTCGGTTTCGGCAATCTGATCTACCGCAAAAACCCGAAACTGTGGCAAAGGATCGAGAGCAGGTGGGATGAAGAGATCTACCCGCAACTCAGGATCAACCTCATCGTCGAGTTCGATATTTTACGTTCGGGGCTGACCAACAACCCCCTCTAGGAGGTATGGAAAAATATGTTTTGGGTTGCAGCCGCCATGATCGCGATGGCCCTGATCCAGGTGCCCGCCATGGTCAACCAAAGGAAATGGCCGGAACTGGCCGGCTACGCCGCTGTCTGGATCCCCGCCACGGCATATGCCCTGCTCGTCGCCGCCGGGGTTCCCATTCCCAATCCCACAGAGCTGCTGCGCTCCTTCTACGACTGGTTCTACCCCCTTATTGGGGTCAACTTCTAACCCGCCATATCTCGCAGCCCGGGCTATCATCCCAAAAATATTTTCAAACCCGACCAGAAGAAGTAAAGGGAAAAGACCGCAAGGAAAAGCCCCAGGCCAAAGACAATCCACCTGTAGATCCTGTCCGTAATCCACTTTTTCCCTGATAGCAGCGCGGCGGCCAGAAGGGAAAGCCATAGAAAATCAGCGAATATATGACCGCTGAAGAAAAGCAATACGCCGGGGAAGCCGTAGTTCCGGGAAAGGGCAACATAACCCGCTCCGATGGTGGCCCACCAGAGAAACCAGTAGGGGTTGGAGATAGTGGCAATCATGCCGTCCCAAAAAGGCGAAGGGCGGCCCATGCCCCCCTCCACGGTGGAGCTATCCAGCGTAAGCCGCCCTGAAAGCGCACTTCTGATCATGCCCCACCCCATCCAGGCCAGCACCAGCCCGCCGGCCAGCCCGATGACGCCGGCTGCATAGGGCAGGGCCAGGAAATCACCCGCTCCCAGAAGCAGCAAAAAAACCATGAGCACCTCAAGCAAGCCGTGACCCATGATGGCCAGAGGGATGGCCCGGTAACCCCGGCGGAGAGAGTGCTCCATCGCAACTGCAGTAAGGGGCCCCGGCATCAGCGCCCCGGACAGACCGACAAGCAAGGCAGTAGTAAAAATTAGTGTAAGTTCAAGCACGGCTGTTTCCGCTGCTCCTTCCACATTGAATTGCACTCTATTATAATTCAGCGGCCGCCGGTGTTTCCCTGCCCCACACTGGAGGTTTGAATTTGGGAGGCAGGAGGCTGGAAATCTTTGCTAAAAAATTGAGCCTTGAACAACGGCGCCTCCTGTGGTAAGATCTAGCAAATAGCAGATGGTATCAAGGGGGGGCCGGGTGGACCCGGCTGAGATAGAACTGGACTGTTCTGACCCTTCGAACCTGACCTGGGTAATGCCAGCGTAGGGATCATATTTGCCGCCTGGACAATAAGGGCTGCAGCCGCCGTTGGCTGCAGCCCTTATCATTGGGAAAACAGGCCCGGCCACCGGAGAAATGGAGAAGCTGTCTGTGAAAAAATGGGGAAATAACAGAGGCGGCCTGCCTGCGCTGCTGCTTTCGGCAGTGCTGATCACCCTTTGGGAGCTGATTTGCCGGAAATTCAGACTTCCCGAATTCATCCTGCCCGCTCCGTCACGCATTGTGCAGGCGCTCATGGAGAGCTATCCCCTGCTGATGCAACATACAAGGGCCACGCTCTATGCAGTTTTGGCAGGATTGCTGCTGGCTGTAATCACGGCCCTGGCCCTTTCTGCAGCCATGGACCGCTGGTCGCCTTTAAAAAAGGCCCTGTACCCGCTGCTGGTTGTTTCGCAGGCCATCCCCATCTTTGCCCTGGCGCCGGTGGTCCTGATCTGGCTGGGCGTGGATCTGAAACCGAAAATTGCCGTGGTGGCCCTGGTCTGTTTCTTCCCGCTGGCGGTAAACATGGTAGAGGGGTTGGAACAGGTTAACCCCGGAGCCCTTGAGCTGATGAAAGTGATGCAAGCCGGCTCCTGGTTTACCTTCAAGCAGGTCCGGCTGCCCTCGGTGCTGCCGCATTTCTTTGCCGGATTGAAGATATCGGCCACGTACAGCGTGATGGGTGCAGTCATCGGGGAGTGGCTGGGGGGCAGTGCCGGCCTGGGCGTGTACATGACCCGGATGATGCATTCCTACAAAGCGAGCCACCTTTTTGCAGCGGTGATCATCGCAGTGCTGCTCAGCCTAGCCCTTTTCAAGATCAGTGAACTGCTGGCCTGGGTTGTCATGCCCTGGAGCAGGAAAGAGCAAGACCAAAATCATATCGGGAGTGAGTAGAGTATGTTCCGTACAAACAATGCAAGCAAAAAAAGGATTCCGGTGGGAACGGCGCTTCTCATGGTCCTCCTGTTCAGCCTGGCCGCCGCAGCGGGATGTGCCGGGAGGGAGGCACCGGCGCTCGATGAGATTACCGTTCTCCTGGATTGGACGCCGAACACCAACTACAGCGGCCTCTTTGCGGCAAAAGATAAGGGATATTATCTCGAGGAGGGCCTTGAGGTAAAGATCGAGGAGGCGGGGGCCAATGTGCTGCCGCTTGTGGCTACCGATAAGGCGCAGTTTGGAGTAAGCTACCAGGAGCAGGTCACCTTTGCCCGCCTGAACGACAATATCCCCATCGTCTCCATTGCCGCAGTGGTGCAGCATAACAGCTCCGGCTTTGCTTCACTCAGGGATAAGGGAATCGATGCTGTTGCCGATTTCGAAAACAAGAGCTACGGCAGCTGGGGAACGGAAGTGGAAGAGGCGACCATCAAAGCGCTGATGGATAAAGCGGGTGCCGATTTTGGCAGCATCAGCATTGTCACCATCGGGGAAACCGACCTTTTTGCAGTTATTGAAAAGCTGGCCGACTTTGCCTGGATCTATTACGGCTGGGACGGCATCGCCGCCGAACAGAAGGGAGCGGAGCTGAGCTTTATCCCCCTGCGGGATCTGGACCCTGCTTTCGATTACTATACACCGGTGATCATCAGCAGCGAAAGGCTTATCGATGAGCATCCCGATCTTGTTCAAAGATTTATGCGGGCCACTGCAAAGGGCTACAGCCTGGCTATAGAGAATCCGGAAGAGGCGGCGGAAATTTTACTGCGGAATGTCCCGGAGCTTGACGGGAATCTGGTCAGGGCCAGCCAGGATTGGTTGAAGGACAAATACCGCGACGATGCGGAACTGTGGGGTTTGCAAAAAAGGGAGGTCTGGGAAAGCTACAGCCGCTGGCTTCTCGAGCACAACCTTGTTGACAGGATGCTCGATGTGGATAAGGCCTTTACCAACAGGTTTATCCGGGAAGAGTGATCAAACCATGGAAGCAGCGCACCTGCAACTGGAAAATATCAGCTCAACCTATCTCTTCAGGACCGAACGGCTGCCCGTTCTGAAGGGGGTTTCCCTCAAGGTGGAGACAGGCGAGTTTGTCTCGCTGCTCGGACCCAGCGGTTCGGGGAAAAGCACCCTTTTGCGGATCGCCGCCGGATTGCTCAGGCCCGACGGCGGCCGGGTGCTCCTGGAGGGACGGGACATTACCGGACAGGCCGCACGGGTCGGCTACATGCCCCAACAGGACCTTTTATTCCCCTGGAAAACACTGCTTCAGAATGCCGCACTGCCGTTGTTGAGCGCCGGCCTGCCCGCCCGGGAGGCCTTCGCCCGCGTCTCTCAATTGCTGCCCGTCTTCAGCCTGGAGGGCTTTGCCTTTTATTACCCCGACCGTCTGTCCGGGGGGATGAAGCAGCGGGCGGCCCTGCTGCGCACTGTTCTGATGGAGAGCAGTTTGTTGCTCCTTGACGAACCCTTTGCCGCCCT
>JAPXLS010000159.1:0-5022 GCA_033809435.1 Bacillota bacterium
GCAGCGTTGCCCTCGAAAAGCAGGATCAGGATAACCCCTCCCGCCGCCGTTTCACAATCCGGAAAATGATGCGCCGTCTCGATAGAATCGTAGATCCGCACCACCGCGGGCCGGGCGCCGGCATGGATCAGGCGGCGGACCGCCTCAAGGGCTCGCTCGATACTTTCGAAGGCATAAGAGCTCAGGATCCGCTTCTCCGGGCAGGGCCAGATTCGCAGTGTAATGGCCGTGATCACCCCCAGCGTGCCTTCGGAGCCCAGAAAGAGATGATCCACCCGCGGACCGGTGGAGGTGCGCGGCAGGTTGCGGCCGCGTATGATCTTGCCGTCAGGCAGTACCGCTTCAAGTGAAACGACCATATCCTCGATCTTGCCGTAGCGGGTGGAAAATGTACCTGCCGCGCGGCAGGCAGTCCACCCTCCCACTGTGGAGCAGCGCAGTGATTGGGGAAAATGCCCCCCGGTAAAGCCCTGCTTGTTCAGATACTCTTCATAACGCGAGCCGTTGAGGCCGGGCTCCACGGTAACCATGAGATTGTCCCGGTCCAGCTTCAATACCCTGTTCATTTTCTTCAAGTCCAGCGAGATGCCGCCCTGCAGCGGGACTGCTCCCCCCAGGGCCCCCGATCCTTCACCATAGGGGGTCACCGCTGCACCATAGGCACCGGCCAGCCGGAGCACCGCCGCCACCTCGGCAGCGCTGCGCGGCCAGACCACCAGATCGGGCAGTGCCGGGGCCTTTCCTTCCAGAAACCAAAGCGTACCCATGGGCCAGTAGTCCCGGCAATTGGCCAGGCGGTCCGTTTTTCCCGCAGATACGCCTTCTTCGCCAACAACAGCGCGCAGCTTCTCCGCCAGCTGCTCATAGCTGCCCCCGGGAATGCGCTCTTCCTGAATTGTTCTGCTGAAAAATTCCGGCAACTCGGATCCTCCTTTCAGGCTGTATTCCGGCGTTAATTCAAATCAATAGCATGTCCTCACTGTCCACAAACCGCCATTTCAACATATCCCATCATTATCCTTTTTTCTCCTTCCCTTTCGAAAAGAACAGGAGATACTCATGGACCTTGTTGACGCGGAACACGGCGGGATATCCCAGGGGCCGCAGTGAATTGTACTCATGGCGGCGATCCCAGATCATGATATCCTCGAGCTGAAAGCCCACCAGCTGCAGCGAGGCGCATAGATCCATGTGCAGGGGGTAAAAGCGGTTCTTTTTGCGAATGTCCATCACCACGACTGCGCAGATCCGCCCCGGTTTCAGAACAGCATGCACCCGGCGGAAGACAGCGGACAAACTCTCAAGAAAGGATACATAATCACCGGGACGGCCCAGATCTGCGGCATCATCGCCGTAATCGCGCTGCTTGCGGCGATCCGCGGAGCGCTTCTCCCTGAGGATATCCCAGTACGGCGGTGATGTAAGCACAAAATCAATGGAGCCGGGCGCCACATAGCTCTCCAGGTTGAGAGCACTGTCATGGTAAAGGCGGGGAACCGGCCCGCTTTCTCCGGCAGGATCGGCTTCGCCGGAGCGGAGCCGCTGCCCGAAAAGCGACAGATAATCCTCGTAAATTTCAACACCGATCCCCTGCCGCCCCAGATTGTAAGCGGCCAGCAGCGTTGTTCCCGTCCCGGCAAAGGGATCGAGCACCACCTCGCCGGGCCCGGCGGTGAAGATCTCGATGCAGCGAGCGGCCAGCTGCAGAGGAAAGGAGGCCGGATGATTGAGCCGTGACTCCTCCACAGACCTGCGCAGATCACTCCAGACGCTGATGCTGTAGCGCGTCCAGGTCTTGCCGTCCAGTTCGTTGCAGCGCTTCCTGCCTCCGCCGATGGCGCTCCACCTCCATGGGATCTTATTCGCACAGGCGGCGCCATTACCCTGCCGCAGGGCGGCCTCTTTTCTATCGCTGAAAAATGCAGGGGTTCTTCAGGCACTGCACCCTTCAAAATGACAGCCTCACCGCTGCCGGTTCCTTCGGACTTCGCCTTCCATCAAATGAAGGGTATTGAACAGGGCTGTTCGATGCATCATATAACCGGACCACAAACAACGGGCAACAGGAGTGATCATCATATGAGCATCGCAAAAAAGCTGTTGCTGCTGGCCCTGGCCGGGTTGCTGACAGTGGCGGGCATATTCGGTATTGCCCTGCCCCTGCTGCCAACCATACCCCTGCTCCTGGCGGCATCATACTTGCTGAAAAAAGCCGGCCTGCCGGATACTGAAGGGGCCAAGGCATAACATCACTGTACAGCCGCTGCTTGTTGACTGCGTTTTAATTATGTCCCCGCCCCATAAGCACCTACAACTGCAGTTCCACTATATCCTGGTCCTCCAGCGGATAATCCCTGGCCACGGCCTGGCCGTCGAAACGGGAGGAGCCCCAGACCAGGGCGCTTTTCAGCTTTTTGGGGAAATCCTTGTGCACCATCTCCGCAAAATCGAGCACGGTGCCCCCCTTGCGCAAAATAAAGGGGCGTTCCTTGTCCGGTGACCGCCCCGAGGCCTTGCCGTAGATCCTGATTACTCCCAAGATTCCAAAGAGTTTGCGGCGCAGCTGATCCAGACCCGGGCCGCTGCATGAAACAGCCTCAAAGAGCAGATCGGGTCTCAGCTCGCGCAGCAGCTGCAGATTCTCTTCACCGCCCGGCAGGTCGATCTTGGTGGCCGCAAGCAAAAAAGGCAACGGGGCTATGATCTCCCCCTCCTCGGAAAGATCGATCACCTCGCGCTCCTGGAGCAGCTGCAGCATCCCCTCGAGCTGGTCCAGGCAATCCGGCGAGGCCGCATCTATAACAATGAGAAGGGCATCGGCAGCCTTGAAGGTGCCGGTGAGACCCGGGGGAACGGCTTCGGGCGTTACCGGGGGGGTATCGACAAGCTGAACATAAGTATCTTCGTAGGGCATCATTCCCGATACCGGCAGGGCGGTGGCATAGGGGTAATCGGTCACCTTGACCCTGGCCCGGGTCAAGGCGCCCACCAGGGCAGATTTGCCGCTGTTCGGGTAGCCCGCCAGTACGATCTGCCCCGCCCCCTCACGGTCCACGGCAAAGGGATCGGCAGCCCTGGCCGCCTTTTTCTTCTTTCCCTCCTCCTTGAGGCGGGCCAGGCGCCGCTTGATATCGGCCTGCAGTTTTTCCGTCCCCTTGTGCTTGGGGATGAGCGCAAGCATCTCCTGCAGCGCCGCCTCTTTCTCCTCCACGGTCCGGGCATAGCGGAATTTATCCTCGGCGGCATGATACTGCGGGGTCAGATTAGCCGGCACAGCCAAACCTCCCTCCATGGTTTTTGACAAGGATTATAGAAAAGATTCTAAAGCTGTTGGCAACAGTATTGTCTGTTTGATACCCGCCTGCACCTTCGTCCAATTCAGAAATCTGTTTCAAGTGATGTTTCAAGAGCAAGTTTTTCGGGCCTGTCCTGGGGCAGCCCCTGTTATTTTTTTCTTTTACTCTCCAATTCCTCTTCCATTTCCTCAAGCAGTTCTTTAACATCCAAATAGCCTGTTTGCTCCGCGTATACCTTCTGCAATTGTTTAACGGCCTTTCTAATCTGGCCATCTTTCTTGTAGGTTATTCCAAGAGCATAGCGAAACATCATCATTTGCTCATCCATTGATCTTTTTCTCATTGGCCCCTTTTCCAGGGTGGCTATGGCCAGTTCAGGTTTGCCCATTTCCAAAAACATCAGCCCCATCAATGTTATGACACGTACGTTCTCTTTAATATCAGAAGGCAGGCTTTGTAATACTTTTATTCCTTCCTCAAATTGGCCGGTCGACGCCAGCGCGGTAGAGTAGTTTATTTTGATAGAATGATCATTGGGCATTATCCTGTCATGTTTTTGGTAATATCCTATGGCTTCATCATACCTTTGAAGTTTAAAACTAAGGTTACCCATAATTGAATACAGGAATGTAAAATGGGGTTTATGTTCAAGAACAGTTTCGAACCTCTCCAGTGCTGTTTTATAATCATTTTTGACAAGTGCTTTCCTGCCTTCGAGAAAATTCCTGTTGGCAGGTTTACTGTTATTGTTTACGACTATTGCTATAGCTGCCAGCACTCCAAATAAACTTATGATTGGTTTGATAAACAGGAGAATTAGGGAGGCAAGCAATATCAGCCAAACAGAGATCGGAGTTTTCATTTCCTTTGGGACATCAATAAGGTTGCTTGCAGGGGCTGCAGCAGACTGTTTTGCTGCAGCGCCCCCCTTGCTGCCCTTACCAAGATAGTTCAGAGCGTAGAGACCCGTTCCAGGAATGCCAACCGAGGTATATCCTCCCCTCGAACCAACCCCCACTCTCATTCCTTTTACACCTGTGCTTACACTCACTCCCCTTTTGGTCACCGTTAATCTGGTGTTCCCGAAGGACTTGCTTTTGCGAAATCGCAGGGCCATAAGCTACATCTCCTTGTTTTTACAGCAAATCTTTTTACCCATGTTTATTAGTTCTTTGCCGTGGAGAAAAACTCCTCCCCTGTTCACTATAGATATGATCCATCGAACGCGCGCTCACACCTGAATATATTTTTCAATATGCTCCATGGAGATTATGCGTTGTACATTTCCTTTTTACTCACCCTGCAAAATGATTAGGCAAACACCGTGTTTAGTACTTGCTTTTACCTCCCTTGTCAAATGGACCGGTAATACCTTGCTGTTGTACCAACACAAGAGCGTAAGTTACAGGGTGTAAATTCTTGAGACACTCAACCAAGCAAGGGCAATTATGATGCACACTATTCAGTTAACAATATGGCTCCCTGCCCTGACAGCGCAAGACCATATCTGCTGGAATACCAATGACCGGTTGCAAATATAACGATGATCCCCTGCGCCCATGCAAGGGATCATTTAAATCACTGGCCCTTAAGCTGACCCTGCCCTTTTTTCGCTGATATAAAAAAATACAAGGCCCGAAAAGCCTTGTATATCAGTGTTTTCTGGTGCGCCCGGCAGGTATCGAACCTGCGGCCTCCTGCGCGTCAAGCAGGCGCTCTCCCCCTG
>JAPXLS010000160.1:0-4762 GCA_033809435.1 Bacillota bacterium
AGATGTGTATAAGAGACAGACCTACAGCGATACGGCGGAGCCGCTCAGGCAGTCCGTTCCCCTGCCCGCGGCCAGGTACTTCGGCGACATCGATCCCCAGCCCGACTATGTGATCACCACCGAGATCGCCTCGGGTCGCTTTGAAGACGATATCCGGCGCATGCGCATGGCCGCCTGGCACGGCGCCGATCACCTCATGGTCATCCGCACCACCGGCCAGAGCCATATCGACGGCCTGCTCGAGGGCACCCCCGAGGGGATCGGGGGCATCCCCATCACCCGGAAACAGCTGCGGGCCACCCGCAAGGCCATCGATCTCATCGAGGACGAAGTGGGGCGGCCGATCAACTTTCATTCCTACGTCTCCGGAGTGGCCGGACCCGAAATAGCGGTGCTCTTCGCCGAGGAGGGAGTCAACGGCGCCCACCAGGACCCCCAGTATAACGTCCTTTACCGGAATGTGAACATGCAGCGCTCCTACGTGGACGCCGCCGTGGCCAAGGCGATCATGGCCTCCTGCGGCATGCTCCAGATCGACGGAGCCCACAATGCCAATGCCACCGCCCGGGAGGCCTGGAAAGTGATGCCCGAGCTGCTGGTGCAGCATGCCATCAACTGCGCCTTTTCCGAGGCGGCGGGCATGAAAAAAGAGAACATTGCCCTCTCCTCGGTGCCGCCCACGGCCCCGCCGGCGCCGGCCCTGGCCTATGACCTGCCCTACGCTGTCTGCCTGCGCCGGCTCTTCTCGGACTACAAGATCCGGGCCCAGCAGAATACCAGGTACATCGAGTCCGATACCAGGGAAGCCACGGTGACCCATGTCCTGAACCTGCTCGTATCCAGGCTCACCTCGGCCCACGTGCAGAGCACCATCACCCCCGACGAAGGGCGCAATGTACCCTGGCACTATTACAATGTGGCGGCCCTGGAGACGGCCAAACAAACCCTGCTGGGCCTGGACGGGCTGCAGGAGATGGTGGAGATCAAAAAGGAGGGTCCCCTGCCGGCAAAGGTCCGGGAGCTTACCGAAAGAGCCGTCCTTTTCCTGGAAGAGATCAAGGAGAAGGGCTACTTCAACGCCGTGGCCGAAGGGCTCTTCGTCGATTCGGGCGAATACCCCGAAATACATGGCGACGGCATCGCCCGCGACCCCAACGGCGGCGTTGCCGCCGGCAGCATTGTCCGGCGCGAGCCCGGTTACTTTGCTCCCGTCTGCCATCACTACGGCCTGAACAACCTGCCCGGGAACCCGGAGCGGCCCTGCGACCTCATCGGCGGCTGCACCCTCTGCCGCCCCGAAAAGATCGTTTACATCGACGAGCTCGATCCGGAAGACAATGTCAACCGCAGGCTGGCGGAGGTGGAAAAGCGCTGCGGTGCCGCAGAGATCAGACCCGAGGTGGAGTGGAAGGGCGACGGCTATGTCACCTGCACCCTCTTCATCCCGGAGAAGGCCGCGGTGGCCGAATACGCCGCCCTGGAGATGGCGGCAAAGATGGGGCTGCAGGAGCCCGAGGTGATCCATGTCCGGGCCATCCATCCCTCGGAAGGAACGCTGGTGGAGCTGAAGGGGATCCTCCCCTTTGCCATAGATCGGGGTACCCTGGAGATCCCCGAGAAACCGAAGATTCTCACGGAAGAAGAGGTTCGGGAGGAGGTGGCGCAGCGCCCGTTGAAGGTGGTCTGCGGCACCGTGGGCGAAGATGAACACTCCGTGGGCATGCGCGAGATCATCGACATCAAGCACGGCGGCATCGAGGGCTTCGGGATCAAGTGCGTGTACCTGGGCACCTCGGTGCCGCTGGAGAAGATGATCGATGCGGCCATCGAGGAAGACGCCGGTGCCATCCTCATTTCCACCATCATCAGCCATGCTGATATCCACAGAAAGAACATGGAGCGGCTGGTCCAGCTCGCCCTGGAGAAGGGTGTCCGCGAGAGATTCATCCTTGTGGGCGGCGGTACCCAGGTGAACAATCAGCTGGCCCTTGATGCGGGCATGGATGCCGGCTTCGGCCGGGGCACCAAGGGGATCGAGGTGGCCTCCTTCCTGATCAAGAGCCGCCGCGAAAAGAGACCCGGCACCAACGACAACTAATACTCTCATCCGGTGCCAGGCACCAGCGGCAACTAATATTCCCGCCCGGTGCCCGGCACCGGCGGGGAGTAAAAAGGACAGTGGAGATGAAGGCAGATCTGCTTGTGGCGGAAATAGGGAGCACCACCACCGTGGTCAGCGCCGTGGGACTGGAGCCGCCGCGGCTGCTGGGCCAGGGTTTCGCCGCCACCCTGCAGCAGGGCGGCGATGTCACCGCCGCCCTGGAGCGGGCCGTGGAGAACCTGGCGGCGGGGCCGGGGTGCGAGCTTGATTGGAACGAGTTTGCGGCCGCCTCCAGCGCCGCCGGGGGGCTCTCCATGAGCGTGCACGGCCTGGTATACGAGATGACGGTGAAGGCGGCCCGGGAAGCGGCCCTGGGCGCGGGAGCCGTGCTCAAGATGATCACCGCTGGGAAGATGACCGCAGCGGACATGGAGCAGCTGCTTCAGATCAAGCCCAAGATGATCCTTTTGGCCGGCGGGGTGGACTACGGGGAGAAGGAGACAGCCCTGCACAATGCCCGGCTCATTGCCGGGCTAAGGCTCGGGGTGCCGGTGGTCTACGCCGGCAATGTGGCGGCCCGGGCGGAGCTGGCCGCCATTTTCGAAACTGCCGGGGTGAAGGCCCGCTTCGTGGACAATGTCTATCCCCGCGTGGACGAGCTCGTCGTGGAGCCGGCCCGCAGGGTGATCCAGGAGGTATTCGAGGAACATATCGTGACGGCGCCGGGCATGGAGCGGATCCGGAGCATGGTCGGCGGCCCCATCCTGCCCACTCCCGGGGCGGTCATGGAGGCCTGCAAGCTGCTGCAGCCCCTTCTGGGCGATCTCTGCGCCGTCGATGTGGGCGGCGCCACCACCGATGTGCATTCCGTGGCCCGGGGCAGCCCCGAGATCCAGGCCATTCTGGAGAGTCCGGAACCGGCGGCCAAGCGCACGGTGGAGGGGGACCTGGGCATCCATGTCAACGCCAGGAATATTGCCGGGCTTCTTGGCGACAGCCTGGAGCGGGAGCTGGGCTTTGATCCGGCGCCTCTCTTGAAAAATCTGCGGGTCATCCCCGAAAGCGAACCGGAAATCAGTCTGGCGAAGCGCCTGCGCGACGGCGCCTGCAACATCGCCTTCAAGCGGCATGCCGGCCGGATCAAGCATCTTTACGGCCCCACCGGCCGGATCACGGTGGCTTCGGGCAAGGACCTTACCGCGGTGCGGACCATTATCGGCACCGGCGGACCGCTGACGCGCCTGCCCGGAGGCCGGGAGGCGCTGGCCGCCCTTGCCGGGCAGGGACAGGGCCGTGAACTGTACCCGCAGGCGGCGCGGATCGCCATCGACAGACGCTACATCATGGCCACCTGCGGGGTGCTGGCCCGGCGCTGTCCCCAGGCCGCTCTTTCACTATTACTGGACAGTCTGGAGTTGAAATTGTGAGCTATCCGCTATTGACCATTCATTCCGGTAAAATTGAACAGAACACCGGCCGGGTGGCCTCGCTTCTGCAAAAGCAGGGGCTGCGCCTGGTGGCCGTGGCCAAGGGCACGGCGGCGCATCTTGCGGTGGTGGAGGCGATGATCAGAGGCGGTGCAGCGGCCATCGGGGACTCCCGCATTGCCAACCTGGCCCGGATCAGGGAGGGGGGCTACCGGGGGGAGACCGTTCTGCTGCGTGCTCCGGGCCCGTCGCAGTGCCGGGAGGCGGTTGCCCATGCCGATACCAGCCTGAATTCCGAAACCGGCACGGTACGCCGTCTGGGCGAAGCGGCAATACAGATGGGTTGCATTCACAACGTCATCCTCATGGTCGATCTGGGCGACCTGCGTGAAGGAGTGCTTGCAGAGCAGGCTCCTGCTGCAGCCCTGGAAATGGATCGGACGCCGGGGATCCGCCTGGCCGGCATCGGCGTGAATCTGGCCTGCTACGGCGGCGTTATCCCCACGGTGCAGACCATGGAGCTGCTTCTCCGGGTCAAGGAGCAGGTGGAAAGGCGCATTGGCAGGAAAGTGGAGCGCGTCTCCGGCGGAACCTCGGCCAACCTGAAAATGGTCTGGGAGCGGCAAATGCCTCCGGGCATTACCGAGTTGAGGATAGGTGAAGGTATTCTCCTGGGCAAGGAGGCCGTCTGCAGGGAAGATGTTCCCGGCTGCAGCGGCGATGCCTTCCTGCTCAAGGCGGAGGTGATCGAGCTGCAGCGGAAGCCCTCCCAACCCCTGGGTGAGATCGGGCAGGACGCCTTTGGCAATGTGCCTCATTTCGAGGACCGGGGCATGAGAATGCGCGCCTTGCTGGCCCTGGGCCGGCAGGATATCGATCCTGAAGGGCTGATCCCGCTTGATCCGGGCCTCGAGATCCTGGGCGCCTCCTCGGATCACCTGATCTGCGATGTGGAAGAGGCCGCCGCCCCTGTGGGCGTGGGCGCTGTCCTCGAATTCAAGCTTAACTACAGTGCCCTGCTGCGGGCGAGCACCTCGCCTTACGTGGCCAAGGAGGTGATCTGAGCAGGGGCAAGCAGCTCCTTTATTACTCTTTCTGCAGGTAATTACCGGCAGCCGGCGAATTATATAGGCAAACATATTCTAGAATTGTTTTAATTTTAAAACAGGGGGTGCCTGGATGGAGGAGCTGCTCAATCCTGCCAAAGTGTTCAATGCGGAGGCCTGCACACGCT
>JAPXLS010000161.1:0-4737 GCA_033809435.1 Bacillota bacterium
CCGCCAGGGCGCCGATCAAATTTTTTAACATGTTTTTCAAGGATCTGTTCTCCAGGGAGATCTATGAAGAATACGACGCCCGGCCGCAGCTGCTCAGCTGCTCCGGTAACAGCGATCCGGGCAGCGTGGAGCTGCTGCTGGCCGATGAGGCCCCCCCGGGCGGCGATGCATCCCTTGAAGTTGACGGGGAGGAAGGGCCGCGGGGAACTGGGGGCGCCTCCGGCAAAGGGTCTGCGGCGGGGCCGGGGAATAGAGACGATACGCAGTCTCCCCATTTCCGGGAAGCATTGCTGATCGCGGGTAAGCTGAAGGAGGTACTGTCCGGTGATGACGAAAAGTACGAGCGGGTTCGCGACAGCGCCCGCCGGGGAGAACCTGCCGTGGCTATCCTTCTCAATCGCCGGACCATGATCAAGATCTACGAGGAAGCCCTGCGCAAAAGCGGGATCAACTTTACCGTGGTCCGGGGCCGCGGCTATTATCAGCGGCAGGAGATCATTGATCTGGGCAATCTGCTCAGCTTCCTCATCGATCCGGCCGATGATCGCGCCCTTGTGGCTTTCCTGCGCTCACCCGCCGGCCATCTCTCCGACGAGGGGATCTTCCTTTTATCCAGAAGCGCGCCGCAGGGTTCGCTCTGGGATAAACTGACCGCCCTTGTATCAAGTGCCGCGGGGGGCGCAGGCGACAGCTTTTCCGATGCCGACAGCCGGGCGCTGGCTGCAGCCGCAGCGAATCTTTCACGCTGGCTCGGCCTCGCCGGCCGGCTTCCTCTCATGGAGCTGCTACGCGAGATTCTCAACAGCAGCTGTTGCTACGCCAGCCTGGGGCGGGGTTTCCGGGGGGAACAGGCTGTTTCCAACATGGAAAAATTGATGGACAGCGCCCGTGAAATGGCCCTACAGGGCGGCGATCTGGCTGACTTTTGCTGTTGGCTGAACGCCCGCATAGATTATATCGAGGAGGAGGGTGAGGCCGATATCGATATCAGCCTGGGCGGGGCGGTGCAGATCATGACCGTGCACCAGTCCAAGGGGCTCGAATTCCCCATGGTTTTTGTGCCCGACCTGGCGGCTGTTTTCAACTTCGGTGAGCGTGAACCGCTTTATGCCGGCCGGGTGCCCCATGAAATGGATATCACCGCCGGCGGCATTGATCGCCGCGATCAGGCCGAGATCGGTATTGATGCCCCCGATGCCGAAAAGGGGTGGCTTTCCGAGCCGCTGCTGGTCAAGCGGATACTCAAGAAAAGACAACGCGACATGCTCATCGCCGAAAAAAAACGGCTATTCTACGTGGCCGTTACCCGGGCCAGGGATCACCTGGTGCTGGTGGGCCACGCCTCTTTCAGCAGTCCCGCCGTGCTGCAGCGCATCTCGTACGCGCCCCTGGATCAGATGATCAGCTGGATGGACTGGTTGAATTGCATCCTTGAACTCCCCTCCAGGGCGGGAGGTCTGAGCGGCGCCGTTCGTTACGGCAACGGCGCCGGCGAACCCATGTGGATTCCCTATCGCAAATTTACCCATGATCCCGCAGGAGGGATGAAAGAAGCCCCGCTCCGCACCACCTTCCCCCTTCCCTGATCCCTGTATCACGGGTAGATTTCCGATACGAGGGGAAGGTTACCCGGTGATATTTTATCCAGTGTCGAATCTGATGAAATTATTTTTCGTATTGATCTCGATCAGCCCCGGGGTACAGTAATCCCTGCAAGGGCAGTCCTGCGCAGCTGCACAGGTCCCCTCCGCATTCCGGGTGCTGCAGCCCCAGCGGGAGAGGCGCTGCAGCGGTCCAACGAGATCAAGAGCGATGATGGGTGGGCCATCGGGGAGGGCGGCGCTCTCAACGGGCCCGGACCAGGCTTCACGGATGGGATCGCGAAGGTGCAGAAGCGGTCCTTCGTAGCGCCCTTTGATGACACCCAGGCACAGGGTGGAAAGGGCGACATGGATATCGACAGGAATGGGGACAGCTTCCATGCCTTTCAGCGGAATACCCGGATGGTCCCGGAGCATTCGAAACCAGCGGAGCCCGATCTCCGGCTCCCGCAGATTCGGAAAGTCCGGCCTCTTATTTTTCCCCCTGCCATGCAGGCTCTCCAGCAGTATCCTTGTTATCCGTCCATATTCAAAATTACCTGCAGCCAGCAGGTTCTGCGGATTGCTGTCGTAGTCCCTCAGTAAAATGGTGGATATGGTAGTCCAGATCTGGGCATCCCTGATGGTTTTACGGCCAAGTTTGAACTTTTGCATATCCCGGACTATTTTTTTGAACGGCGCCCGATCCAGTTTCGCCGGTTCATACAGGTATGCCGAGGCGGGGTTTTCATATGCCAGCCGGGAGCTGTTCCACAGCCCGGTGCTGTCTCCCCGATCATCAATGGCTGCTGTCAGGGTGACAAAGAGCAGATGCTCCCTGCTGCCCCGGGCTACACCCCCGGGCGCTCTATCCCCGGGCAGAACATTTTGCCCCCGGGTGCCCCCGGCCCGGAAGGCGGAATAGAGCGGACCGGCGGCGCTGCGTCCTCTGCGGCGGTCCAGGTGCACGGTTCCGTCCTGCCGGCTTTTGCAACTGCACCCATCAGGGTCGGGCGGGTCGGGGAAGATGATGTCGGTCACGGTTGGTTTGCTCCTTCACTCTGCTTAAACTGTGTGGGAAAGTATAAAACGACCTGGTTTTCCTTTCTACAGCAGCGCCGGTTGTTCCTGCAGCAGCAGTCCCGTACCCGGGGGGGGCGGGGCGGTTCATTCGGGACGGCGGACAGCCCCCGGCCGGAAAGCCGTTCGCTGCAGGCTCATTCACGCTGCGCCCTCCTCTTCCTGCATCTTGCCTGTGGACAGGTTTTCCTTCCGGATAGCGCCGGAATGGATCAGGGCAATTTTTGCACAGGCGGGGCCGACAAGTTCGTACAGAACAGAGGAGGATAATATGATAGCCAGCAGCATATTTCCCGCACTGTCGGGCAAAATTCTTTTTCCCAGAAGGGCCAGGCCGATGGCCACTCCGGCCTGGGGGATCAAGGCCAGCCCCAGGTTATTGCGCACGGTTCCGGTAGACTTTGCAGTCAGGCTGCCCAGGTAGGCGCCAATATACTTTCCAGCAATCCGGATCAGAAAATAGGCGACGCCGATCAGCCCCAGGGTTCTGCAGGAACCGGGGTCCAGGTTCATACCCGATATCACAAAGAACATGGAGAGGATGGGCGGGGTGAAACGCTCGATCTGTCTGTACAGCTCCTTGTCCCTGGTCATGTTGATATAGGTGGTGCCGAAAAGCATGCAGGAGAGCAAGGGGGAGATGTCCACGGCGGCGCATAGCCCTGCCATGCCCAGCAGCAGCGCAATTGTCAATATGAGCCGGTTGTCCTCGCTCCGCGCCGGGGTCATCAGTTTGCTTAACACGGCGCCGCTTGCAAAGGCCATAACCAGCGCAGCGGTGTTGTAGAGCAGGGGCAGCAGAATCTCGTATGTGGAAACACCACCTCCCGTATTGGCGCTGATGACGGCCGCCGCCATGCTGAATACAATGAGGCAGATGGCATCATCAAAAGCAACGATCTGCAGCAGTATGTTCACGAAATGACCGCGGGCCCGGTACTGCCGGATGGTGACCATGGTGCTGGCAGGCGCTGTAGCCGTGGCGATGGCGCCCAGAAGCAGGCTGAAATCCCAGCGCAGGCGGAAAAGGAAATGCATGGAGAGTGCCACCAGTATGCCGGCCAGCAGCGATTCAAACAGGGTGATCACCACTACACCGGCGCCGGTTTCCTTGAAGTATTTTTTCTTGAAGTAGCGGCCCACGCCGAAGGCGATGAAGGCCAGGGCGATGTCGCTGACAAAGCCCATTTTTGCAACCATCTCCCGGCCGACCAGGTTGAGGGCGTGAGGGCCGATGAGAATGCCGGCCATGATGTAGCCGATGACATTGGGCAGCCTGGCGAGTTTTGTAACACGCGTGAGCAGAAAACCGGCCAGTAGAATTACCGACAGGGATAGAAGAATGATCGTGTTGCTGTGCAAATGGATCAGAATACCTTTCACATCGGTGATGCCCCTTGAAATAGGATATGTTCCCGCGCTGCTGCCAGAAAGCGTCGTCTGGGCCGGTATGGCGGCGGCGGGTCTAAAAATCAGGGCAGGGAGCTTATGCTGCAGCGCCGTGTACCGAAGGTTTGGTTATCGCTCGAAGCGCTGTGCTGAATAGAGGGACGATCTTGACAACATGGGAGAAAGGATAGGGGCTGTGGATACAAATTACAGGCCCTGACCTTCGCTCCTTACCTTGGTTTATGTTATTATTATGCATAAGCTGCATAAAGTAAATTCATTATTTGTTAGTATGCCATAAAGTAACGTTATAACTGGAGATGATATGATGATCGATCCCAAGTTGTATACCCTGATCGCCGTTGTCGAGCTGAACAGCTATACGCGCGCGGCCGGGCAGCTGTCGTTGACCCAGCCCGCTGTAACGCAGCATATAAAGAGGCTGGAAAAGGAGCTGAATGTAAAACTCCTCAACCGGGTAGGAAATGAGATAAGGCCAACGAATGAGGGGCAAATTGTCATCCGCTATGCCCGGCGGATCATTGCCTTGCACGGGAAGATGGAGCAGAGCATTCTCGACGAAAAGAGGCGCAAGCGGCGGCTGACGGTGGGGATCACGCATACCGCCGAGAGCAATGCAGTGGCGGAGGTGCTGGGCCGGTACAGTGCCAGGAACCCTGGAACAAGT
>JAPXLS010000162.1:0-4711 GCA_033809435.1 Bacillota bacterium
GTCCGGGGGGGGAAAACCATCCTCAAACTGGTCAAACAGCACCTGGGCATAGAGGAGGGCGAGACCACCGGGGACCTGGAATACACCCTGGAAACGGTGGCCTGTCTCGGTGTCTGCGCCCTGGCTCCCAGCATGGTCATCAATGAGCAGGTCCACGGCAGGATGAACCCCAAAAAAGTGGGCCGGCTGCTCAAAAGAAAGGATGAGAGCCATGAGCCGGCGTAAAATTCTGGTCTGCCGGGGCACCGGCTGCCAGGCCGGCGGCTCCGCGGAGATCTATGGCCTGCTCAGGGACGAAGTGGCCCGGCTGGAGCTGCCCGGCGTTGACGTGGACTACACCGGCTGTCATGGCTTCTGCGAGCAGGGCCCCATTGTTGTGGTCGAGCCTGAAGGGATATTTTACACCGGAGTCCAGGCCGAGGATGCCGCCGAGATTGTCCAATCCCACCTGCGGGACGGAAAACCGGTGAAGCGGCTCTTCTACGTGGATCCCGTCACCGGCGAGGCCATCCCCCGCTATGCCGCCGTCAATTTTTACCGGCAGCAGCAGCGGGTGATCCTGCAGCGCTGCGGCCATATCAACCCGGAAAATATTGACGACAGCCTGGAATGGGGAGGCTTCCGCGGCCTGAAAAGGGCCCTTCTGGAGATGACCCCGCAGGGTGTCATTCAGGAGATGGCCGCCGCCGGGCTGCGCGGCCGGGGCGGTGCCGGATTTCCCACGGCACGCAAGTGGGAATTCTGCCGTAGCGCACCGGGGCCGAAGAAATATGTCATCTGCAACGCCGATGAGGGCGATCCCGGCGCCTTCATGGACCGCTCCATCCTGGAGGCCGATCCCTTTGCCATTGTGGAGGGGCTCACCATTGCCGGCTATGCCACCGGCGCCGATGAGGGCTTTATCTATGTCCGCGCCGAGTACCCCCTGGCCGTGAAAAGGGTGCGCAATGCCCTGCAGCAGGCCCTGGCCAGGGGCTTTCTGGGGTACAACATTCTCGGCTCGGGCTTCAATTTTAACATCCACGTGATGGAGGGGGCCGGCTCCTTTGTCTGCGGCGAGGAGACGGCGCTCATCGCCTCCCTCGAGAGCCGCAGGGGCATGCCCCGCCCGCGCCCCCCCTTTCCGGCCCAGTCGGGACTGCGGGGCAAACCCACCATCATCAACAATGTGAAGACCCTGGCCGCCGCAGCGGCCATCCTGGGCCGCGGCGCGGACTGGTTCGCCGGCCTGGGCACGGAGAATAGCAGGGGCACGGCCGTATTCGCCCTCACCGGCAAGATCAACAACAGCGGCCTGGTGGAGGTGCCCATGGGCACGCCCCTGTCCAGGATCATTTACGATATCGGGGGGGGCATCCCCCGCGAAAAGGAGTTAAAGGCCGTTCAAACCGGCGGCCCCTCCGGGGGCTGCATCCCCGCCCGCTTCATGGATACGCCCGTTGATTATGAATCGCTGGCCGGGCTTGGCTCCATCATGGGCTCCGGGGGCATGGTGGTCATGGACGACGCCACCTGCATGGTGGAGATTGCCCGCTACTTTTTAAGCTTCACCCAGGATGAATCCTGCGGCAAGTGCGCCCCCTGCCGCCTGGGCACCAGGCAGATGCTGGCCATCCTCACCCGCATCACCCAGGGGCGGGGGCGCGACGAGGACCTGGATCGGCTGCTCAAAATTGCAAGGACGGTGAAGGAGACCTCCCTCTGCGGTCTGGGCCAGACCTGTCCCAATCCCGTGCTGACCACCCTGGAATATTTCCGGGAGGAATACGAGGCCCACATCGTGGAGAAAAAATGCCCCGCCGCCGTATGCGATTCCCTCATGATCTCGCCCTGCCAGCACACCTGCCCCGTGGGCATCGATATCCCCAGGTACGTGGCCCAGATCCGGGAGGGCGAGTACCTGGAGGCGGTGCAGACCATCCGCGAGCGCAACCCCTTCCCCGCCATCTGCGGGCGCATCTGCCACCACCCCTGCGAGGGAAGGTGCCGCCGCGGCGAGCTGGATGACCCCGTGGCGATCAAGGCGCTCAAACGCTTTGCCGCGGACTGGTACTTCGAGCATATTGCCGAACTGCCGCCGCCCGAGCCCTTTGCCCTGCGCCATCCCCAGAAAATAGCGGTCATCGGGGCCGGGCCCTGCGGCCTCTCCTGCGCCTATTTCCTGGCCCGCATGGGCTACCCCGTCACCGTTTTCGAGGCCCTGCCCGTGGGCGGCGGCATGCTCTCCGTGGCCATCCCCGACTTCCGCCTGCCCCGGTCGGTGATCAACGAGGAGATCAACTACATTTCCAGGTGCGGCGTACAGATCAAATACAGCTCACCCATCAACATCAACTTCACCATCGAGGATCTCAAGAAGGAGGGCTACCGGGCCATCTTCATCGCCGCCGGCGCCCAGAAGAGCCAGCGCATCGGCATCCCCGGCGAGCTGGAGGATCTGGAGGGGTTCCATTATGGACTGCGCTTTCTCAGGGATGTGAAGGTGGGCCGCTCCATAGACGTGGGCTCCCGCGCCGCCGTTATCGGCGGCGGCAATGTGGCCCTGGACACCGCCCGCACCGCCCTGCGCCTGGGTGCAGGCGAGGTGGTCATCCTGTACCGGCGCTCCCGGGAGGAGATGCCCGTATCCAGGGCGGAGTACGATGAGACCCTGGCCGAAGGGGTTCAGGTGCAGTTCCTGACGGCGCCCACGCGCATCGTGAGCGAAAACTGGAAGGTGACGGGCCTGCAGTGCATCCGCATGCAGCTGGGCGAGCCCGATGCCGGCGGCCGCCGGCGGCCCCTGCCCATTCCCGGTTCCGAGTTTTTCCTGCCTGCGGACAGCGTCTTTGCCGCCGTGGGCCAGGCGCCCGATCTTTCCTTTTTGCCGCCCGACAGCGCCCTGGAGCGGACCAGATGGGAAACCCTGGTTGTTGACGAGAACACGCTCATCTCCAATGTGCCCGGCGTCTTTGCCGGGGGCGACTTCATCTCCGGCCCGGGCATGGTCATAGAGACCATTGCCGCCGGCAGAAGGGGAGCCCTGGCCATCGATAAATACCTGAAAGGCGATCTTTCCCGCGTCGAGATGTACGATCTCAAGCCCGATTTCATTGAGGAAGAGCCCCTGCTGGAGGAGGAGGAGAGCTGGGAGCCCCGCTACCGGCCCGACATACCGCGGCTTCCCTTTGAGGAGCGCATTGACAATTTCCTGGAGACGGAGCTGGGCCTGGAGGAGGCGCAAGCCCGGCAGGAAAGCAGCCGCTGCCTGCGCTGCGATCTGGAAAGGTAAAGGAGGTTTATCATGAAATCGCTGACAAGGCAGAAGCCCTTTGCAGAAGTGAAAAGGTTGAGCAACGGGCTGAACCGCGTCTTTCTGATCGGCTGCGGCACCTGCGCCACCATGGCCCGGACCGGGGGGATAGACGAGGTGAAGGCCATGAGGGAGAGCCTGCAGGAGGTGGGCAAACTTGTTACCGGATGGCTGGTTATCCCCACCGCCTGCGACGAAATGACGGCGGAGCTGCTGCATGAACATAAAAAAGCGGTGCAGGACGCCCAGTGCATCATCGTGATGGCCTGCGCCCTGGGCGTGCAGCGCGTGAACTCGTACCTGCCCCAGCCCGTTATCCCCGCCCTGGATACTCTATTTATCGGCATGGAAAAAAGCCCCGGCCGTTTCTTCGAAGCCTGCGACCAGTGCGGCCGGTGCATTCTGGGGGAAACGGCGGGGATCTGTCCCCTCACCGCCTGCCACAAGGGGCTTTTGAACGGGCCCTGCGGCGGCACGAACAAGGGAAAATGCGAGGTTGATCCGGAAAAGGACTGCGCCTTCACCCTGATCTACAACCGGCTCAAGGAACAGGGCCGGCTTGACCTGATGCGCAAATATCATCCGCCCCGGAACCACCAGGTCATGCCCCGGCCCCGGGAGTCCGTCATCTCATGACAAAGGAGGGATGGAGATGGCTTCAAAGCTGAAAGAGGCGCTGGCCGGCAAGGACTTTGTGATCACCGGCGAAATCGGCCCGCCCAAGGGAACGGATCTGGAGCAGATGTATGAACACATCGAGCTGCTCTCGGACAAAGTCGACGCCCTCAATGTAACGGATCACCAGAGTTCGGTGATGCGCTTTCCCTCTATCGGCGGCTGTCTGGCCATCAAGGAGCGGGGCGGCGAGCCTGTCCTGCAGATGACCTGTCGTGATCGCAACCGCATCGCCCTGCAGGCGGAGCTGCTTCTGGCCTACAGCCAGGGCATCCAAAATGTGCTCTGCCTCACCGGCGACGCCGTGCCCGTGGGCGATCACGGCGAAGCCAAGGGCATATTCGATCTGGATTCGGTGCAGCTGCTGCACGGTGTGCGGCAGATGGAAGGCGGCATGGACTTCGGCGGAAATGAGCTCCAGGGCGCCGTGGAATTCTGCGCCGGAGCCACCGTCACCCCCGAGGCCGATCCGCTGGAACCGCAGCTGATCAAATTTGAAAAAAAGGTGGAGGCCGGAGCCGAATTTTTCCAGACCCAGGCCATTTACGACCTGGAAAGGTTCGCCAAATTCATGGAGTACGCCCGCCAGTTCCCGGTAAAGATCCTGGCCGGCATTGTTCTGCTTTCATCGGCCCGGATGGCCAGATTCATGAATGACAACGTGCCGGGCATATTCGTGCCCCGGGAGCTCATCGATGAGATGGCCGCGGCGCCCAGGGGAGGCGCCCTCAAAAAAGGAATCGA
>JAPXLS010000163.1:0-4679 GCA_033809435.1 Bacillota bacterium
GCCCGCCGGTTTTTTGGGATCGAGGATATTTCTGGTCCACCCCATCCGGCCGGCCGCCTTCTCGAGCAGGGCGGCAGGCAGCGCCAGGCGCCCCAGGGCCAGGTGACGGGCAAAGCTCCCGCCGGCGATGCTTTCCCTCCACAGATGAAGGCGCAGTCCGACAAAGCCCAGCTTTATCCTCAGGCTGATCTGATCTTTTCTATTTTCTCTCAGGTAGCGCACGAATATGCGCAGCGGCAGCAGCAGGAGCAGGGCGGCCGGAAGGAGCAACGCGGAAATGATCAGCAGCAGCCAGGCCCACCAGGCCATAGTTTCTCTCCCCTGGAAGAATTGTTCACCAACCATACTATACCCTTCCGGGGTAAATAAACGCGCTCCCCGTTGCCCCGGGGCCGGGCTCCCGGGGGGAACAGAAAATGTTTTTTGGATGGTGACGGGCATCCCGGGAGGAGATGAAACCGGGCCCCGGCAGCGCGCGGGGCGCCGCGGCGCCCGGGCCTCTTTCGGGCAGGAATGTGCAATTTACAAATGTTGCCGCAAGGGGCGGGCGGTGAAGGCGGGGATCAGTCCTCCAGGGGAGGCAGCTCCTCCAGGCCTTTCAGGCCGAAATAGCGCAAAAAATCGGGGGTGGTTCTGTAGATGAGGGGGCGGCCCGGTCCTTCCCGGCGGCCGCTGATGCGGATGAGCCTGCGCTTGAGAAGATTGTCCAGGATATGCTCGCAGCGGACGCCGCGCACCGCCTCTATCTCCATGCGGGTAAGGGGCTGCCTGTACGCGATTATGGCCATGGTCTCCAGGGCCGCCGGGGAGAGGGCGCCCGATTCCGCCCCGCCCAGCGCTTTCTCCAGCAAAGGCGCCAGCTCCGGGGCGCTGCCCATTCGGTAGCCTCCGGCAACTTCAAATATGCGCAGGCCGCTCCGCCGGCGGATGAGCTCCTGCTGCATCTCCTCCACCAGGCTCCGCACCTCTTCAGGGGTGATCTCCAGGGCGGCGGCCAACTTCTCGGGCCTGACGGGCTCCTCCTTCAGGAAAAGAAGGGCTTCGACAAGGGCCCTGTGCTCCGCAGTTTTCATGGGCATTTCTCCTTTGCCGGCCCCACCAGGATGGGGCCGAAAGGTTTCTCCTGCAGCAGGACCACCTTGCGCAGGCGGGCCAGCTCCAGCAGGGAGATGAAGGTAACGAGCAGCTCCCAGAGCCCTTTCCCCCGGAGGAAAGAGCGCAGGGGCAGGGTCCGCCCGCTGTGCTCCAGCAGCGAGCAGATATAGTCGCTCTGATCGCTTACCGGCAGGTCGTCGAGCAGATCAATGACGGGCGTGATGGAGCGCGCCGCTGCGGCGGCCTCGAAGCGGGCCATGATCTCGCCCAGCAGGTGGGCCCCCTCCCAGTACGTGTAGTAGGTCTGCTGCAGCTCCCGGGCCGGCAGGATCATGATCTTCCCGCCCCCGGTGGAACGCAGGAATATCTTCTGCTGCTCCTCGGCCAGGCCGGCGAAGAAGGAGGCCGCCTCCTTGAAACGGCGGTATTCCTCCAGCCTCTGGAAAAGCTCCTCGGGGCTGTTGAACTGGAAAAGCCCCTCATCCTCCTCTTCCTCCGCGGCCAGGGGCGGCCGGGGCAGCAGCAGCTTCGATTTGAGCCGCAGCAGCGTGGCCGCCATGACCAGAAATTCGCTGGCAATGTCGAGATTCAGCTCCCGCATGGATTGCAGGTAGTCGAGATACTGCTCCGTTATGGCGGCGATGGATACGGACCAGATGTCGAGCTCCGCCTTCTTCACCAGGTGAAAGAGCAGATCAAAGGGGCCCTCGAAAATGGGCAGCTTTATGGTGCAGGAGGAGGCGCCGGCGGACATCAGATTCCCATGGCTCCGCGGACGGCGTCAAGGGTGGCGCGGGCCGCCTTGCGGGCCCTCTCCTCGCCGGTGTGAAGAACCTCTTCCACGTACCCCGGCTTCCCTTCGAGCCTGCGCCGCTGTTCATGGATGGGAGCCAGCATCTCCGCCAGTCTGCGCCCCAGCAGCTCCTTGCACTGAACGCAGCCCATGCCGGCGGAGCGGCAGTCGGACTGAATGCGCTCTATCTCCGGCGGGTTGAAGATCTCCTGGAACCGGTACACGGTGCACACCTCGGGACGTCCGGGATCGCGCCGCCGCTCCCGCTGCGGATCGGTGATCATGAGGCTCACCTTTTTTTTCACCGTCTCCGGCGGGTCGGAGAGGGCGATGTAGTTGTCGTAGCTCTTGCTCATCTTGCGGCTGTCAATGCCCGGCAGCAGGGTGTACCGCCCCAGCAGCGGCTCGGGCTCGGGCAGAACCCTGCCGTAGATATGGTTGAAGCGGCGGGCCACCTCGCGGGTGATCTCCAGGTGCGGCAGCTGGTCCTCGCCCACGGGCACGGCCCGGGCCCGGTAGGCCAGTATATCGGCCGCCTGCAGCAGGGGATAGCCCAGGAAGCCGTAGTTGTTGATCTCCTTTCCCTCCAGTTCGCGAAGCTGCTCCTTGAAGGTGGGGCAGCGCTCCAGCCAGGCAATGGGCGTGATCATGGCCAGGAGCAGAAAGAGTTCGGCATGCTCCTTGATCTCGGACTGGCGGAAAAGAACGGACCGCTCCGGATCGAGGCCCACGCTGAGCCAGTCCAGGACCATCTCCCGGCTGTTCTCCCCGATCTCGCGTGATTCCCGGTAGCCCGTGGTCAGGGCATGCCAGTCCGCAACAAAGTAGTAGCAGCTGTATTCATCCTGCAGTTCGATCCATTTTTGAAGGGCGCCGATATAATTGCCCAGGTGCAGTCGCCCGCTGGGACGGGCCCCGCTGACGATGATTTTTTTCCCATTTTCCGGATGATCTTTGTTCATTCTTTCACTCCTCACATTAAGCCCAGAATCAGGCGAACAACCGTGACCATGGCGCCCAGCACATGGCGGTACAGGGGCCCGATGATGCGGCCGATGAGCCCGCTGAATATGAGCACCATGAGCAAAACAGGGGCGTAAGGTTCAATGCGGCGCATATAGCCGGCGATATTGTCCGGCGCCAGCGCCGCCAGGATCTTGGAGCCGTCCAGCGGTGGTACGGGCACCAGGTTGAAAACGCCGAGCAGGACATTGAACAGCGCCAGGGTCTCCGTGAACTGAAGGTAGGGCGCCCAGTACAGCCCCAGTTTCTCCGGGATAAAATGCAGGAACAGGGCGGCCAGGGCCAGGGCAAAATTGGCCAGCGGCCCGGCCAGGGAGACCCAGAGCAGACCCGAACGGTAGTCGCGAAAATTGTACGGGTTGATGGGCACGGGTTTGGCCCAGCCGAAGCCGAAGAGCAGCAGGGCGATGGTGCCGATGGGATCCAGGTGGCGCAGCGGGTTCAGGCTGAGCCGGCCCTGCCACCTGGCCGTGGCGTCGCCGAAATGATAGGCCACGCGCCCGTGAGCGTACTCATGGAAGGTGATGGCCAGCAGCAGCGCCGGTATGCGGTACAGCAGCTCAAGCATGTTATCGGGAAATATTTTTGTCCCCTCCCAACCGCTCCAGGTAGGATGTCACAAAATCAAGCTCCTCGTCGTAGCTGCGCAGTTCTCCGTCGAGAACGGCCCGGCGCAGCGCATCCAGGATCTCCCCGAAAAGGGGGCCCGGCTGCAAGCCCAGCTCCTTCAGGGCGCCCCCCCTGAGCCGGGGGCGGACATGGCGCAGGCTTTCAAGGTAGAGCCTGAGGTGATCCCGCAGAACCCGGTTCCCGGCGAGGGCGTAAAGCAGCAGGATGGTCTCGGGGAAAAGGGGATCCAGCCTGTTCACGAGTAAACTGGGGCGGGCGGCTGCGCCCTCCCTGCCCGAGAGCTCTTCCAGCAGCGCCGGCGCCTGGCTGCATCCCTGCAGGACGGCTGCGGCCCGGTCGCGCGACAGGCCCAGCCGCCGGATGATGGCCAGCCGGTCCTGCTCTTCCAGCTCCATGAGCAGCCCGCTCAGGTAGACCAGTTCTTTTTCCGGAGGCCTGCTCCATTCCCTCCCTTCCGCCCAGGCCAGGGCCTCGCCGATGCGGCCCAGGCGCTGCCACGTCTCCGGTCCGGGCGAGAGGCGGGGGTACAGGAACTCCAGTATATTCAGCTCCTGCAGCCGCATCAGGAGGGCCGCCGGGTCTCTCTCCCCGTAGATGAGGGAGATCTCCCGGGCCAGCCGCCGGCGGCTGACCCTTTCCAGGACCCTGCTGCGCAGCGCTTTTTCGATGAGCTCCAGGGTGCCCTCCTCTATCTGGAATCCGAAGCGCTGCTCGAACCTGACGGCGCGGAGCACCCGCAGCGGATCATCCACAAAACTGAGCTGGTACAGGGTCCGGATCATGCCGCGGCGCAGATCCTGCCGGCCCTCAAAAAAGTCATACAGCTCGCCGAAGGATTGCGGCAGCAGCGAACAGGCCAGGGTGTTTATGGTAAAATCGCGCCGGTACAGATCGCTTTTCAGGCTGCCCGTTTCCTCCACCTGCGGCAGCGCCGCCGGGGCGGCGTATATCTCGCGCCGCGCCGTGGCAAAATCGAGCCGCAGGCCCTCTTCAAGGAAGAGCGAGGCCGTACCGAAATGCTCGAATACCTTCAGCTTGCCGCCCAGGAATTTGACCGCCTCCGCGGCAAAGGCAAGGGCATCGGGAACCACGACAAAATCGAGGTCCCGGGAGAGCTCCGCCCCGAGCAGGAGATCGC
>JAPXLS010000164.1:0-4609 GCA_033809435.1 Bacillota bacterium
ATTGGCGAATCCATCAACGAGCGGCGGGGCAACAGGAAACACCTGCCCGGGCCATTCGGGGGCAGATAGCCGGGAAATAGATTTCCGCCCCTCCCGGCAATGAGGACTGTAACAATCCGGAACCGGCAGCTGACTGTTAAAAGGAGCTGATCAACAGATGGATATCCTGAAAACCATTGCTGTTCCCCGGCCCAACGGAAGCGATGAGTTCTACCGGGCAGCCGAATACATCAAGGGATGGCTGGCGGAGCGGAATCTCCCCGTGGAAACGCACCTCTTCAGCATGCGCCCCTATATTTACGAAATCGCTGCCACAGCCATCATTATCCTGACTATCCTGTTTATCTACCTGGCTTTCTTCCGCAAAAGCTGGTTGGCGGCGCTGCCCGTGCTGCTGCTGGGCCTGCTCATGCTTTTCGAATTCAGCCTGGGTATCCCCGTGCTCAGCGGACTTGTCCGGAAAGAGGCCGAAAACATTGTGATCGCCTTCCACCCCGGGAGCGCAGAGCAGGAGCTGATTTTCTCCGCCCACTACGATTCCAAGACCCAGCCCCTGGATCACCGGCAGCGCGAACTGGTATTTAAATTGATCATCCCCTCGGTGGCAGCGGGAGCGCTGCTG
This sequence comes from Bacillota bacterium, assembly GCA_033809435.1. Taxonomy (GTDB): domain Bacteria; phylum Bacillota; class Dethiobacteria; order DTU022; family DTU022; genus JAAZIN01. Next base: position 623 of record JAPXLS010000164.1, read on the forward strand.
GCCCTTGCCTGGTGGGGCCTTCATTACCGGAAGCGCCGCCCCGGCAAGGCCCTTCGACTGCTCCTGGGAGGGCTGATGGCGCTGCTGCCGGCCTACTGGCTGCTCCTTGCGCTGACCTTTGGCGGGGGCTTTATGGTCCGCCCCTCGCCTGGAGCCGTGGACAACGGCACAGCCACCGCCGTTCTCATGAAGCTGTCGGAAGAGCTTGCTGAGCTTCCCCTGGAAAAAACCGCAGTAACGGTGGTCATTTTCGCCGCCGAAGAGCTGAATGTGCAGGGTTCCCAGGCCTATGTCCGGGACCGGGAAAGAACGCTGCCCTGCTGCAATGTCAACCTGGAGCTGGTCTGCCAGGATGGAGATTATGTCTATTGGGCCGAGGACGGCGTTTTCACCAGCCGCTACAGCACCAGTAAAGGGCTGAACGCCCTTCTCGATGAGGCCGTGACCGGAACAACGGGGCGAAGCGCGGCACCGCTGGAGGGAGCTTTCACCACCATCAGCGACAGCGGCTCCTTCCTGGCTGCAGGCATCCCCTCCACCACCCTGGGCAATGCCGGTTCGGCCGAACTGGGCTGCTGTTTTTTCCATTCCCACCTGGACAACCTGGAGCGGGTCGTCCCGGAAAGAATCGACGAGCTGGTACAAATATTGAAAGAATTTACCCTGCTCCTCGATCTGTCAGGGGGGCAGCTCTCCCGATAGATTTCCAAAGACGCTTGACGGACCATCATCCCTGACGTTGAGCAGTTTCATTCATTCAGCTACTTTCAGACACTGCTGTTACGATTTCGATCCGGGGCATATCAGGAAAACCGCCGTGACATGTTTTTCCGGGGCAGAGGACCAAAGGAGCGGCTGCATACGGCGCAGCCGCAGGAGGGCAGGAAATGATAAAACCCGAATCACGCTGGAGAACGCTGGTCTACGTCTATATATTTATGCTGGTCTACAGCCTGGTTTTTCAGGTCATTCCTCCGATCCTGGGTTTCATAGTCCCTTCCCTGGGCCTCTCCCACACCCAGGCCGGAGCGCTGATGAGCTTCTTTGCCCTGCCCGGCATCTTCATTTCCATCCCCGGGGGCATTTTGACGGACCTTCACGGACCCGGGCGCGTGTCCATGGCCGCCCTGGCCATTGCCTTTGCCGGCTCGCTGCTGGTGGGACTGGGCGGCGCCTTCCCCCTGCTTCTCGCCGGCAGGCTCATTACCGGTATAGGCGCCGGGATGATTGCCATCGTGGCCTCGCAGATGATCGCCCGCTGGTTTTCCAAAGGCGATCTGGGCACCGCCATGGGCATCTACAATACAGTAATGCCGGTGGGCACCATTTTTGCTCTGAATGTTTTCGGACGCATCGCCGCCGCCTCGAACTGGCGGCTGCCCGTCATCCTCACCGCCCTGTACTCCCTCCTGGTCCTGCTGTTTTCTTGCTTCAGGCATCCCGGTTTGCCGGCCGAAGAGAAGCCCTTGGGAGAGGAGGGGGAAACAAGAAAGCAAAATAAAACACCCCTGTTGAAAACAGGTGCTTCCATCTGGCTGGTGGCTTTCATCTGGATGATGTACAATGCCTCGGCCATATCCTATCTCACCTTTGCCGGAGATTATTTCACCTCGGCGGGATACGATCCCGGCTATGCCGCTTTTCTGAGCAGCCTGTTCATGATCGGCTCCCTGCTCTGCAGTCCCCTGGCCGGTTACCTTACGGACAGGGTCGGGCGGGAGGAGTATTTCATCGCCGGCGGCGCCTCCGTACTGACCCTGCTGCTGCTGCTCGTGCCCAGGTCCTCCTTGAACCCGCTGCTCCTGGGAGCCTTCATCGGCATCGCCGCCGCATTTGTACCTTCGCCCGTTTTTTCGCTGGTCCCGAAATTCCTGCCTGCACACAGGACCGGCCTGGGCTACGGCATCTCATCCACCTGCCTGAATATTGGAGTTCTTCTGGGGCCGCTGCTTGTCGGCCTGGCCTACGACCGGACATTGAGCTATATTTCGGGCTTTAACCTGATGGCCCTGTTCTCGCTGGCGGCAGCGGCAATTGCCCTGCTCCTTCGCTTTACCGGCCGCCGGGCGCGGAGCAAAGGCGGCCAGTACCCCGACCCATGAGGCGGCACCCCATCCTGCAGCATATCCTGTCCACCGCTCCGCGGGCCTCTCCATCCAGTTATGTAACGGCGACAAAACCCCGACCTTTAAATCCCTCCTTCACCGGACTGTTGAAGGAAAAAGCAGGCTGATTGTAGAAAAATAATAGATTACACGATCAATTGCGTTTTCTATCATGCAAAGGGGTAAAAAAGATGAGTGTGCCCAATAACAGCACCTGTCCTTACTGCAAATTACCGCTCAGAGAATACCATGATTTTATTACCTGTCCCAGTTGCGAGACCTCCTATCATGAAAAATGCTGGGAAGAAAACGGCGGATGTTATTCATGCAGCATCGTCACGGGTACTGCAGACAGCGAAGCCATTGAAACCCTTTCCTGGTACCTGTACCATGGCAACAGGAACCTGGGGCCGCTGACCTGGGAAGAGCTGTGCAGCCAACCGGAAATCCTGCCTGATGACCTGGTCTGGAACAGCAGACTGCCTGACTGGATCAGGGCGGATCAGATCCCCAACCTGCCGCTGGGCACCGGCTCCCCGGTATCAACGGAGCCGGAGGAAATTGAGAGCACCGCTCTTGCCGGCGACAGTGTTATTGCAAAAAAGGTTTCGGCGGCACCGGCCGGTGTGGAAGAACAACGGGCTGCGCACCCTGATCTGCCTGACAGCACACTGCAGTGGCAGCAGGATGGAACGACCCTTCACTTTGATCCGTCACCCGCTCCGGTTCGGGAAACGGGAGCAGCGGCAGCGGATGAACATACCGCCCTGCCACCACCCCCCGAGGATGGTGTGATAAAGTGGAAACTGGCCGAAACAGCCGCGAGCCGCAGGAGTAAATCATCTGAACCCTCCGGCGAAGGGACGGAAAGCCTTTCCCGGGATCCCGCCCGGGCCGAGCGGATCCTCTCTCACCTCTACGAGGATGAGCCTGCTGATTCACTCCCTGAACCCAGCTTCCTGGATCGGAAAGAGGATTACTACGATGAACGCCTGGAACGGGCGAGCAGGTACGCGAGACATATTGTCTACGGTATTCTCCTGGCCCTGACAGGTATCGCTGCAGGCGGAGCGGTCTACCTCTATGCCGCGCATTGGGAAAACATGTACCACACCGGCGCCCTTGCCATTTCAGGAGCCATCTCCCTTTTCGGGATTGTTGACTTCTTCAGGGGGCTCTTCGGCTGGTTGAAATACAGGTCCTGGCGCACTTTCCGGCATCATGATACATAATACTTGACCACTTTGTTGTATTCCTTCATGATGTTCTCCAGTATATCCATATGCTTGAAATCGCTGTGATAGAGAATATTTATTTCCCGGGTCATGCTTAAATTTTCTATGGGCAGGGCTGTAATCTTTCCCTTTTTGAGCTCATCAAGGCAAACGCTGCGCGATAGAATGGAAACCCCGATGTCGCGTCTGATCAGATCCTTTATCGTCGCTATATTATCCACTTCCAGGAAAACACTGAAGTCATCCAGCAGCATGTTACGGCTTTCCAGGTGGGCCACAAAAAGGTTTCTCGTTCCCGACGAGGGGCTGCGCAGAATAAGCGGCTCTTTTTTTAACTCGTCCAAAGTAACCAGGCTCCTTTTGGCCAGGCGATGATTGTTGGAAACAACAAGCACCAGGGAATCGGTATCCAGCAAAAGGGAATTGATGCTGTCATCCTGGACCTTGCCCTCCACAACGGCCAGATCCAGTTCATAATTTTTAAGCATATCATAAAGTTTGTTTATAGTGCCGGTGGTAATTATTATACTTGTTCCAGGGTTCCTGGCACTGTACCGGCCCAGCACCTCCGCCACTGCATTGCTCTCGGCGGTATGCGTGATCCCCACCGTCAGCCGCCGCTTGCGCCTCTTTTCATCGAGAATGCT
>JAPXLS010000165.1:0-4561 GCA_033809435.1 Bacillota bacterium
CATGGAGCCGGCGGTGAAGATGGGCAGTCTGGTCGTGGTGCAGCCCCTGGAGGCGGAAGATGTTAGGCAGGGTGATGTCATCACATACCGCAGCGAAAACGGCGGCAGCCTGACCACCCACCGGGTCGATCATCTGACGTCCGGCGGGGAAGGACTGCTCTTCCATACAAGGGGTGACGCCAACACCATCCCGGACCCGCAACCTGTGCAGCCTCGGCAGCTGGTGGGCCGGGTGGCGCTCACGGTGCCCTATCTCGGTTACCTGCTGGGCTATATCCATACCCGGGAGGGGCTCGCCATCCTCTTTGGCCTGGCGGTGCTGATCGTGGCCTCCGGGCTGATCCGTTCCTGCCTGACCGGAAAACAGAAGTGCAGCCCGGCAGACGACGGGGAGGTGAGGGCCAAATAGCAGCCGCCGGATCAGCTGTGCTGCATTGAAAAGCTGTGTCGGTCCGCGGCATGAAGTCTAAATAGTTTTGCTATGTGTAAAAACATAAAAAAGAATAAAGGTGAAAAATCAAATGAAAAAGAGCATCATGATTGGCATATCGATCCTTTCCCTGGCTGCGCTGCTGACCCTGGGCGCCTGGGCCTGGTTTACCGCTGAAGCGGAGGCCACCAACACCTTCACCGCCGGTACTGTGAAGATAAAGCTGCATGACGGGTTCGCCGGGGATGGGATTGCCAACTGGAACCCCGGTGACTGCACGGATAAAAAGATCTATGTGAAGAACACCGGCACCAAAAAAGCCAATGTGCGGGTGAGGCTGACAATGGCCTGGTACGATGAACATGGTACAGCAACAGGGTTGTCAACAGACAATGTGAAGCTGGGTAGAACAGGAAAATCGTGGAATAATGGGGACGACGGATGGTATTACTACAACAATCTGGCTCCTGGAGCAAAGACATCCTGTCTGATCAAAAAAGTGCGCCTGTCGGGTAATGGTACTGGTAACGAGTACCAGGGGAAGACCTTTAAGATCAAAGTTGAGGCCCAGGCGATACAGTCCAGCAACGGGGCGAAGTGGTCAGATTTCCCTGTACCTGAAGAAGGGGATCAGGAATAGCTAACAGCGTTACAGCCCAGGGAGGGCAGATTCTTGCCCTCAACTTAAGCGGCTTGCATTGATTGGAGTGATGGCCGGTCCCGGCTTTCGCCAGGCCCGGCCACAATGAACACATCCATTGCCCGCAGGAGGTGAAGGTTTAATTGAAAAAAGGAATTCTCATCAGCGCACTTGTTCTTGTTCTGGCCGCGCTGCTGGCGGCGGGCACATGGGCCTGGTTTACCGCATCAGCTGAAAGCGAAAGGAAGATCAGCGCCGGTACAGTGGAGATCGAGGTTGATGAGCATGGCTTTCAAAACATCACAGACTGGGTTCCAGACGGGTCCAGGACCAAGAAAGTCAGCGTAAAGACCCTTGGCAGCAAGTGCGTCTACGTAAGGGTGTCGCTGACGCCGGTTTGGGGCTGCGAGGAGGAAGGAACGTTTGTTGCCGAGCCGGCTCTGCCGGTGGACAATGTTACCCTCAACTGGAACCAAACTGATTGGGTCTGCGACGGTAGTTGGTATTACTATAAGAAAATCCTTTGCGCCGAAGATAATGAAACATCACCGCTGCTGGAATCAGTAACCCTCAGTGGTTCTGCAACAGATAACAGCTATCAGGGCAAAACCCTGCAAATCGTTGTTAATGCTGAGGCGGTGCAGGCCTCGCATGAAGCTTACAAGGATGTCTGGGGCTTGACTGCTTTACCTGGCGGAGTGGCTGAATGGTCAGAAAATCAGTAGGTCCCTGCATGAATGCAGTTGTATTGATACATCCGGAGCTGCTTTGCCCATACTTTTGGGGTCCCGCTCCGGAAAATATCTACCCCCTGTAGGAAAGGAGGGGTAGCTTTTGAAAACCCTATGCAGATTCACGGCTGCCCTGGCCCTGGCGCTAACGCTCCTGTCAGTGACCCCGCCGGCGCTGGCAGCGACAATGGATCTGGAGCTGGTGGGCGGGGCTGCAGGCCTGGTGCTCACACCGGCAGGAGAAAAACTCTTTGATCTGTCCAACATGAACCCGGGCGACAACCGCAAGGCAAAAATCTTGATCAGGAACAGCGGCAGCAGCCGGTACGATCTCTGGATGAGCGCCGGGGATGTCACGGAGGAAAGCCCAAGCCTCTTTGAGGTCCTGGAGCTGAAGGTTCTTTACCGCGGTAAGGAGCTGTACCGGGGACCGGTGAAGGGACTTGCCTCCGGAACCGTCTGCCTGGGGCGCTTTCACCCGGGTGAAAGCGGAGAACTGGTGATGACAGTTTCCCTGCCCGGCCCGGAAACAGGCAATGAATACCAGGGTAAGAGTGCCGGTGTGAAGTGGGTATTTACCGCCCGCGCCGGCAAGGCGGAGGGGGAACCAAAGCCCTCCGGTGATCTGCCCAGGACATACGGTGCGGGTGCAGTCTGCACCCTGCTCGGGGGCCTTGCCCTTCTGGCCGGTATTCGGCTGATCCGAAAACGCAAAGGTTGTTAACCATCAGGCAGAATGGAAGCAAGGGCGGGGATAGGGCCTTTTTCCCGGGACTGGATCGGGAAAGGGTCCTTTCTTTTGTCCGGGTACGCCTGGCCCGCCGGAGTGAGTCCCAGGAACTGCTGAAAGGGCTCATCATGATCGATAGCAGCATTGTCCCTTGACCCATCCCGGCAGGCCCCTTTATACTTTAAGTGGAGGGTAAGGAATCGGGCGCTGCCGGCGCCGGGAGGTGTACAGGTGAACCTGCTTTTTATCGGCGACATATTTGGCTCCCCGGGCCGCTCCTTTTTGAAGGAGCTACTCCCGGGATTGATCGAGGATTACGGAATCGATCTGACCGTGGCCAACGGGGAAAATTCCGCCGGCGGGGCCGGGATCACCGCCAGGGTGGCCGCCGAGCTCTTCTCCATGGGTGTGGATGTGATCACATCGGGCAATCATATCTGGAACCAGAAAGAGATTTTCACTTTCATAGAGAGCGAGGAAAGGATAGTCCGGCCGGCAAATTATCCCCCCGGCGCTCCGGGCAGGGGTTCCGCCATTTACAGGGCCAAGGACGGCTCCTCCGTGGGGATCATCAATGTCTGCGGCAGGTTGTTTTCGTCCCAGAGCTTTGACTGCCCTTTCAGGGCCCTTGATAAGGCTGTCGCCGCCCTTCAAACCGTCACCCCGGTCATGGTTGTAGATTTCCATGGGGAGGCCACATCGGAAAAAATTGCCGCAGGCTGGTATGTTGATGGGAAGGTAAGCGCTTTTTTGGGGACTCACACCCATGTGCAGACAGCAGACGAGATCATCCTGCCCGGCGGTACCGCCTATATTACCGATGCCGGGATGACCGGCAGCTATGAAGGTGTTATCGGGGCCAAGCGGGAGCCGGCGATAACGCATTTCCTGACGCAGCTGCCTGCCCGCATCGAACCCGCCGGGGGAAAAAGACAGCTCAATGCGGTGTGCTGTACCATACATCCTTCAGGCAGGGCGGGGAGGATAGAGCGTATTCTGATCAGGGAATGATGCGGCTTTCACTCAAACGTTCCCGCACAATTAACTATCACTTTGGGCGCCCCCTGAACGCCTATTATTGCAAGAAAAATTAAACTTGGAAAATGGGGAAATATAGGGTAAAATAGTAGAAAAGCATGCAAACATAAATAGATTGACTCTGTAGCTGCAAAAGTATGATAATAATGTTCATTCTAGATTGCCATTGCAACCACCTGCACAAGCGCACGAAACCGAACTTACAGCATTTATCAGGCCAGTGATTGCCGCCAGCCGGATCGTCTGTACCGGATCAGCTGCTTTTAAATATTCCTGTGCGAAGGAGAAGGTTTTGGAAACAGCTCTTTCAACGGGTGCTAAAGTTTACCTTGTGGCCCTGGGTATGGCGGCGCTGGCTTTGGCGGCTTACCTTTTTAGCAATGCCGTCTGGGCTGATCAAAACTGGCTGGCCGCCCTGCTTTTCCTGGTTCTGGTATTTATTTCTTCATCTTTTCCGGTCAAACTGCCCAGCGGTGTGGTTATGTCTGTAAGTTTTACAATTATATTTGCCTCCATCCTTTTATTCAAACCCTTTGTTGTGGTGCTCATCAGCGTGCTGGGCGATCTGCTCTCCCTGCGCAAGGGCAGAAGCCCGGTCCAGTACTACTTCAATGCCGTCCAGTTTACCATTTCTACCGCTATTGCCTCGCTGGTTTTTCAGCTCTTTCACCCCAACGGGCTGCAATTTTCAATCTTCTACATAATGGCCGCGCTGGTCCCCCTGCTGATCTGTTTTCTTCTGAACCTTTTTTTTATCACCGTTATTATTGCCCTTGCCGGGGGGGAGCGTCTCTCCTCGGTTTGGGTAAATAGCATCAAGTGGAGCGTGCCCAATTACATCGGCATGGCCTCCCTGGGTCTGGTTATTGCCCTGACCTTTCAAAATATTGGAATATGGGGGCTTGTGCTCTTTATCATTCCCATGATCATTGCCCGGCAATCCCTTAATTCATACATGGATATGCGGCAAACCTTCCTTGATACTATCCAAA
>JAPXLS010000166.1:0-4514 GCA_033809435.1 Bacillota bacterium
TGGTACATCTGGCGCGACGGCCTGGGGCCCCGCCGCAAGCCCCCCAACAACTGGCGCAACAATTTCTTCGGGCCCGCCTGGAGCTGGGACGAGGCCACGGAGCAGTACTACCTGCATTCCTTCCTGCCCCAGCAGCCCGACCTGAACTGGTTCAACCCCGAGGTGCGCCGCGCCGTTGACGATGTGGTCCGCTTCTGGCTCGATCGCGGCGCCGACGGCTTCCGCCTGGATGTGGCCCATATCTACTGCAAGGATGAGCTATTTCGCTCCAACCCGCCTTTTTACCGCCGCAAGCGAGTCGATCGGGCCATGCCCTATGGCGACCGGGAGTTCTTGATGAATCTTTTCCATATTTTCGGCCTGCCCGAGCTGCAGGTGCGGCAGTACAACCAGCATCATCCCGAAACGCACCGCGTCCTACAGGAGTTCCGCCGCACCCTGGACCGCTATCCCGAAAAGACCAGCATCGGTGAGATATTGAGTGAAGATCCGCGCATGGTGGCCTCCTACTACGGACTGGCCGGCGATGAACTGCATATGAACTTCTATTTTGATCTCACTCACTGCCGCTGGAAGGCGGGCGCTTTCCGGCGCTGCGTGGAGCGCTGGGAGCAGGCGCTGCCCGCCGAGGCCTGGCCCGCCTATACTTTCAGCAACCATGACATTGTCCGCGCCGTCAGCCGCTACGGCAGGGGGGGGCAGGCCGACGACCGGGCCCGCCTCCTGGCCATGCTGCTGCTGACGTTGCGGGGGACCCCTTTCATCTACTACGGCGAGGAGATCGGAATGCGGGAGGTGCCGCTGCCGCGGCGGCTGCTGCAGGATCCGGTGGGGCGCAGATGGTACCCCTTCCACCGCGGGCGTGACGGCTGCCGCACCCCCATGCAGTGGGCGCCCGGGCCCGGTGCCGGCTTTACCGCGGGCAAGCCCTGGCTGCCGCCGGGACCGGGGGCGGAGCGGTACAATGTGGCGGTACAGGACCGGGATCCTGCCTCGCTGCTCAACTTTTACCGGAAAATGATCCGGCTGCGCAAGGAGCGGCCCGCCCTCCTGGCCGGGGGCTACCGCAGCGTGGTGGAGGGCATCCCCGATGATTGTTACCTGTACGTGCGCCAGTGGGAGGAGCAGAAACATCTGGTCGCCCTCAATTTTTCCGCCCGCCGGCAGGAGTTCAGCCTGCCCGCCCTGCTTGCGCCGGCCCGGCTGTTCATCTCCACCGACCCGCACCGTGCTGCCGGAGTGATGGAAGACTCCCTGGCCCTGGCTCCGTACGAGGGGTGCATCCTGGATGTTGAACGATAGGGGCCGGCATGATCGGCGGGCAGCGGCAGTCTCCGGGGGAGGGGGCTGCCGGCGAATCGCGGAGTGAACGGGGGCCGGCGGGGAAAGGGGCCGCAACGATCCATGCAGAAAAAAAGAGCTTTATTGATAATCCTGGTTGCCGCAATTCTGATTGCATCATTTGGCGCGGGCCTCAAATACGGGTTCTCTGTTTTTGATGCCAGAAGGGGCGGCGTTCCCGGCGGAGAGGACGGGCCTGCTGTTCCGCCGGAGCCCCCCGGCGACCCTGATCAGCCGGGGGAGGGGCCGGACCCGGAACTTGAAGAGCTGGTCCGCTCCGCTGCCGAAAGGTATAACGCCGCGCCGGTGGAGGCCCTGTACAACAGCACCTACAATACTTTGATTCCCGAGATCAACGGCTACCGGATCGACGAGCAGGCCACGCTGGCCCGGCTCATGGGCGCCGCCCCTGGCGAGGCGGTGGCGCCGGTTTGGCAGGAGCTGCGCCCTGCGGTTGCCGCCGCGGACTACCCCCAGGCCGTGATCGAACGGGGCAACCCCGCACGCAAGCAGGTTGCCTTCATGATCAATGTGGCCTGGGGAAACGAGTTTCTGCCGGGCATGCTGGACATTCTCGATCAGTACGCCGTGCGGACCACATTTTTCATTGTGGGCCGCTGGGCGGAGCGCTTCCCGGATCAGCTGCAGCTGATCCACAGCCGGGGCCATGAGCTGGCCGGCCACGGCTACGATGACGGCGAGGTCATGCCCGATCTGGACTACGATGCGACCGTGGCCTCGCTGCGCCGGACCGGCGAGGCCATCCGGCGGCTGACGGGGCAGCAGCCCCGTTATTTTACTCCCCACAAGGGTGAGTACAGCGCTGTCACTTGCAGGGCGGCGGCCGGACTGGGCCAGCGCCTTCTCCTCTGGACCCTTGACACCGTTGACTGGCAGAAGCCGGGCGAGGAGGCCATGGCGCGGCGGATCCTGGACAATCTCGTTCCGGGAGCGATCATCCTGATGCACCCCACGGAGCAATCGGCAGGCTTCCTGCGCCTGGTACTGCCTGAGCTGAAATCGCGCGGTTACCGCACCGGCACTGTAGAAGAGCTGCTCTCGCCCGCCCCGCAGTATCCCCTGTTCACCCTGACGCGCTGACAGGGCATCCCCCGTGCCTTTTCATAAGAGGTTTTCCGGCGCCCATGTTTAATTATATGTTGATTGAATAATGCAAAAAGATAGGGGCGGGGTTCCACCCCCGCCCGCCAAGGGAGGTTTTATAATGGATACATCCCATCTGTCCAGGGAACAGCTCCACGCACTGCTCGTCGATTTTGCCAAACGCTGGCTGGCCCATGACGGCCTCTGGTTCCAGGCCGTGGAAAGGGCCCACGGCATGGAGGAGGCGATCAAACTCGACGCCGCCGCCTGGGAAAAGTTCACCGTTCTGGAAGCGCGGCGGATCATGGGCTTCCTGGGCCTTGATGAGGGCGGCGGCCTGGCGGCGCTGAAAAAGGCCCTGGCTTACAGGCTCTACAGCTTTGTCAATGTGCAGGAGATCATCGAGCCCGGAGAGGGGCGGCTCATATTCAGGATGAACGACTGCCGCGTCCAGTCGGCCCGCAAGCGGAAGAATATGCCCGACTTCCCCTGCAAGCCCGTGGGGCTCGTCGAATACGGCGGCTTCGCCTGGGCCATCGATCCCCGCATCGAGACCAGGTGTCTGGCCTGCCCGCCCGATCCCCATCCCGAAGAGTACTACTGCGCATGGGAATTCAGACTAAACCCGTCACCCGCCCTTTAACGGTGGGGGCCGGGTTCCACCCCGGCCCGCGCACGTTCCTGCAGCAGATCATGGAAAACATTTGTAAGGGTCATTCTGTCATGTTCGGATGAGTCAAAGTCAACGTCCCCTCGACTCATTCTGTCATGTTCGGATGAGTCAAAGTCACCGTCCCCTCGACTCGTCCCCTCGACTCATTAAAATAAATGGTAGATCAATACTGAATATTAAGAAGGATTTTTTAATGGTACGTAGAATAATAATCAGGTAGAATTATCTATTCTGTTAACCGGGACAAACCACGAGGAAAGGAGGGGCATGCTCGCCTGTACGGGGTTCCGGTTCAATGGCGATCCGTAAGCATTAAAGATAAGGGGGGAAATAATTGAAATTTGACAAAGATGTGGTTCGTAAAGTTGCCGCCGCCGCACTCATCCTTAGTCTGGTCCTTTTTGCCACTGTCGGCGCAGCCGAAGACGGCGCCCCGAAAAAGGGTTTTGTCCTCTTCGGCCTGAGCCAGCTTTACGACGGCACCGATCAGATTGGCGGTGGGGTGGGCGAACTGCTGGAAGGCAACCGGCTCCTTGTGGACGGGCTCGATACCCTGGGCGCTGCTCTGGACGATGACATCGCCGGCAACCTGCAGACGATGAAGAGCGGCATTGACGGTCAGATCCTGCCGGGCCTGGGCAGCATCCTCGGCGGCATTACCGGCAAGATTGTCCCGGGCCTGGGCGACATCCGCGGCGGGCTCAAGGACAAGATGAGCCCCGGGCTGGGGGATATGATCACCGGATTCGGGGGGCAGATCATTCCCGGCCTTACCGCCATCCGCGGCGGTCTGGGCGGCCCCGTTGGCGGCGGCCTGACCGAGATTCTGCACGGCTTCAACAAGACGATGGCTGTTGATAAAGAAACAGGCATTGTGGAAGGTTTGACCGGAGTTTACGGTGGCCTCTCTGGTCCTGTCAGCGGCGGTTTGGCTGCCCTTTTGCATGGTTTTAACAAGAAAGAAGCGGAGGGCGATGGGCCAGGTATCGTGGAAGGGCTAACCAAGATTCGTTTTGGTTTATCCATGGTGGATCATCCTGATTTTAACCCAGTTGATCCCAGCACCTTTGGTGTGAGTGAAGGCTTGGCTGCGCTTCTGCACGGGTTCAAAAAGACCATGGCTGTCGATGGTGAATCCGGCATCGTCGAAGGCCTGACCGGCATTCGCGACGGACTCACCGATATCAGCTCAGGTCTTGGTGCTGCGGTTGCTACCATTGGAGGGACACCGGCTACTCCGGGGGTGCCCGATGAAAATACAGACATTCTCAACGACCTGGAGTTTGCCTTGAATATGGCTTCCGGCATGGATAATACTGATCCATTAAAAGCTGGCATACTCGACGCCATCGGAGCGGCTAAACCCAAATTGACTGCAGTCAGCAGCGGCTTGGAG
>JAPXLS010000167.1:0-4462 GCA_033809435.1 Bacillota bacterium
TCTGCACCTCGGGATGGTTCATCAAGGCCATGAAGGCGGTGGGCACTCCGGGAAAAATTGCCGGCTTGTACTGCTGGATCAGGTACAGGACCAGATCGGCATTGAACTGGGGCACCATGATCTGGCCTGCCGGAAGGGTCAGTGCCGTGTTCAGGCAGACGCTCATCCCGAAAGAGTGAAAATAGGGCAGCAGTCCCATGCAGAGTATTTCTTTATCGCCAAATTTGGTTTTCCATTCCCGCAGCATCTCACCGATCATCTCGGCGTTGGCCACCAGATTGAAATGGGTGAGCATGGCTCCCTTGGGGAAGCCGGTGGTGCCGCCGGTATACTGCAGCACGGCCAGATCTTCCTCCGGATCAATTTCCACATCGGGAGGGTTGGGCTCATGCCGCTGCAGGACGTCGTCGAAGAGCTGAGCCCTGGAATTTTCCACTTCCTGTCCCGTCAGGGGGACGATGATCAGGTTTTCAATATCCCGATCCAGCATGGCCTGTTTGACTGTCGGAAACATGGTGTCGACAACAATGAGTATTCTTGCCTTTGAATCCCTGACGATAAAGCTAAGCTCCCTGGCAGTGAGGAGCGGATTGAGCTGCGCCACCACCAGGCCCTGCCGCAGGGCGGCAAAATAGCTGTAAACAAAGGCAAAGCAATTGGGCAGCATCAGGGCGATGCGGTCGCCCTTTTTCAGGCCCATGGCGGTAAAGGCTGCTGCCATGCGATCTATGTTTATCATCATTTCCCGGTATGTAACCTTATCTGCAATAAAAATAAGCGCGGTCCGGTCGGGGTAGCGGTCGGCCGCCCTTTTCAGATATTGGTAAACAGATATTTTGGGATAATCAAGATCCCATTGCAATGGGTAATTTTTTAACCAGGGTCGGGATTCCATTCCGAAACCTCCTTGATTTCACCAGAATGGTGACAGACAATATTATATTTCCCCAGGAGTCACACAATTCCTGCAATAATTTTATAATAATAACAATTTTTCACCAGCATTACCGGGGAGCCGGCTGCCCGGTATTGCATGAATGGGCGCCGCAGGGGAAGGCAGCCGGGATTGCCGGTCTTCATTTTGCCAGCAGCTTCTGGCGCTCCTCGATAACAAGGTTGTAGCGCAGGATTTTACTGTGTGCAGATTTTGGCAGCTCACTGCGGAGCTCCACATGGCGGGGCACCTTGTACTTGATCAGCCTGGCGCGGCAGAAATCGATGATCTCTGCCGGCGTTAGCGAAGATCCCTCCTCAAGGACAATGAATGCCTTGGCTACCTCGCCAAAGTGCTTCGCAGGCACTCCGATGCACACAGCCTCGGCGATTTCGGGATGCTCGAGGAGCACACCCTCCACCTCACTGGGGAAAATCCTGTTTCCGGCATAATTGATTATATTGAATTTACGATCAACAATATAGAAATAGCCATCCTCATCCATCCAGGCGATATCCCCTGTATAGAGCCAGCCATTGCGCAGGGTGTCCACGTTTTCGGACGGCAGATTCCAGTACCCCTTCATCACCTGGGGTCCTTTGACAATTAGTTCCCCTTTTTCGCCCGGCGTCACTTCATGCTCCCCTGTTTCCAGATCCACAATTTTACAGTCAGTGCCGGGGTAGGGTACCCCTACACTTCCCGGCTTGCGCACTCCCAGGAAAGGGTTGCAGTGCGTGATCGGCGAGGCTTCGGTAAGGCCGTAACCCTCCAGTATGCTGCAGCCGCTTTTTTCCTCGAAAAGCTCCAATTTATCCACGGGCAGGGAAGAATCACCGCTGATGCACAGCTCTATCGAGTTCAGGCTGCTGTTCCCGATGTTCGGATGCTCCAGCAGCTCTGTGTAAAGTGCGGGTACCCCCGGCAAAATGGCCGGTTTGTACAGCTGGATCAGATCAAGGACCATGTCAATATCGATGAAGGGCACCAGGATCTGCCCCGAAGGGATTGCCAGTCCGGCCGTCATACCGCAGGCCAGCCCGTACACGGTGAAGAAGGGCAGCAGCGCTATGGATAGAATTTCTTCGCCGGCATAGCGTTTTTTCCATTCCTGCAGCATTTCCCGGGTCATTTCCGCGTTTGATACAAAGTTGTCATGGGTGAGCATGGCCCCTTTTGGAAAACCGGTGGTGCCGCTTGTATAGAGCAGCATGGCCAGATCCTCTTCAGGATTTATGGGAATATCGGGGGGATCGGGCCAGTTCTGCTGCAGGATTTCTTCCAGATAGACGGCTTCAGCCTCCACCGTTCCCCCAATCAGGGGGGCGATGATCAGATTGTCAATTTCCTCCGCCAGCATGGCCTCCTCTACAAGAGTGTACATGGCGTCAACTACAACCAGGGTTTTCGCCTTTGTATCCCTGACAATAAAGCCCAGCTCCCTGGAGGGGAAAAGGGGGTTGAGCGCCACCACCATCAGACCCAGCCGCATGGCGGCATAGAAACTGTATACAAATGCCGGGGAGTTGGGGAGCAGCAGGGCGATGCGGTCTCTTTTTTTGAGCCCCATTGCAGAGAGGGCGGCAGCCAGGCGATCGATAATTGTGATCATCTCCCCGTATGTAACACGCTCATGGTTATAGATGAGCGCTGTATGTTCAGGAATCTGATCGGCTATACTTTTGAGATAGTGGTACATGGAGAGCTTTGGATAATCGAGGTTCCAGCGTACGGGATAATTTCTCAGCCATTGACGGGTTTCCATGTTCAGGCCTCCCTTGATCAAGGAACAGTGATTATTTATCATATCCTTCTACATAGACCCTGCGTTCCCTGTATTTTATCGAAAGACATCGCTTTATCTGCGTAAATGGCGGGATCACCCTGCCGGGCGGCACCGGTTCTGGGCGGACAAAGGGCGTTTTTTACACCGGCTGACCGGGGCCGGGCAGCCGGTGACGGGGAAAGCGACTGCATATTGACAGCCAGGGTAGAAGATTGTAGCATAATAATGAACAGGTTGACTATTCTATAATATTGAAGGGGTGAAACGGTGGCTGGAGCAGTCGATGGATGGAGTTTTATTCTTCTATTTGCCTACATTGGCGCAGCTTTGTTGATTGCCGCTTTTTGCAGGAAGCAGTTTTCCTTTCTTCAGCAGCTCATGATTCCCAATGCCTTTATTGCCGGCCTCATCGTGCTTCTATGCAGCGGTCAGCTGCTCGGGATCCTGAGCCTCTCCCTGGATCACCTTAACACGGTGGTGTACCACCTGTTAACGGGCATATTTATCCTTGTCGGCTTGAGGGGGACCCGCCGGAAACAGGGGCGGGCAGTTTTTACAACTACAGTGATGATCGGCCAGGGTTATGCCTTGCTGGCAGTGATCGGCGTTCTTTTCACCCTGCTCTGGGTGAGAGCGCTCTTTCCGGACTTTTTCCCCTCCTTTTCCATGCTCCCGCTGCTCGGGTTCGGCTTTGACCATATCACTGCCACCAGCATCGGATTTCAATGGGAGCAGGCCGGTTTTATCGGGGGGGGCCGCGCCGGCTTCTCTTTCGGTGTGATGGGCCTGTTCTGGGCCTACCTGGGAGGTACGATCATGGTTCTATGGGCCCGCAAGCGGCAGGGAAAAGGCGGTTCAGCCCCTGTGATCAGCCCCGAGGCCCGGGAGGGGATCATCCCCAGGGACAGCAAGAAACCCCCGGGAGCCGGCCTGAGCACCGCTCCCGAAGCCATGGAGTCCCTGGCGCTGCACCTGGCCCTGGTTGGCGTCCTGTACCTGCTTACCTTCTCCCTTATAAACCAGCTTGCGGCCTGGCTGGGACGCTTCGGCGGCGCCGGCGAGATATTTGGCGAGTTCCTCTGGAATTACAATTTCCTTTTTGGCCTTCTCCTGGGCTACCTGGCGCGTCAAATAATTGACTGGCTCAATCTGGATTACCTGTTTGACAGCGGGACCATGCAAAGGATTTCCGGCGCCATGGTTGATTACATGATCGTGGCCTCCCTTGCAGCGGTGCCCCTTTTGATCTATGTGAACTACTGGATCGAAGTGGTGGTGCTTTCGCTGCTCTGCGGTCTGGCTGTGGCCTTTTTTGTCTACTTTGCCACGCAGAAGATGCATGGCGATCATAAACTGGCCAGAAGTGCAGCCCTTTTCGGCTACCTAACCGGAAATATCGCCTCGGGCGTGGCGCTGCTGCGCATGGTTGACCCGGAGCTTGAATCGCCTGCAGCGGGGGATCTGGCCTGGGCCGGCGGGCTCTCGCTGCTCATCGGCCTTCCGCTCTTTGTTTTTGTAAACTTTCCCCTCTACGGCTTTGCCGCGGGGATGCCGCTGCGCTATCTTCTGATCACCCTGGGCCTTTTTGCAGGTTATGGCGCGCTTCTCACCCTGGTCTGGTTTGTCTGGAACCGGAGCGCGCAAAAAAATAAAGAGACCGTTGCGGGGGTAGAAAAAAAGAGAGCAGGTTAAAGAAACGCACTCTGATGCCGGCGCTCCGCATGTGTTATACTAATGCAGCA
>JAPXLS010000168.1:0-4451 GCA_033809435.1 Bacillota bacterium
CCAACCTGCGGCAGGGCGGGGGTCCGTTTGAACGGGCTGCGCTGTCCTTCCGGTCCGGATACTGCACCGGGACCGTTGCTCCAGCAGCGATGTCGAAGTATTTTCCGAGCCGGTGGGGCCGCCGGTTTATCGGGTGAACAGAAACAATATTTTATTTCAAGTAGGAGGAGACTGGGACATGGAGAAGCAAAATAGCAGTTGCATCAGACACACCCCCTCCCAGATCAAGCGGGGTGGCGTGATCATGGATGTCACTACCGTGGAACAGGCAAAAATCGCTGAAAAGGCTGGCGCCGTAGCAGTTATGGCCCTGGAAAGGGTCCCGGCCGATATCAGGGCTTCGGGGGGAGTGGCCCGGATGGCGGATCCGGAAATGGTCCTCCGGATCATGGAGGCGGTGGAAATCCCGGTAATGGCCAAGGTGCGGATCGGTCACTTCATGGAGGCCAGGATACTGGAGGCGCTGGATATCGATTTTATCGATGAAAGTGAAGTGCTGACCCCTGCGGACGAGCGCTATCATATTGACAAGCACGCTTTCAAAACCCCCTTTGTCTGCGGCGCCAGGGATCTTGGCGAGGCGCTGCGGCGGCTGTCCGAGGGCGCGGCCATGCTGCGCACCAAGGGCGAACCGGGAACGGGCAATGTGGTGGAGGCGGTGCGCCATATGCGCAGGGTCATGGAGGGTCTGCGCCGGGTGCTTCATGCCCCCGAAGATGAGCTCGCCGACATGGCCAAGGAAATGCAGGCGGCGCCGGGACTGCTGAGGCAGCTCAGGGAGGAAAAAGCCTTGCCCGTGCTCAATTATGCCGCCGGCGGCATTGCCACGCCCGCCGACGCCGCACTGATGATGCAGCTGGGCGCTGACGGCATCTTTGTGGGCTCGGGCATATTCAAGTCCGAAAACCCGCAGGCCCGGGCCGAAGCCATCGTGCAGGCCACGGCGCATTACAATGACCCGGCAGTCCTGCTCCGGGTTTCCAAAGGGCTCGGTGAAGCCATGCGGGGGCTGGAGATTTCCACGCTGAGCGAAGCGGAGCGCATGCAGGAGCGGGGAAACTAGACCGCGGAGAATCGCAGTTAGAGACATCGGAGAAGGCCCGGCAATTTGGGGCCTTTTTTTGTTGCCGGCAGCCGGCCCCGGCCCTATCGACAGCCCGCGGAAATGATCATGACCCGGGCCGTGCCGCCGGGGTTTCCGCCTTAAGCTATCCCGACCTGCCCGGTTCATCACCGGGCCAGGCCTGTCTGTTCCGGGCAAGCCCGGGCGTAACCTTTGCCGCCTGGACCAGGATTACCCCGCCCAGGATCACCGCGGAGGCCAGGATGGTGCGCGGAGCAACCTCTTCCTTTAAAATCAGGGCGCCCAGCAGCACCGCCACAATGGGGTTGATATAGGCGTAGGTGCCCGCCTTGGCGGCGGGATAGGCCTGAATCATATAGATATAAGCGCTGTAGGCCAGGATGGAGCCGAAAAAGATCAGGTAAGCCAGGGCGGCAAAGCCCTTCGCTGAGGCCCCGGCCAGTGAAAAGTTGCCGGTAAGAAGAGCCAGTAACAGGAAGGAGACGCCGGCGCCAAGCATCTGCAGCCCCACCGCCGGCATCATATCCCCGCCCACTGGCCGCCGCTGTAAAAATATCGAACCGGCAGCCCAGCACAGCGCCGCAAGGAGAACGGCCAGCATGGCCGGAAGAATGTGGTTGTTGTCAGCCAGGCGAAAGCCCGGGCCGATCAACAGCACCACGCCGCAAAAACCGATGGCCAGTCCGCACCAGCCCGGCCACCCCATGCCTTTCGCCTGCGGCAGGAAAAATTCCAGCGCTGCCATGAACAGGGGGGTAGCGGCAATCAGCAGCGCCGTCAGGCCTGAATCCAGCCATTGCTCCGCCCAACAGATCAAGCTATTGCTGACAAAGAGCAGCAGCAGGCCGCCCAGAACCGTGGAGCCAACATCCCTGCGGGTGGGAGGAAAAGCCCACCCTTTTAACCTGGAACACAAGATGATCAGCAGGCCCGCCACTGTGAAACGCACCCCTGCAAAAAGCATAAACGGCATATCATTGACCCCGACCCTTATGGCCAGGTACGTGGAACCCCAGACGATGCAGACAGTAATATAGGACAGCAATGCCAGATTTTTTGAATTGCCCAACCGTACATCCCTCGATTGTCTTTCGACGCGGAGTATGTTATCTCTCTGCAATAGATGATACTCCGATTATTGCCGCCCGTCAAAGAGCCAAACAGGGCCCACCGCTTCACCCCGGCAAGTTTCGTCCTGGGCAGCCGATCCCTCTTAGGTAAGACTGCAAGTGAGTGATCGCATGCGATTGACAGGAAAGCGCCCGCAATGTATAATCGGTACATAAATAGCTAACATGCTGCAGCTTGGCTAACGGGGGTGCTTGAGAATTGGAAGCAACATCTACAGAGGTGCAGAACAATTTTGGGGCATACCTGAAATACGCACATTATGAAAAAGTTTATATCACCCGCAACGGCATAAGTGTTGCAGTCCTGGTAGCGGCTGATCCACCCACGGCGGCCGAAGAAAGGCCCGCCTATGGCGAAAACAAGCCTAAATTATCCCTGGATGAATTTTTGGATTTGGTTTCCAAAAGCGACAAGCGCTATGAGTATATCGGCGGTGAAGTAATCCTTTCTGCCTCTCCCTCTTTTCAGCACCAAAGAATTGTCGTGGCGCTGGTCAGCCTGCTGCAGGAAAGGCTGGAGAAAAGGCCTTGCAAGACGGTAGCAGCCCCTTTTGATGTCTCCCTTCAGACCGGTGACCTGATCAATGTAGTGCAGCCGGACGTGGTGGTGATCTGCGATCTGGAAAATATCAATGAGCAGGGCCGCTACAGCGGCATCCCCACCATCCTGGTCGAGGTTCTGTCCGAAAGCAGCCGCAGCCATGATATGATCAAAAAACTCGAACTGTACCGGGCCGGCGGCGTCAAGGAGTACTGGATTGTCAATCCCTTTGCGGAAGAAATCTACATCTACACATTCGAGGATTTCGATATAGCTGACTATCGTGTATACAGCCGCGACGCACAGCTGAGCTCCTCCGCCCTCGAGGGACTTGAGATCGCTGTTGGACAGCTGTTTTCCTAGGACACTACTCCCACTCGATGGTGCCAGGCGGCTTCGAGGTGATGTCGTACACGACCCTGGATACGGCGGGGATCTCACCGGTGATGCGCTGCGATATCCTCCCCAACAGATCGCCGGGCAAATCCGCCCAGCCGGCAGTCATGGCATCGCCGGAGATTACCGCGCGCAGCGCAATCACCTCTCCGTAATGGCGCTGCCCACCCTTCATCCCCACGGCGCGGATTCCTGTAAAGACGGCAAAATACTGCCAGAGCTGCCGGGCCAGACCCGCTGCAGAGATCTCCTCGCGGAATATGGCATCGGCCTGCTGCAGGAGGGCCAATCTCCCTGCAGTAACCTCACCGATGATCCGCACCGCCAGGCCCGGCCCCGGAAAGGGCTGACGCTGCAGTATGCTTTCCGGCAGCCCCAGCACCCCGCCGACAAGGCGCACCCTATCCTTGTACAGCTCCCGCAGCGGCTCGATAAGCCTGAAACCAAGCTCTTCGGGCAAGCCGCCCACATTGTGATGGGCCTTGATGGCCTGCCCATCGGGTCCGGCGCCGCTTTCGATGACATCGGAACGGATGGTGCCCTGGGCCAGGTATGAGATGTCGCCCAGGGAAAGGGCCTTCTCCCTGAACAGGCTGATGAATTCCGCCCCGATGATGCGGCGCTTCTGCTCCGGATCGACGGCACCGCGCAGGGCCTTCAAAAAGCGATCCCTGGCATCGAGGCGATGGAAAGCGCCCTGCAGGTTTTTACCGCAGAGGGCGGTTACTTCAGCCGCCTCCCCCAGACGCAGCAGCCCGTGATCCACAAAAACGGACACCAGACGGTCGCCAACAGCCCGGTCCAGCAGAAAGGCCACCACCATGGAATCAAGGCCCCCGCTCACCGCACAGAGCACTTTTTCACCCGCTCCAACAGTACGTTCGATCTTGCGCAGCGCCGTCTCAATAAAGGTGCGGGGATTCCATTCTCCTGTGGCCGTCCTATCCATCGCAAACCCACCTTTTTCTAATTGATTACCATGAATCGCCAAATTTCGGCAAAGCCCGGTACAATCATACCCGCCGGATCTGGAAAAGACAAGGGGAAACAACTGCGCGGCAGGCGGCTCCTGCTGCCGCCCCGGATTTTAAAAGATGATCTTTAACCCGGAGCCATACCGGGTCATACTATATAGTGACAGATGTAACTAATCAGGCAGGAGGCTTTTTAGCAATGAGCCATGGAGCGATCAGAAAGATGTTTCCGGGATCAAACTCGGCCTACGGTTTCTACTCATTTTATGACCAGATCATAGAGGATAACGCCACCCGTATTTTTGTGATCAAGGGCGGGCCGGGGG
>JAPXLS010000169.1:0-4434 GCA_033809435.1 Bacillota bacterium
GATGAGGTGCGCGTGGAAGAGGGAAAAGGCAAGGGAAAATGGCTCTCCGTGCGCACCGCTTCGGGCCTTACCGGGTACCTGCCCCGCGAAAGCCTGCTTCCGCTGGGCCCCTACCCGGCACCGGAGAAACCGCCCCGCGAGGAGAGCGGCAAATCAAAGATCCTGCCGCCGGCGCCCCTGGTGATGACCTGGGAATTTGCCTATAACAAACCGGATATCGATGCGATCCCGGCCATGCCCTCCCTGCAGATCCTTTCACCGACATGGTTTCACCTGCTGGACGGCGAGGGTAACATGAAGAACCTGGCCGATCCCGCCTATGTCAACTGGGCCAGGAGCAGAGGCTACCTGCTCTGGGCCCTGGTCAGCAACTCCTTTGACCGGGAGATAACGGCGGAGGTGCTCTCCAGCTCATCGCTGCGGCGCAAGGTCATGGACCAGCTCCTGATCTACGCCCGCCTCTACGATCTGGAGGGGCTGAATATTGACTTCGAGAATTTTCACTATACATACGGCGGCTACTTCACGCAGTTCATCAGGGAACTGGCGCCCCTCTGCGCGGAGGAAGGGCTGGTCCTCTCGGTGGCGGTGAGCATGGTCTCCGAGGAACCCAACTGGAGCAAGGGTTATGACCGCGGCGCCATTGCAGAAGCGGCGGACTATGTTGCGCTCATGGCTTACGATGAACACTGGGAAAACGCACCCCTCTCCGGCCCCGTAGCCTCGCTGCCCTGGGTCGAGCGCGGCATCAAGCGCCTTCTGGAAGAGGTCCCCCCCGAAAAATTGATTCTGGGGGTCCCCTTCTATACCCGGTTGTGGCAGCTCGCCTCGGCCGGCGGAGACGAAAGCCTCTCCTCGCGGTCCTATTCCATGGGCCGGATTGCCGGGATCCTGGCGGATAAGGAGGCGCACCTCTACTGGGATGAAAAAGCCGGCCAGAACGTGGCCGAATACTGTGACGACGGAGACTTCTACAGACTATGGCTGGAAGACTGCGACTCCATGGCCCTGCGCCTGGATCTGGTCAAGCGCTACCGCCTGGCCGGAGTGGCGGGCTGGCGGCGGGGCCTGGAAAGCCCCGAGATCTGGGAGCTCTTTGAAAGGGTTCTGGCGGAGTACCAGGCTCCGTAAGAAATGGGATCTGCCTGCAGCAGGCACGGGTGCCTGCTGCAGGCTGGCCCCCTTGATCAACGAGCCGCCCTTTTGCGCAGCGCTTCGAACCACGATTCCATGCCGCTCTCATCGAATACAGAGGTCTCCAGAATCTCGATCCCGGGATTGACCCGCCTCGCATAGTCCTTGCACAGGGCCAGATCGAAGCGAAGGTGCGGCAGCAGATCTATCTTGGTCAGCACCATGAGCCGGGCCAGGCTGAAGGCCAGCGGATATTTGACCGGCTTATCCTCCCCTTCGGCTATGCTCATGATCACCACTTTTTCATTTTCGCCCAGATCGAAAGATGAGGGGCAAACCAGGTTGCCCACATTCTCGATAAAAAGCAGGTCAAGCGACCCCAGGGGCAGGTGATCCAGCGCCTTGCGCACCTGGGCCGCATTGAGATGGCAGCCCCCGCGCGTATTTATCTGGACCACGGGGGTTCCCGTCCCGGCAATTCTCTGGGCGTCATGGGCGGTCTGCTGGTCGCCCTCGATAACGGCGCAGCGCAGCCCGCCCTGCAGGCCGTTGAGCGTCTCCACCAGCAGGCTTGTCTTGCCGGCGCCGGGCGAACTGATCAGATTGAGAACATAGAGCCCCTCCCTGCTGAACAAGGCACGATTTTGTGCTGCAATATGATCATTTTCTTCCAGCACATTCTGCTCCAGGGTAATGATCCGCAGATCGCGGTCCGGCTCTTCATCCAGGCCGCAGATCTCTCCCGGCCGGCGGCGTTTTGTCTCTTCCTTCATTTTTGTCCTCCCTCGATGGACCTGACCACCATCTCGCGGCCCTTGAGCACTCTGAACTGCTCCTTCAGGCAGACGGGACAGCGCAGGTCCTCCATTTCCCCAAGATATTCGTTCTCACATTCACGGCAGTAGAGCAGCAGGGGGGGGACCTGCATCTCTATTTCAGCCCGCTCCAGAATGGTCCCTTTCTTGATCACCTCAAAAGCAAAACGCAGCAGCTCCGGCTCCACCCCGCTGAACTGGCCGATTTCCAGCACCACACGAGTGATGTACTGCAGCCTGTTCTCGCGGGCGGCGCTCTCGGCAATGTTCAAGACATTTTCTGCAATGCTGACTTCGTGTATGATGAGCCCTTCCTTAACTTTTTTTTCTTTTGAATTTGCTCAGGAGCAGCCCCACCGCGGACTCCCGGCCAATGTGTTTCCACAGCGCCGCGTTGCTCGGGAAAATACGGGGATGCTTCCCCCGCGGCGCAAGCCTGAGCACGCCCGCATGACCCAGTTCACGGCAGCGATTTACACAGAGGCCGCAGCCGATACATTTTCTGTATTCAACGGAGAGTTTGCCGTTGTATGAAAGCGCACCGGTGGGACAGATCTGCGCACAGGCCCTGAGCTCCGGGATCTGTTCGCCGCTGAAACGGACCAGGAACCGCGAAGGGGCGCCCGCGTTCTCCCCGCCCCGCTTGATCACGCTGAAGATCACGCAGGAGCAGGGACAGCAGTTGCACAGCGATCTGATCCGGCCCTCGGCATTGTCCACAAAGTGAACCAGGCCGGCCTTTTCGCACTTCTCGATTATCTGCAGCGCCTCGGCATGATCGATCCTGCGCGCCAGACCGGCTTCCAGCAGCGTTTCAGCCAGCTCATTGAAGGTAAAACAGGTTTCCAGCGGGTGGCCGCAGTCCTTGCCCACGATCCTGCGGGCGCGGCGGCAGTAGCATTCCGCTATGGCCACCAGCGGTTCTGACTTGATCATTTCCGAGACGATATCCAGCGGCAGCACAGTACGCGGGTCGCTCACCGCCCTCTCCAGGCCGATCTCCACCTGCTGCCCCTCCCCGGCCAGAGTTTCCTCCACGGGCAGGACCCGGTAATAGGGAGTGCGGTTGGGGACAGCACCGATCTTGCCCTCGATAACCGCATCCATGAGTCTGGCGAAGGCCCTGCGGCGGGGTGTGTCTTCATCCATGCGCACCTGCTGCTCCGTCATGAAGACGATGTTGCCCCTTTCGTATGTCCGCCCCTCCGGCCCGGTATAGCGCATGATCATGCCCTGCTCCACCAGCCGGCCGGTCCTTTCATTGAACTCTTCCGGGCCGATGCCGGCGCGCTCCGCCCTGGGCAGCAGCTTTTGCTCCGCTATGCTGCCCATGAAAGGCATCAGAAAAAACAGACGCAGTTCCTCGGGGGTTACCGTATCCTTTACCGCTTCCAAAAAGAGTTCTTCTTCCGGGATCTCGCCAATCATGAAACGATAATACTTGAGCAAGTCTTCGTACAGATCCTTCATTTTCCCCTCTCCCCGGTCTTTGATCAGCAGCCCGCAGATTGCTGTCTGTACCGCTGCCCTGTCCCCCTCCATCTTGATTATAGCGATTGTTCCGAGGCGGAGTCAATCTCCCTGCCTTCCTTTCACTTCATGAAAGGGAGGCAGGAATCCGCGCAATGGAAGCATAATAGGGAAGGCAGGCGCCACGCCGGATTCGACTATCAGAAAGGGTGGTTCAGCACATGGCTGGAGCAATCAAAATCATCGGAATATGGCAGGAGGATGGGAACTATCATTTCGCGGACGATGCCGGCAACCCCCGCACCGGAGAGATGAACCCTGTCGAACTTCTCACCGCTGCGCTGGTTAGCTGCACCGGCAGGACCATGCATACGATCATGGGGAAAATGAAGATAGAGCACGCGGGTTTCACCGTCAGCGGCCTGGCCCGCTTTGCAGAGGATGAACCGGTCAGGGTCAGCTCCATTGCTCTTGATGCTTCCATCAGGGGCGCCGGTATGAGCGATGCGCAAAAAGAAAGGCTTGTGGAGCTAACCGAAAAATACTGCCCCGTCTCCCAGACGCTCAAGGCGAGCGTAGAAATAGGTCTGGGCATCGATACGTGATCGGTTAAACAAGGCGGAAAAAGACGGGCAATAAGACCCCGGCGCAGGGCTAACGGGAAACGGGGGAGGATGGAACCCTCCGCCTCCGGCGTGACGGCCGGGCATCAGCAGACCACGCAGACAGTCCGCCGGGCATCACTGTCATATTTTGTTTTGATGGCAAGCCCGTAGAGACTTGAAAGCGTTTCCGAGCTCAGCGTCTGCGCTGTCTGGCCGACAAAAAGCTCCCCCTCGCGGTTGAGGATGGCCACCTTGCCGTTGAGGATAATGGCATGATCCGGGTTGTGCGTGGTCATGATCAGGGCATACCCCTCCGCGGCCAGCTGGCGGGCCATCTGCACCACCCGGTGCTGGTTTCCGTAGTCCAGATGCGCTGTCGGCTCATCCAGCAGGATCAGCTGCGGCTTCTG
>JAPXLS010000170.1:0-4376 GCA_033809435.1 Bacillota bacterium
ACTATTTCACCATCCGCGAGCTTGAAGTAAAGCGGGCTGCTGCCCCGCTGCCCGCCAAGGCGGATCAACAGTGACTCGATCAGGTGGAGCAGGCCGACCAGCGCCAGCAGGGCGGGAATATGGATCTCCATAAGGGAGGCCACAATCGCATATCCGGCGAGCGCCGGGACAAGCGGCAGCAGCAGAAAACGCAGGACCAGGACCGCCACTCCAACGATTCCGCCGGCATAGGCAAAACAGAGATAGCGGGGATGAACCAGCAGCAAAAGCAGCGCCACCGGCCAGATAAAGAGCAGCCCTATCTGGGTCAGGGAAAGACCCAGCAGAAGCATGATCAAGCTGGCCAGCACCCCTCCCACAACCCCCAGTCCGGTAGAAACAAGAACCTGCTTGCCCACCGGATTGATGATCCGGCCAAAGAGCTTCTGCTCCATGCGAGCTGCGCGGCGATATTGCAAATAGACAAGCAGCACTACTATCCAGAATATGGGGATAGACTGGATCATCGTAGCAATTACGATTTTCCCCAGCTCCAGGATCAGCGCACCCAACTGCTTATACCCCCCCGCACGGACCAAATCTCGGGCTGTTCAATGAGCTCGATTGCACGGAGCAGCTGCAAATCACGCTCCGGGGCAATTTTTTCAAAGGCCTCCCTGAGCCGCACCCAGGTCATTTCATCAAAATTGCCGCTCCCTTTCAATCCCGCCGAAATTTG
The DNA here is from genome assembly GCA_033809435.1 of Bacillota bacterium. Taxonomy (GTDB): domain Bacteria; phylum Bacillota; class Dethiobacteria; order DTU022; family DTU022; genus JAAZIN01. The sequence goes on from JAPXLS010000170.1 coordinate 719, forward strand.
AAATGATCGCAGCGCTTCCGCAGTGGCTTCATCAAAATAACCGCCGCTACCCGGTTCATAACCGAGCTCCGCCAGCATTTCCTGCAGTACCTGAACATGGGCGCCCGAATCTCCTTTGGCCAACGGCCCTGGGAAGAAATAGCGATAATATTTCAGCGAAGGGGGCATCTCCACCACCACATCGGGCTCCAGACCCAACCCATCAATATCCCTGCCGGCAGGTGTGAGATAATGCGCCACGGTCAGCAGGAGGGCGCTGCCCCCGGAAAGGGTTTCCAAGCGCTGCACCGTAGCTTTGCCATATGTTTTAACCCCAACCAGCAAGGCGGCTTCCCGATCCTGAAGCGCCCCGGCCAGGATCTCCGCTGCACTTGCAGTATCTTCATTCACCAGGACCACGATAGGGTAATCCTTCTTTGGAGCTGCAGAGTGATAGATGTTGCGGACCTCATCATTCCGCCCTACAAGCCTGGTGATCTCACCTTCAGGAACGATTAACCCGGCTACCTTGACTGCCTCATCAACCTGACCGCCGGGGTTGTTGCGCAGATCAAGCAGGAGCCCTTTCTCCAAACCGCCGCTTTCCAAAAAGTGCAGCTTCTCGGAAAAAGAATCGCCAGTATTGCTGTCAAAATTACTTATGCGCAAATAGCCCAACCCGGGCCTCTCCCAGTGCGCGGAAACGGTTTCGACCTTGACCTCGTCGCGCAGCAGGGTGACGTTGAGCTCATCATCCCGTCCCGGACGTCTGATGGATAGAGCAATGCTGCTCCCCTTATCACCGCGCAGGATCTCTGCGGCGCGCTCCAGACCCAATCCGGATAGTTCAAGATTGCCGGCCCTGCAGATACGATCACCGGGCAGGATCCCCACCGCTTCAGCAGGACTTCCCGGAATGGTTTCAAAAACAACAACCTCGTCGTCGACTTCGATTATGCGCACCCCGATACCGCTGAAGGAGCCCTGAGTTTGAATCAGTAAATCTTCCAACTCCCGTGCATCATAAAAAGCGGTGCGGGGATCGTCAACCGCCTTGACGGCACCGATCGCTGCGCCCCGGATCAATACAGGTAGATCCACCGGGTAGAGATAGCTTTCCTGAAGCCGCTCCAGCACCTCTACAAATATATTCCACTCCTGGCCCAGGGATTCCGGCTCGGCAAGATCGCAATCCCCAACAGGGGGATCCCGGGGGGGCGCCTTGGTAAGACCAAGATGATAGGAGAGCAGATTCGTCCCAACCAGAAACAGAACCAGAAGAACGGCGGCCAACCGGACACTTTTCTCTTTCCACCATACTTTATATTCGGCCAAATCTATCTACCGCCTCCCAATGCCCTGAAGCACATTCGGTTCAGTTTAAATTATAACCCCCGACCGGTGAAAAGACCAGCCGGACGCCAACTTCCCCAGTACTAAAATCCCGCAGCCATCAACAGCACCGCCGCTTCCCCGGGTGTTTCGAAAGTACCCAAAAGATGATGAACCGCAACAAAAAAGCGGCATGACTGCCCGCCAATACATTGATAAATTTCCAAAAAAGTATCTCATTCCCGGTATTTTTGGGGTTTTCCCTTTGTCGGATGAAAGCCTATTATGTCACGTGGGTCAATGCCGGTCCCCCGCATGTACTTGCCAGTCAGCAGACACCGGTGCCGGACACCGGTGTCTGCCTGGATGGATCAAAGTCAACGCTACTTGATACACTTTGATCCGGGAATGCTTGGCTCACCTAAAAGTAAGACATGGGGTTGTAACGATAATCCGCTTTTCCACTATCATAATAACGATAGGGCGGCTTGTTATACTCGTACACTTCGAAATGGAGATGGACACCTGTGCTGTAACCGGTGGTGCCGGCTCTGCCAATACGCTGGCCCCGGCTGACTGTCTGACCCGATCCCACCAGATATGAACTTAGATGGGCATAAAGTGTAGCGGTGCCCCCGCCATGATCAATGATTATACAGTTACCATAGCCGCCGTTCCATCCTGCCAGGCTCACCCGGCCGCCCTCCGCCGCAAGAATATAATTCGGCATGCCATAAGTCCCGATATCAATCGCACCGTGCCATTTTCTCACACCCGTTATAGGATCGTTACGCCAGCCAAATCCAGAAGTGATGTAAGCGGGCGATTCAACGGGCCAGCATAGCTTGCCGCTGATACCGCCGCCGCCATCCTTTCTAATCAAACTTTCGATATAGCTTCCCAACCTCTGGGATTCTGCCTCCAGGTCTTGAATCGCTTTCTCCTTGCGGGCAATCTCCTGCTGCAGGTCTTTAAGAACCGCCTCCCGCGTGATGGTAACTCTTTCGACCTCTTCCCTGTTGGCCAGGATCTGGCGGCGCATCCCTTCAAGCTCGCTCTTCTGCCGCTCCAGCTCCTCTTTCATGGCCTCGATGCGGTCGCGTTCGGCACGGATCTCCTCCACCAGGCGCTGATCATTGGAGGCAATGATGCGCAAATTGTTGAAACGGGTTAAGAAATCACCAAAAGAAGAGGCCCCGAAAAGAACGTCGATATATGAAACATAACCCTGCTCGTAAATAGAGCGCAGGCGCCGTTTAAAAAGCTCTTCCTTGGCGGCAAACTCCTCTTCGGCAGCAGCAAGTTCGATCTCGGTCCGGGCAATATTCTCTTCGGTATCAGAAATCTCGCCATTGATCTCATCCAGTTCGGACCGCAGCTCCTGCAGCCGGCGGTCGAGCCTGTCCAGCTCATTTTTCAATGCCGTCTCATCCCTGCGCTGCTGTTTGAGGTCGTTCTTTTTCTCCTCTATCTCTTTGTCGATATTTTTCTTGGTCTGCTGTTTTTCTTCGAGCTCGGTGGCATAGACCGGCAGCACCGTTGTTACAAATGTCAGCAAAACCAGGATTGACGCCAGTATCATGAAAAGCTTGTGACGCCGCATGCATCATCCCTCCCAGGACATCAGAATCAAATACAGCTAGACCTTCAAAAAGCGGTCCGTCGAAAAAGCGCTTCCCAGAATCCCCAACCCGGTTCCCAGGGGAATAAGATATTTACTCAACTCGCCCATAAGCGGAAGAACGGGAAGCAGGGCCAGAAACATCAGATTGTTGGACGCAACCCACTCCAGGGAGGCCTGGTAGATATAGTAAAGTCCGACCATGGGCAGGAGTGCACCAACAAAGCCGATGATCAGTCCTTCCAGAATAAAGGGCCAGCGTATGAACCAGTTTGTCGCTCCCACATACTTCATGATCATGATCTCCCGGCGGCGGATAAAAACAGTCAGCCTGATGGTATGGGCAATCAGAAATATGGCCGTAACCGCAAGGCCTGTCATCAGAACAACTCCGACCAGCTGAAGTGCGTGGGTAGCCGCGAAAAGCCTCTCCACCGTCTCCTCGCCATAGGTCACCTTGGCCACCGCAGGATAGCGGGACAGTTCTTCAGCAACCTTGCCAACGGACTCGGGATGATGGGTCCGCAGCTCAAAAGAATCGGGCAGGGGATTTTCTTCAGCGGCTTCATATCCCTCCACAATATCGCCCATCTGTTTCTTCAGGCGCTGCAGGGCCTCATCTTTGGATACAAAGTGGACTTCCGAAAGGGAACTGTGTGCAATGAGCTTCTCACGCAGCTCATTTCGTTCAGCCAGGGTGGCACCGTCCTCAACATAAAGGACAAT
>JAPXLS010000171.1:0-4344 GCA_033809435.1 Bacillota bacterium
AAGAACCTTCGTCCCCCACTTCGGGGGGGGAGCGGGAGAATAAAAGTAAGACAGCCCCATCAGCACCGTGACAAAGACCATCCAGAGCAGGATGGATAGCTCACCACCCTTTAACAGCGGCTGATCGCCGTTGGGAAAGAGCCCGATCTTGAACTTTTTAGCCTCCATGTCAACAAAGAGATAGCGCATGATGAACAGAAAAGCTGTAAAGAAGGCCGCAGCAGCAAAGAAGTAACTGAAATTGAAAACATGGTGCCAGACCCCCCCCCTGAGACAGAATAGAGGAATAAAAGCAAGGCCCATAAGCAGCATCGCTTTGTTCTTCATCCCTTCAAACCTCCCGCTCTTTTAATATCTCTCTTGCCGACTGGAAACGGCGCTCCCAGGTGTGGCTGCGCGCAAAGTCAATGAGCCGGGGTGAATCCGCCCCCTTCCGCGCCATCGCCTCCCCCAGGATCCGGCAAAAGCCGGCAGGGCTGTCGTATGTATGAAGCGGGCCCTTGAGCGCCAGCAGTTCGTGCATCTCCGAAGCGACGACGGGCAGACCGCAAGCGAGATATTCATAGTACTTGATGGGGTTTATGGCATGGGTCAGAGGCGTGAGCCTGAAGGGAATGATCCCGGCAGCGCAGTGCCGAAGGTACAGCGGTATCTCCCCGTGGGGCCGCCCCCCCAGGCAGGTAAAATTATCGTAACGATCCCAGGAATCTATCCTTTCACGCACGCTCCTGTCCTTGACGGTGCCGATGATCAAAAAATGGCATTCCGGCATTCTCTCCAGGGCGTATTCAATGAGCTCGCAATCGAACCAGGCATCGAGGGTGCCCACAAAAACAGCCACATTTTCGGCAGGGGGAAAATCGTCGGGCCGCGGGCCGTTTTGCCCAAAGAAACCCTCGCTGACCCCGTTGGGCAGGTAGTGCACGCCCTCCCCCTTGATCTTGAGCGCATAATCGTACAGCTCCCGCGAGGTGGCCAGCACGGTATCCACGCGCCGGATCAGCTCCTCCTGCAGCGCAAGTATGCTGCGCGGTTTCCTGCTGAATTGATCCAGCCTGTCGGCCAGCCTGAAACAGCTCCTGCGGTGCGGCAGCAGATCGAGCAGCCCCAACGCCGCCGGATCGGCGCACCAGATCAGTTCCGCTTCATCAAAACCGGCCTTCCGCAGCCTCCGCCGCAAAGGGGGGATGCAGAATCGAAAATGGTTCCTTCCGGCAAAAGCCGTGCCGAAAAACGGCAGCCGGTAATAGGGCATCAGCGTCAGCGGCACCAGCCGGGAGATCCCCTCAAATTCCCGCACCCCTTCCAAACAGAGCCTGAGACGCTTCCGGTTGGCGCCATCGGGCTTGAAGAGATGCAGCGGGCTGACGGCCGGTCCCAGCCAGAAACAGCTCTCGCCGGCCTCCTGAAACCGCCGGATATACTGGTGCGAACCCAGGGGATCGGCATAATCGAGATCATGCGCTTCCACAAAAAGAACCCTCAATCAATCAACTCCCCGAAATATACACTCAATCAGCAGCCTTGACGCGGGAAGCTTTACACCGTACGAGGGCGAATAGAAACCCCTCTCAACACGCCCCCGGAACAGGGCCGCCTCGCTTTTAACTTCCAGATATACACGGGTTTTTCCTCTAACCAGAACATAGCGGCCGCACTCAAGTTCCTGTACGGCGGTCCCCTGAGCCAGGTTGAAGGAAAGCACGAAATGCTTCCTCCCTTCAATCCAATCTTCGATAACCACGGCCCCATCAAGGAGGCAGAAGCCGCGCCGGTGAAGAAATCCATAGCCCCGGTGCGCGCCGCAGAAGCGGCCCGGCCCCGCCCCCAGGACCTCCGCATCCGCACTGTCGGCCAGGCTGAAGAGGCCCTCCAGGCCCGGAGCCCAGCGCCTCTGCTCCCTGCCCGGCAGGAGCAGGGTGTTATGGGCCGCCGTGGCCCGGAAATAGTTGCGCTCCTCAATGGAAGCGGTATAGACATAGCTGCCGGGATCGACCACCAGATCTGCGCCCTGGACATTCAATTCAAAGGAGAGAATATCATTGTGCGAATGCACGCCCCGGCCCGCAGCTTCGCTCGAGCTGCATGAAATTACCAGGTGAAAGGGCGGAGCGTCAAAAACTGCCGTCCCTGCATCGGGAAAGTAAGCCGGTGATACCTGCTGCAGCCCCCCGGGCAGGCCGCTCCCCGTTTGCCCGGCCGCCCCACAGCCCTCATCCACGTAAAAGATCGTTTGCACCGCCGGTCCTGTCGCGGGCAAAAAGGGATCTGGAGCGCCAGGCTGCAACTTTACCCTTTCCGCCTTCCGGGCCTCCATCGGCTCCGTGCCAACGCGGGACAGCTCTTTTAAAATTTCAGTCTCCAGCGCCGCTATCCCGAGTCTCGCCTCTGCGCCGTACATCTCCGCCGCCACCTTGAGATCGCCCCTGTCGAAGAGCACTCCGGCCAGAGCCAGCGAGGGCCGAAAATCGCGGTGCTCCTCCCGGTAGCCCCCGCTCTTTTCATCACGCACCGCTGTCAGGATCAGTTTATGGAAACGCCCGTTGTCAAAGTCGCCCAGCTGCGGGGAACTGCCGTCGGGTTTGAGCAGGGCGGCCATGTATTCCGCCGCCCCGATCGCCCTGGACCAGAAATCGTGGGAAAAAATCAGAGTACGGGCAAAATCTACCCCCCCCTTTCCCCGTCCCAGTCGCCCCCTCCGCTCGCGGCCCAGGTGGAGCAGCAACAGCGCCGTCGCGTACAATATCTCCGTTGTCAAACGGTGGTAGCCCGTGGAGCCTTCAAAATTGCTCCCGTCGGTGTTGAACTGCCTCTCTGCCTGCACCATAAACTCGCCTGCGGCAAGGCGCAGCCGGCGCTCGTTTTGGGGCAGCCAGGGACAGGCGGCCTCCAGGTGGATCTGCCCGGCCAGCCCGGCCAGGTAATGATTGCCCACAAAGAGATCCCTGTTTTCGGGATTTTGCCGCAGAAAGAGAGCATGCTGATACAGGCTCCAGTTGATCAGTCTCTGGAATTCGGGAGTGAGAAAAGGAGAGCCGGCAAAGAGCTTGAGCCCCCAGAGCCAGTTGACCGCCCTGATAGCCACCTCCATGGAGCAGCTCCAGTTGGCGCCGCAGCGCGGCGGATTGGAGACAATCCAATCCGTCAACTGCAGCACGAACTCGGCGGCCGGCAGACGGGCCTGCGGCCCCTCTGCCAGGTGGTAAGCCAGGCCCATAGCGGCCAGATGTTGAAAACGGGAGAGCTCCCAGGGAACCTTTATATCCGCCCCCTCTGTCCGCCCGATGGGTATATCGCGGTACCAGCTCGCCGGTTCCCAGCGGTAGCCGGAACGAAAATCCAGATGCCAGTCAATGGGGCGGTAGCCCTGCAAGCTTTCGAGAAGAAGTCCCTTGTCCGCCTCCAGGCCGGCTCTGCCCCCCGCCAGACCCAGGGTGCGCTCCATCATTTCCAGGACTTTCCGCTCTTCCCCCGCCCCCGGAGGCATCACCACACAGCAGCCGGCAAATCCCGAAGCTGCGGTATGATAGCTCACCTGGACTGGGCCCGAACCGAGCAGGTCAAAGCGGTGCGCACAGGCCTCGCCGGCAAAATAGCCAATCATCCGCCGCCGCTCTCCGGGCAGAGCCCTGACCGCTGCTGGATCAAAGGAGCAGGGCAGCTCCGTGCGCGAAAAGTCATCGGGCACACCGGCAATGCGCGGCGCCCGGCCCTCCCGGAAAAGGGATAATATGCGCTCCGCCTCCCGGCAGTCTCTCCGGCGCTGCAGGGGAGCGAGCCCTTTTCGCAGCGCTTTGGAAGCAACAAGAGGAACTGGCATTTTTAAAATGCGCCTCACGGAAAAACCCTTCAATTGCAGTCTGCCTCCCTGGCCAGGGCCAGCAGGTGATAGGCAAAACCATGCTCCTCCCACAGATCCCGCTCCAGCCAGGCCCTGGTATCCACAATGATCCTTCGCCTCATGATCTTGCCCAGCTCCTTGGGGTAAAGGTAGCGGAATTCGTCGTGATCCGCCAGCAGAAGAGCACAATCCGAACCGCTGAAGGATGCGTACAGGTTGTTTGTCTCTTCCGTTAAACTGTTTACATGAGGATCATACACCCGGCAGTCAACCCCTCTGCCCCGCAGCTCCTCCAGCACCCGCAGCGCCGGGCTCTCCCTGGTATCGTCGATGTTGCCCTTGTAAGCCACACCCATCAGCGTCACCACGGGATCTGTAATCCCTTGCAGCAGTTGCAAAACCACCTTCGCCACCGCCGCCGGACGCTCGTCATTGATCCGGCGGGCCAGGGAGATGAGGCGGGATTCATCGGGGAAGCGCGATATGACAAACCAGGGATCAAC
>JAPXLS010000172.1:0-4267 GCA_033809435.1 Bacillota bacterium
CCGGCAGCGAGAATCTCGTACCCTTCATCCTGGAGGCGGCCCGCCTCTATGTCACCGGGGGGGAGATCATCGCCGCCCTCAAGGAAGTATTCGGCGAATACCGGGAAGTGGCCCTTTTCTAGAAAAGTTATTCCCACCGGTGCCAGGCACCGGAGCCGGTTTTTCACTTGATATTGACGGGTTCTCAGGTGGTCAAAAGAAAACAGGTCGGAACCGGGGAACCGCGGTTCTCCGTACGAGGGGGTGTTTTTTTGGCAGGTGAACGCAAGATCAGGGTGCTGGTGGCCAAGCCCGGGCTTGACGGGCACGATCGCGGCGCCAAGGTGGTGGCGCGGGCGCTGCGTGATGCGGGGATGGAGGTAATCTATACGGGGCTGCATCAGACTCCGGAGCAGGTTGCAGAGGCGGCGCTGCAGGAGGATGTGGATGTTGTCGGCCTGAGCATCCTTTCGGGGGCGCATCTGACCCTGGCGCCGAGAATAAAGGAGCTGCTGCAGGAGAGGGGGATGGGAGAGGCGCTGCTGCTGGTGGGCGGAATTATCCCGGCCGAGGATGAAGCCGCACTCAAGGAGCAGGGGGTCGCGGATGCCGTTTTTACTCCCGGCACGCCCCTGGACAGCATAGTCGGCTATATCCGTGAAAAGATGTCCATGTCCTGAAAGACGGCTCTTTATCCGCCCCCGGGGATCGCGGCAATATGGTGACTGGAGTATTGCCGCGACGGCGGACGGACAGCGCTAAAAGGTCGGTTGGATGCATTTCCAAACCGGTCTCAATTGATAGTGCGGCGGATTTGGGGCGGCCCGGGAGCCGTCCTTTCTTTATGCACCTTTATTCCCCTGTGTCCATAGGATATAGCATTACAGGGGGCGAAGGGTATGGAAGAAAGAGCTCTGGATCTTGACAGCCTTGCCGAATTGATCAGATCCATGCTGGCGCGTTTGGATTCCGAGGAGCTCTCCAGGATCTACCCTTTGCTGGAGACGGAGATGCTGCAGCAGATGATTCTTGAAGCAATCGGTGTAAATATCGATGAGCTGGACGCAGGTGAATTTGATGCCATCACTGAAATGCTGCGGAGGTCGCTGCATATGATCATGGAGAAGGGCGACGGTTAAAGGCCGGGCAGGGGATTGTCTCGCCTGCAATCCCTGCCGGTGATGTGTAAAATGGGGACAGGCATTTGCGCCGCAAATGCCGCCCCTGTGCAGGATTCAGAAAACCGCCCTTCAAGGAGGCGGTGGGATCACTTCCGGAAGAAGGAATCGGGGCCCGGGGCGGCGAATGAATTCAGGTCCGCATGGTGGTAATATACGGTAAATTCAGAAGCGTTTTTTCATTTCAGGGGGGAATAATAGCTCCTAGGGCCGGATTCAGGATTAACGATCAGGGTAAAGGCAGGTAGAGTGACAGGTGGTTAACAGGGAGGAAGAAAGGGCGGCCGCCAGGGCCGCAGAGCTGCGCCGTGAGATCGAGGAGCATAATTACAGGTACCATGTCCTGGATGAGCCGGTAGTAAGTGATCATGAATTCGATGCGCTCATGCGCGAGCTTGTCGATCTGGAGAGGGAGAACCCGGGGCTCAGAAGGGATGATTCGCCCACCCTGCGGGTGGGCGGCGCTCCGCTGCCCGGTTTTGCTGCACTGGCTCACAAGCTGCCCATGCTGGGGCTGGACAATGCTTTTCTGGCGGAAGAGCTGCATGATTTTGACAGCAGGGTGCGCAAACTGGCGGGGCGCCCCAGTGTCGATTACTTTTGCGAGCTGAAGATAGACGGCCTGGCCGTATCGCTGCAGTACGAGGAGGGCCGCTTTGTGCGCGGCTCCACCCGGGGAGACGGCTTTACCGGTGAAGAGATCACGCACAACCTGCGCACGGTGAAGCAGATACCGCTGAGGCTGGCCGAACCTGTCACCCTGGAGGCGCGCGGCGAGGTGTACATGAACCGCACCGATTTTGAGGTAATGAACGAGAAGCGCCTGGGGAACGGTGAACCGCCCTTTGCCAACCCCCGCAATGCTGCGGCGGGTTCGCTGCGTCAGCTTGATCCGCGCATTACCGCCGGCCGTCCGCTGCGGATATTTCTTTACGGTCTGGGAGAGCACAACCTGCCGCTGGAGACACACGGTCAGACTTTGGCTGCACTGGAAAGGCTGCGGCTGCCGGTCAACCGCCACCGCGCGCTCTGCAGCAGCATAGGGGAAGCGTTGGAATTCTGCCGGCGCTGGGAGGGGCTGCGCAGCGAGCTGCCGTACGAGATAGACGGTGTCGTAATCAAGGTAAACGATCTTGCGTTGCAGCAGCGCCTGGGGAACACGGCGCGCAGCCCCAGGTGGGCGACAGCTTTCAAATACCCGCCCCAGGAGAAAAGCACCCGCGTTGTTGATATCCTGGTAAACGTGGGGAGGACCGGGGCCATCACTCCGGTGGCCGTGCTGGAGCCGGTGCTGCTCAGCGGGTCGACGGTGCAGCGGGCCAGCTTGCATAACGAAGATGTTTTGGCCGAAAAAGAGGTCATGATCGGCGACAGGGTGATCATCCGCAAGGCCGGCGAGATCATTCCCGAGGTGGTGCGGGTGCTCAAGGAAAAGCGCACCGGGCAGGAGAAGGTTTTCACGATGCCGGAAAGATGCCCTTCCTGCGGCACGCCGGTAAAACGCCTGCCCGGTGAGGCGGCGCTGCGCTGCCTGAATCCCTCCTGCCCGGCGCAGCTGGTGGAAAGGATCGTTCATTTTGCGTCGCGCCGGGCCATGGATATCGAGGGTTTGGGGCCGGCGGTGGCCGAATTGCTTTGGAAGGAGGGACTGGTCCGGAACCTGGCCGATCTCTATTATCTGAATGCGGGGCAGCTGGAGCCGCTGGAGAGGATGGCGGAAAAATCGGCGGCCAACCTGGTGGCGGCCATAGAGAAGAGCAAGGGCAATGCCCTGCACCGCCTCCTTTTCGGCTTCGGGATTCGCTTTGTCGGCGAAAAGGCCTCACGTCTGCTGGCGGAGCGCTTTTTGACGCTGGAAAGGCTTCGCAGGGCGGATAGGGAGGAGCTGACCGCGGTTCCGGAAATAGGGCCGCGCATCGCCGGAGCGGTCGCCGGTTTTTTCCAGGCCCCGGGGACGGCGCTGCTGCTTGAGAGGCTGGAAAGGGCCGGGGTAAACTTCAGCGAGCCGGACACGGGCCGCGCCGGCGAAGGGGAGAGGCTGCTGGAGGGGAAAACATTTGTATTCAGCGGAGCACTGGAGCACTTTACCAGGGAGGAGGCCGGCGCGGCGGTTGCCGGGCGGGGAGGCAAGGTCTCTTCGGCGGTGAGCCGGAAAACCGATTACCTCGTGGCCGGCGATGCACCGGGCGGAAAACTTGCCAGGGCCCGCAAGCTTGGCGTGGCGGTCATTGACGAGGCGGCCTTTGTGGAGCTGTTGCAGCTGTAGTGCAAGGGAAGGGAGATGTGATATCGTTGCACAGGGGTGAGCTGCTTTGAAATGGATGAATAAACTCGAACGGAAATTCGGAAAGTATGCCCTTTCCAACCTCATATTTTACATCATCGCGCTCAATGCGCTGGTTTTCGTATTCTCGCTGGCTGCGCCGGGAAGGCCGGTCATGGAGCTGCTGGCCCTGTACCCGCAGCGTGTTCTGCAGGGAGAGATCTGGCGGCTGCTGACCTATATTTTCATTCCTCCCACCCTGTCGCCCATCTGGATCATCTTTCTGTTCTACTTTTACTACCTTGTCGGTACGGGGCTGGAGCAGGCCTGGGGAGCCTTCAGGTTCAACCTCTATTATATCCTGGGGATGGCCGGCACCACCCTGGCCGCATTCATTACCGGCGCCGGATACACGGGGACCTATCTCAACCTTTCCCTGTTTCTGGCCTTTGCCCATCTCTACCCCAATTTTGAGGTGATGCTTTTCCTGATCCTTCCGGTAAAGGTTAAATATATGGCCTGGCTGAACTGGGCCCTGATGGGATTTACACTGATCTTCCATGCGCTGCCCTACAAAATTGCCGCAGTTGCGGCGGTGCTCAACTTCTTTGTTTTCTTCGGCCCCGATATCTACCGCAATATCAGGCTGAGGGGGCAAGTCCGCAGGAATCGAAGAAAATATTTTTCGGAGGTCCGCAAAGCCAGAAAGAAATAGCGAGGCCGGCCGGCACATCCGCCCCGTTTTTTTTTGCATAAAACCCACATTGCTATGATACAATGTTAAATGAAGTAAAAATATTGGTATATAGCGGAATAATGAACATGAAAGGAGGGGACAGGTGAGGAT
>JAPXLS010000173.1:0-4233 GCA_033809435.1 Bacillota bacterium
AAGCACCGCCGCCTATTTTATTCTTCTGGGTATGATTCTTTCTTTTTTTGGTGATATGTTTAACGCCGGAGTAATATCATTGCCGGTGCCGCTGATAGGAGGAATGAGCGCCTTCGGAGCGGCACACTGTCTCTATATCTTCGCTTTCTTTATCCTGGTTAAAGAGACCGGCGCCCTGTTTTCAGCCTACTTCTGGATTGTCCTGGCCGCAGTCTGGCTGGTTACCACAATCTTTTGGCGGCTATTTATTTACAACCCTGAAAAGATGCATGCCTTGAACGCAGGTTCCCTTATCTATGCCTTCCTAATCGGTGCCATGACCTCTTTCACCTTTGCAGTGGGCCTGGAATTGGGCGGCTGGTGGTGGACAATTTTGCCTGGAGCCCTCCTCTTTTACCTCTCCGATACAATTATCGGGATCACCGATATCGGCAGAGTGGCGCTGAAAAGACCTCATCTCTGGATCTGGCTAACGTACGTTCTCGGCCAGATGGGGATTATCTACGGCGTCTGGTTGGGGTTCAGCATGTAGGTGGTTCCCGGGCAGTTCATTCGTGATCCTTCGCTTTGCCAGCATTAACGAAAAGAAAAGTCGGAGGGGACGTTCAAGATCAAAGCAATGATGGTTGTGATGCAGCTTGACCGGGGCTTGACCGACAGTTATAATCAGGACGAAGGGGAGTAACTGGCAGGTTCATCCTGTCAGATGGATCAACAATCCCGGTAGAGATACCTGGTCCATCTCTTGCCCGTCGCAAGCAGCCAGACCTTTAACATTTTTCATGTTAAAGGTTTTTTGTTGCTCTGGAAGGTTAATTTAATAGGGGGGGCAGCCATGGAAAGGAAGTGGCCTGATCTCAACGCGGAAGCTGTTGCAACAGCGCTGGAATCAGATTGCAACCGGGGTCTGACCTCGGCACAAGTAGAGCAGAGGCAGAACCAGTACGGTTTCAACGAGTTAAAGGAAAAAAAGAGTGCAACGGTCTGGGGAATGTTTCTCAGCCAGTTCAAGGAATTCCTGGTTCTGCTTCTGTTGGCCGCAGCAGCAGTCTCTATGGCTATCAGAGAAACAACAGACGCTATTGTGATCATGGCTGTTGTACTGCTGAATGCCCTGCTTGGGGTGATCCAGGAATACAAGGCCGAGAAGTCACTGGCAGCGCTTAGAACCTTGAGTGCGCCCAGCGCAAAAACAGTCAGGGACGGGACCATTTTCGAGATTCCTGCCAGGGAACTGGTACCCGGGGACTTGATTTTGCTGGAAGCGGGGGTCTACATTCCGGCCGATGCCCGGCTTGTAGAAACAGCCGGACTGGGTGTGGATGAATCGGCCTTGACCGGCGAATCAGTCTCCGTGGAAAAAGAAGCTGATTTTATCCCCGCGGGCACATTGCCGCTGGCAGATCAGAAAAACATGGTCCATATGGGAACTATTGCAACGGGGGGACGGGGACGGGCCCTGGTTACCGCCACAGGAATGAACACTGAAATCGGTCACATCGCCGGAATGATTCAGGCCGCACCCATGCAGAAGACCCCGCTGCAAAAGAATATGGATCGTTTCGGGCGGCGTCTGGGGTTGCTGACCATTATCCTTTGTATCCTTATTTTCTTACTTGGGGTGCTGCGCAAGCATGATATCCTGCCCATGTTTCTGACATCTGTAAGTCTGGCTGTAGCGGCCATCCCTGAGGGATTGCCGGCAATAATTACCATAGTCCTGGCCCTGGGCGTGCAGCGCATGGCCGGCAGGCAAGCCATTATCCGAAAACTGCCGGCAGTCGAGACGCTTGGCGCAGCCACAGTCATCTGTTCGGACAAGACAGGCACACTGACCCAAAATGAAATGACTGTCCGCAAAATAGATTACGGCGGCAAAACCATCAAGATCTCCGGTGAGGGCTATGCAAGTGAGGGAGAATTTACACTTGATGGCCGGACCGTTGATCCCCGGCAGGATTTTCGACTGCGCCTGCTTCTCACCATCGCCCTGCTGAACAATGACGCTTCCCTCGTTGAGGAGGAAGGGCGGATCAGGGTAGTAGGCGATCCCACCGAGGGTGCTCTCATTGTGGCCGCAATGAAGGGCGGCCTGGATCGCGGGGAAGTGCTGGCGGCGATGCCGCGCCTCCTTGAATTCCCCTTCGATTCAATGCGCATGTTGATGAGCACTGTGCACTCCGGTGAACTCGATCTGCCCTGGGGAGAGTTCAAGAACAATAGAATATGGCTGCTGACAAAAGGGGCTCCGGACCTGATCCTGGAACGCTGCAGCTATCGGTTGACTCCTGCAGGGCTCGCGAAAATGGATGGCTCTAAAAAAACCGAACTGCTTGCCATCAACCGTAGGATGGCCGGGGAGGCCTTGCGCGTGCTGGGCTTCGCCTTTCGGCCGCTGCCCGGTTATGCTGATCTGCAGGCGGAAGAAGCCGAACAGGAGCTGATATTCGCCGGGTTCATGGGGATGATCGATCCACCCCGCCCAGAAGCTAAAGAAGCGATCAAAAGCTGCCATGAAGCAGGCATCAACGTTAAAATGATCACCGGCGACCATGCAGGAACAGCATTGGCCATTGCCATGGAACTGGGGATAGCCTCCGGTAAAGATGAAATTATCGACGGCCTGGAAATGGAGCGGATCAGCGATGAAGATCTTGCTGATAGGATCGGTGAACTACAGGTTTTTGCTCGGGTGGCACCTGAGCACAAAGTGCGCATTGTCAGAGCCCTGAGGGCAAAAGGGGAAATCACCGCCATGACCGGCGACGGTGTTAACGATGCACCGGCTTTAAAACAGGCCGATATCGGAACAGCCATGGGCCGCAGCGGCACCGCCGTAGCCAGGGAGGCAGCGGAGATGATTCTGGCCGACGATAATTTTGCCACCATCATGCATGCCGTAGAAGAGGGCCGGGTAATCTATGACAACATCAAAAAAGCAATCTATTTTCTCCTCTCCTGCAATGCGGGTGAGATATTCACGATTTTTACCGCTATCCTGCTGGGTTGGCCGCTGCCGCTGCTGCCCATACAGATCCTTTGGGTCAATTTGATTACCGATACGCTGCCGGCCCTGGCCCTGGGGGTTGATCCGCGGGAAAGCGATACCATGCACCGCCCGCCGCGCAACCCCAAAAAAGGTCTTTTTGATCCTCAATCCATCCGTACACTGGTTGTTTTCGGTCTGCTCATCAGTGTAATCACACTGACGGCATTTCGGATCGGAGGGGCAGATTCTGTGGAAAAAGGACAAACCATGGCCTTTGCCACTCTTGCTCTGTGCCAGCTGGTGCACGTTTTCAATTTTCGTTCACTGCAACACTCTGTTGTGGGAAAGGTATTTTTTGCCAACCGGCAGCTGCTGGGAGCGGTATTTCTCTCGGCTCTGCTTCAACTGGCCATTCTTCTGATACCCCCCGCCGCCACTATTTTCCATGTGGTTCCGCTGGACACCGAGGGATGGTTCTATGTGGCCGCCCTTTCAGTGACGCCCCTTTTTCTGGGAGAAATGTGGAAAGCGGCACATGCCTGGCTGAACAGAGGTTGGAGGTAAAATGCTGGAGATTGGAAGAAATACACCGGGGCAATAGATGGAACCCCCAAAATTTGAAATGCACCATGCGCCACTTGTACGGGCCGGGCAATGCCCGGCCCCTGGCAATTGGACCCTTTCATGCAAAATAACGAAGCAGGCGAACCAGGGTCACCCCTGAAACAAGCTGTATTCAACTGGCAGCGTGCAGGTCAAACTATTCGGATAATTTGCCGCCCCATTCTTCGCCAAAAACGATCTCCTCCAGTTCTTTGCGCGGCCGCGGAGAGGGTCGGCGGGCCGGAAAACCCAAAGGTGTCAGGGCTACAGCACGATGGGGCTCGGGAATAGAGCAAGCCGTACGGGCTTTACTTTCATCGAACCATGCCACCCAACAGGTGCCAAAGCCCTCGGCGTAAGCTGCCAGCATAAACTGCTGCATGGCCAGCCCCGCATCAAGAAGGTAATAATCCTTGCCATCCTGGTGTCCCGAAGCCCGCGGATCGGCGCAAAGGACAATGACTACCGGAGCCGCTGCAACTGCCTTTTTGCAGGGGTTCTCTGCTGGAAGTGATTCTGCCAGCTTCTCCTTGCGGGATTGCTCGCGCACAACGATAAAATGCCAGCACTGCTTGTTGCTCCATGAAGGAGCGATCCGGGCGGCATTCAACATTTTTTGCAGCGCCTCGTTCGGAACCGGA
>JAPXLS010000174.1:0-4223 GCA_033809435.1 Bacillota bacterium
CCAGACGGGCAGCCATGGGCCGCAACGATGCCAAGTTTGTGAGGCTGCTGGAGGTGATCGATGAATTCAAGGTGCGGGAAAATGAACCCCACCTTAAGTTCATTATTTTTACCGAATTCGTGGAGACCCAGTTCTATTTGAACGAATGCCTGCAGAATCTGGGTTACAGTACGGCAATGATCAATGGCCGCATGCCGGCGCGGGAGAAACTGCAGCAGAAGAGGCTTTTTCAGGAAGGGGCGCAGTATCTCATCTCCACTGATGCCGGAGGCGAAGGGATCAACCTGCAGTTCTGCCGGGTGATGATCAACTATGACCTGCCCTGGAATCCGATGCGTCTGGAGCAGCGCATCGGGCGGATTGACCGGATCGGCCAGGCCCACGATGTAAAGATCGTGAACTTCCAGCTGGCCGGCACAGTGGAGCAGTATGTGCGCGAGGTTATAGAGCGTAAATTGCACACCGTCCAGCAGGAATTTCAGGATGGTGAAGACAAACTTGCTGATATCCTGAGCACACTGCAGGATGAGTTCAGCTTTGAAAATATCTATATCAACGCCGTCCTGAAGCGGCAGCGGGAAGCCACGGATTTGGAGTCGCTGGCCCAGGAAATTTACCGGCGCGCCAGGGAGATCATCAGCCAGGGTCAGCTGCTTATCCCCTTTACCGAGCCCAGGGGCAGCCTTGCCGTCAATAGACGGGATCTGGAGAGGAACCGGGAGCAGGCCAGGCACCTGGTGGAGCGTTATCTTCGGGTGGAGGGGCGGCAGCTGATCCCCTACCGCAGCAGGGCTGGCATCTATTACTTTGAGGATCCCGTTACTGGAAAAGGCCTTCACAGTGTGGTCTTCGATCCCCGCCATGCCCTGGAAAACGAAGACTTTGAATTGCTCGGCTTGAGCCACCCTTACATGCTGCAGTTGGTGGAAAGGCTTGAAGACAGGCTGGATGGAGACATCACCGCAAAGCTGCGGCTGAAGGAAAAGAGGTTTGCCGGAGAGAAGGGGTATTTGATGATCTACCGCCTGACCCTTGCCAACTACACCGACCGGACCCGTGAGTATATCATTTACTGCTTTGTCGGTGTTGACGGTACGAAGCGGGAGCGCATCTCCCGCTGGTTTGCCGGAAGGGATGATTACGAGGCCGGGGAGCTGGCGATCGAAAGGCTGCCCGGTGATCTGCAGTTACTCTGCGGGCAGGGCGACGCCATGGCCGAAGAACAGGCGGAGGTGCTGTTCCATGAGCGGTCCTCTTCCATAGAGCGGGAGGTACGGGAAGCGGAGAAGAAGATGGGGAAATATTATGCAGACAAAGAGGAGTCAATCCGCCGGGTGGCGGTAGATAATATCAGGGCGGCCAAGCTGCGGGAGTTGGAGCAGGATCGCCTGGAAAAACAGCAGGAGTTGGAGCGGCGCCGCCGGCTGGCGCCCTCCCTGGAGCGCCTGCAGATCGCTTACGTGGAGTTTGATTGAGATGCAATCCTGGTATGAGCCGCTGATCAGTAAAGTTGAGCAGACCTACAGTGACCTGGCCATCGTGGCAGACGGTGACGGACTGGGGCAGGATTCCGCCATCCGGCGGGCCCTGGAGGAACATTTTGTGCTGCATGATTACCGGGGGGAGCTCCCCCTGCGCGCTTTTCTTGACGGCAGGGATGAGCGGCGGGCCGTAATTTTCAAGCCGGCGGAGGGCCTCTATATTCCCTTTGATGTGGAAAATTCCGCATGTGCTGTTACCTGGCGATTAAAGGAAATCTTCCCCGGGCTGGACAGCGCTGTGCTGAAAGATATTTCGTCACAGCACTATCAGGATGTTTACGAGTCCTACAACATGGTGAAAGGATCATTGGGGGAAGCCGGGGCCAGCGAAACGCTGCACCTGATCTGCCAATGGCTCTTTGGTGTCAACCTGGCTGCCGTAAACAACCTGACCCGGGCGGCAGTGCTGCTGGCTGTTGTTTACCGTGGGCAGGAGTATCTTCCTGCTGCGTTGGGCCTGCATCTGAAAGGCAAAAACTTGGCATTGCCCGAAGAGGTATGGAGAGGTGGGGAGGCCTTTTACCGCTGGCTCTCCGGGGAATGGAAAAGGTACCTGGCTTCCGCGGAGGGCAGGCACGGCCCCGCCGCCATTGATTTTGCCGAACCCGCCTTGCGGGAAATAGTTGCGGGGCTATTCCTGGAGGGCCGGTTGCAGCCCTGTCCACAACCGCAGTATGAATCGTTTCCGCAGCTTCTGGCTGATAATCCCTGGTTGCGGGTAGGGCTGGTTTTGGAGAGGACACCTTCTGCCGAGGAAGAATGCCGGAGGTTGTTGGGGAAAATCTGGAACATGCTTGACGCTGATTCCGGGGATTGGCCCGGACTGGCCGCACTCTGGGGTCGCTGCAGCTATTTGAAGGATCGTGATGAAGTCGAGATGCCGGATTACAACCGGGCGGATGCCGGGATAAACGGAAGATTTGAAATATATATGCGCAACCACTATGAAGAGCTATTTTATCGCAGTTACCAGGAGCAGCCGGTGACCATGGATCAGGTTATGCACTTTCTGGGCAGCCGTTCGGGAAGACGCAAAGCGCTGCTTTGCTTTGATGGAATGGGTTTTCAGGAGTGGTTTTGTCTCCGGGAACACCTGTCGGGCAAGGGCTTGAGTAACTTCAAGGAGAGCGCTGTCTTTGCCCTCCTGCCGACGGTTACTGTTGTCTCCAGGCGCGCTCTGTTCTGCGGACATAAGGAGGCGGCCAGGTTGCTGCCGGAGGAGGAGGGTTTTACCAGGCATATCGAGGGTCACTGGCGGGATGGTAAAAACGCACAGAAAGGGGTTTTTCTCAATGCGCCCCTGGAGTGGAGGCCGGAGTATGGCGAATATGACTATCTGGGCCTGGTATTTAATGCGGCCGATGATATTGCACATTCCTGCAATTTGAATAAGGGCGGCAAACGGTTGCTGCAGATGATCCTGGAGACCCAGCTGATGGAATCCGGCGTTGCGGAACTGATGGGCAATCTGCTGAAACTGGGGTTTCGGGTTTATCTGACTGCGGACCATGGTCTCGTGCACTGCCGGGGCAGCGGTTACCGGGCGGATAAGTACCTGGCCGACAGCCGGGCTCGGAGGGCTTTGATTTATCCCAACCGCCTTCTGGCCGAGGATTTTGCCGGCGGCAAGGAGGTCTTGATCTTCCGCCAGGAGGCTATTTGGGGCGATAAGGTCCTGGTCGTCCCCAGGGGGCGGGAGATGTTCGACCTGCAGGGCAACACTGCAGTGACCCATGGCGGCATTCATATTGAAGAGGTAATCGTTCCTTTTGTGGAGGTTTTATCATGATCGGCTTTGATCGTCCCCTGAGACCTCGCTGGATTTACGAAACACTGGTGCTGGCCGAACCGGGCCAAAAGCTGTCCGAACTGAACGAAGCTTTTGAAACAATAGCCCGGGAACTGACCGGAAAAGAAGGAAAGCGCAAGGCGCGCACTGTCCTATTTCGTTCTTTTTTGAGGGATCCCCATCGCCGGGGTCGGGCCCGGGAAAGGCTCCCCCTGAAGGATCTAAGCCAGGAGCGGGGTCTTGAATTCATGCTGCCCATTTATCTCTTCTATCTGGTGGGCACTTCCGCCACCCTCTACAGGGCCACCGAGCATCTTTTCCGGCTGTATAGTTATGGTAAACCGGTGAACGCCTCTTTTCTGCAGCAGAAGATGGCCGGCAGGCTCGGAGACCGTGATGTGGTCAACAGATCGGTACGTTCATTTTTAAAGACGCTGGTTCACTTCGGCGTTATTCATATAGAGAATGGAACAATGATACTCAAGGTGCCACTGCCGGTAGATGAAAAACAACTTTGTATTATGCTTCAGTTATATGCCAAAGATATCCTGCAAGCGCCACAGATCTCGCTGCGCCAGCTGCGCTCACCACTTTTTAATTTTTTTGCGCTGCCAGATGCTAAAAATGTAGCGCAGGATTATAGCGGCCACCTCTGGGATTACCAGCACCGTCTGCGAGAGGATTTTTTGGTCGTGTATTAACAGGGTTGTGCTGGCACCCCACTTCGGAAAGCGGAAGGCTTTAACAGAAGGATGCTGGAAGGGATGATAACCGCCTAATGATCTATTGAGCCTTTTCAAGCTCTACCCCCCGGTTCGTCAGATATTGTACCAATTCCTTCTCCGTGGGGAAATGTTTTTCAGCCAGTGCAAGGTGTTCCTTTACCAGCGCCA
>JAPXLS010000175.1:0-4221 GCA_033809435.1 Bacillota bacterium
AAACCGGTGATGAAGAGGGCTGGGAATGGGACGATTTTGACAATTACAACCCTGTCGCACCCTGAGTCACGAGATGTTGACTTTGATTCACCCGGGCATTATCTAAAAGACACCAGAAGGGGGCGTTGCTCCGATACACGTCCCCTTACACTGAATTCTTTTTCGCGAAAAGGAGATACCAAAATCCCCTTTGAAGATGGCCCCGCAGGGGATTAAACCATTTCTGCTTCGGCGGGGGAAAGAGAGGAGGATCAAAACAATGAAAAAAATATTATCGCTATCGGCTCTGGCGCTGATCCTGACGGTTCTCCTGGCCGGTGGTTCCACTCATTCCTGGTTTATCGACAGCGTTGCGCTTACGGACAACATATTTACTGCAGAAATACCGATCCAGACGAAACGCCTTTATGACCTGAACATCGGAGACAGGGTTGCAGATATCACCTGGAACTGGGAATTCAAAACAGGGGATGGCTATACCGGCAGTGGTGAAGAAAAGCCGGTCGTGTGGATCGTGGTGGCAAAAGATCACTATGCAGCAGACACTAGAGTGCTGTTGCTATCCGAGGATGTAATCTGCAAGCGCCAGTACGATCCGGGAGTGAATAACTACTGGGTAGACAGCAACGCGCGTGCATGGTTGAATGGTGATTTTTTCAACAGCCTCCCGGAAAAATTCAGGGGTGCTGTACTGTCAACCAACCTGCCCAATGTAAATCATCTTGGAGGCCCCTACGGTACTGTAGACAAAGTATTTTTTCTAACCATTCAGGAGATGGGCGGGAACCCCGGCTATAATCCATGCGGGACCGTGACAGCCTATTTTAACGCCACTGAAGCTGTCAAGAGGGTACGCCGGAAGGCGCTGCTGGGTGGCGGAAACATTTCTTACTGGCTCCGTACTCCCAAGGGGACTGTCCCCCTGGCAAATGTATGGTATGTCAGGGACGACGGTGTGATTATAAAGGATAAAGATGACGTCGGCACGCACACAAGGTGCAACAGCACTGGCTACGGCTATCGCCCTGCCTTGAACATGGATGGAAATACCCTGGTTAATAGCGAACCTGAAAATGGCGTTCATGTGATTCACTGGCCGTGAGTCCAGGACGCCCCCTTATGCTGAATCAGGGCAGGGGTGCTGAACGGTCTATAACAGGTGATGGAGGGAGTTGATGATTTGATTATGCGCAATAATGGAATCGCCGGATACAATGCGGTCAAACGCAGCTCCGGCCCGGCCCTGATCGTGCTGTGGGCAGCGGTGCTGATGTTTTTTTTGCTGCTGCCGGGCCGGCAATTTCACATATTTGCCCAGGAAGCCCGGGCAGGCGGCGATGAACGCTGCCGCATCATCGTGTACCCGGATACCCCGCTCGTGTTGGGTGATATGGAGCCCGGTGATTCTTTTAACCACAGTTTCACCGTTACCAATCCCGGGAAACTGCCCCTTTATCTTCAGCTAAAATGCGAACTGGTGGCAGGAAACCCCTCTCCAGGTGAACCGGGGGATCTGTTTTCGCAGCTTGCTGCAACGCTAAAGTGGCGCGATGTAACCATCTACAGCGGGAGGCTGGGCCATCTGGATGAGCCGCTGAATATCAGCGGCAAGATTGGACCGATCCGTCCCGGCCAGACGCTGGATCTGAACTTGTGCATCAGCCTGCCCGGAGCGGAAACAGGAAATGCATTCCAGGGAGCCACGGCAACTGCCCGGACTATCCTGATCACAGCCTGCGCCGACGAGGAGGAAAGGCGGCCAGAACCTCCGGGTTCAGATCCATCCGGGTCGGGAGAACTGCCCGGAACGGGCGGAGTGGCGCTCATTTCAGGCATGCTTGCATTTCTTTTGATCTTGACGGGTCTGCTGCTGAATAGACGATCCGCCCGGGAAAAGGGGATGTAAACAGGCAGTTAGCCCTGATCCATGAACCTTGCGCCCTATTGATATTATCCCCGCCGGTAAAGACCTATGGCGGCGAAAGGTTCAAGGCCCATCACATGGGCGGCAAGATCAGCATGAAATGGAGCAATATGATCCCTTAGGGCTCAAGCAGCGGGCGATCGCGATGCATAAAATGTTCCCCCCGGTGGAAAATTTAACCGGGGGGTTGTTTATGGCTCTGCACGACTGCCGCAGGAGGATCTTCCGGCTGCTCCTGATCTTTACCTGCTCTTTTGCGCTGCTCGGGTGCAGGTTGCTCTACCTGCAGCTACTGCGGGGTGAGGCCCTTTCCCAACAGGCGGTGCGGCAGCGTTTCCAGACGGTGCAGCTCTACGACGGCCGCGGCGATATCCAGGACCGCCACGGTATCTCCCTCCTTGACGGCAGGCGCAGTCTGGGCCTGCTTGCTTTTCCCACGCAGTACAGCGGCCGGGAGGATGAGATCATGCGCAGCCTTTCCTCGCTGAAGGGGATTGGCCGGATCGCCGCACCGCCGCATGAAACCCTGCCCTTCTGGCTGGAAGGGGAGATCAATGGAGCCCAGGCTGCGGCAATATCAGCCTATCCCGGCCTGATCGCCGCGGAAAGACAGGTCCGGTACGGCCCCGGGGCCCTGGCCTCGCATGTTGTCGGTTACATGGTCGAGAGCGAGGGCAAGGGCGCCAGCGGTGTTGAAGCGGCCTTCGACCGGACTCTCTCCCTGGGTCAGCAAAAGATGATCGGGGCGGTGGTCGACAGGAAGGGGCGGCTCATTTCCGGGTTGGGCTACCGTGAACGGGCGGAGCACAGCTCTCCCAAAAATGTGCTGCTCACGCTGGATCATGAACTGCAGCGCCGGGTGGAGCGGATCATGGATCGCCGCATCGGCCGGGGAGCGGTGGTGATCATGGAACCCGACAGCGGCGATATCCTGGCTATGGCCAGCCGGCCGAATTTCAAGGCCGCATCGCTTCCCTCCTACCTGCAGGAGAGCAACGGGGCCCTGCTCAACCGGGCTCTTTGCGCCTGGCAGCCCGGTTCCCTCTTTAAAATAGTTGTAGCAGCCGCCGCCCTTGAAGAAGGGCGGGCCTCACTTTTTCAGAATTTCCACTGCTCCGGCGGGCTGGATGTGGGGGGCCTTTACTTTCCCTGCAGCAACCTGCACCGGAAGTCCGAGATCACCCTCGTCGAGGCCTTTGCCCATTCCTGCAACAGCGTTTTTATCGAGCTGGCCCTGGAGCTGGGCCCCGCGAAAGTGACCGCCTGTGCCCGGCGGTTCGGCCTGGGTGAAAGCTGCGGGCTGCCGCTGGCCGGGGAGGAGGCGGGGAATATACCCTTGCCGGAAGAACTGTATTCGCCGCGGGCGCAGGCCAATACCGCGATCGGGCAGGGAGAGGTGATGGTGACGCCGCTGCAGGCTGCGGCAATGATGGCCGCCATAGCGAACGGCGGCCGGCGGGTGCAGCCGCGTCTTGTTCTGGCGCTGGCCGACAGCGAGGGGCGGGAAACGGCCCGCTTCTGGGGCAGGCAGGGTGACAGGGTTCTTGGCCGTGCTGCGGTGAACAAGCTGAAATATATGCTGCATGAGGTTATCGCCGGGGGAACGGGCCGGGCTGCCGGAACCACTGCGGCACCGGCGGCGGCGAAGACGGGCACGGCTCAGAGCGGGCGCTTCATCAACGGGCGGGAGGTGCTCAATTACTGGATCGCCGGTTTCTATCCGCTGGAGCAGGCCCGTGTGGCCGTGGCGGTTTTTGCCGATGAGCTGAAAGAGGGCACCGTCAAGGACGTTTTTGGGGAGATCATCCGGTACATTGAGTCGAGTGAGTCGGAGGGACGTTGACTTTGACTCAGACCAGCCGCGGGGACGGAGGCTTTGGCAGGTGCGTAGAAAGGGATCCTTCGTTGCATGCGGCGGGCGAGCAATGCTCGCCCTACGGCAATGGTCTGTTGCAGCACAAAATTGGGGCGGCATGATCGCCGCCCCACAGCATATACATTATTGTACTTCAGACCTCCGATGACAGACCTCCGAATCAGGCGCTCTCTTTCTTCGATTCTCCTCTGTTGACCAGGAGGGCGAAGAAAGCGGCGATGACCACGAAAATCCGCACAGGCTTGAAAATGTAATCCCAGATATGGGCGGAGACCTTGACTCTCGGATTTTCCGGCAGCCCGTATGCTTCGGGCCTGTCGGCCAGCACATAGACCATGCCCAGGCCGCTCAGCTCCTCGATGCCGTAGGCGGTGGCGTTTACTTTGCCCGCCTTCTTCAGCTTGGCTACCCTCTTCTGGGC
>JAPXLS010000176.1:0-4184 GCA_033809435.1 Bacillota bacterium
GGGACGAGGGCGGACAATCCGGTGGCGCGCTATTTTTGCGATGCCAAGGTGACCCAGATATACGAGGGGAGCAATCAGATCCAGCGCCTGATCATTGCGCGGGAGCTGCTTAGCCATAAAACACAATAGCAGGAGGCAGGTAAAATGAATTTCGTACTTACAGACGAACAAGAGATGACACGGAAAATGGTCAGGGATTTTGCCGAAAAAGAGGTTCAGCCCAGCGCGGAGGAGAGGGATGAGACAGAGACATTTTCCCGCGAAATCTTCGACAAGATGGGCGAGCTGGGGTTGACGGGAATTCCCTGGCCCGAAGAATACGGCGGGGCAGGGAGCGATTTTATCAGCTATGTCATCGCCGTGGAGGAGCTCTCGCGCGTTGACGCTTCCACCGGCACAACGCTTTCCGCGCACATTTCGCTGGCCGGATGGCCCCTTTTCAAGTATGGCAGCGAGGAGCAGAAGAAGAAATATCTGGAGCCGCTGGCGCTGGGCGAGATGCTGGGCGCCTTTGCGCTGACGGAGAGCACCGCCGGCACCGACGTGGGGGGGGCCCAGACCACGGCCAGGCTTGACGGCGACAGCTACGTGCTCAACGGGACCAAAACTTTCATCACCAATGCGGGCGAGGCCGAGGTCTATCTTGTTTTTGCCATGACCGATCCGGCCAAAAAGACGCGGGGCATGAGTACATTTATCCTGGAGAAAGACACACCGGGACTCACCTTCGGAAAGAAGGAGCGGAAAATGGGGCTGCGCTCCTCGCCCACGCTGGAGGTTATACTGGAGGATTGCCGCGTTCCCAGGGAGAACCTGCTGGGTCAGGAGGGCGAAGGCTTCAAGATTGCCCTGAGCACGCTGGACGGCGGGCGCAACGGCATTGCCGCCCAGGCCGTGGGCATTGCCCAGGGGGCCCTGGATGAGGCGGTGGCCTATGCCAAGAGCAGGGAGCAGTTCGGCCAGCCCATTGCCAATTTCCAGGCCATCTCCTTCATGCTGGCCGATATGGCCACGAAGGTGGAGGCGGCGCGGCTGCTCACCTACCAGGCCGCTTTTCTCGAGAACGAGGGTTTGCCTTACGGCAAGGCCTCGGCCATGGCCAAGCTTTTTGCTTCCGAGGCGGCCATGGTCATTACCACCAAGGCGGTCCAGATTTTCGGCGGTTACGGCTACACCCGGGACTACCCGGTGGAACGCTTCATGCGTGATGCCAAGATTACCGAGATCTACGAGGGGACGAGCGAAGCACAGCGCATGGTTATTTCACGCTACCTGACAAAGTGATCTTGAAACGGCAGGAGGCCCGGGAAATGAGCGCGCAGCCCGGCCCGGGGGCTTTTGACAGCAGAAAGGAGCAGGAGACGAAGCATGGCTGAAGCGGCGGATACAAGTCTGATCATGGTCTATACTGGAGAGGGGAAGGGGAAGACAACCGCGGCGGTGGGGCAGGCGCTGCGGGCGCTGGGGCACGGTTTCAGGGTATACATGATTCATTTCATGAAGGGGCGCGATTATGGCGAATTTCTGGCGGCGGAGAAGCTGCCCCATCTCACCGTGGACCGGGCCGGCAGGGATACATTTGTCAATCGTAAAAACCCCGATCCCCTGGATGTGGAGCTGGCCCGCGAGGGCTTTGCCCGGGCGGACAAGGCTGTCAAAAGCGGCCGGTACGATCTGGTCGTGCTGGACGAGATCAATGTGGCGGTTGATTACGGCCTCATTCCGGAGGCGGAGCTGTTCAGACTACTGGATGAGAAGCCGCCCGGCGTTGATCTGATCCTGACGGGGCGCGGGGCCTCGCCGGCACTGATCAAGAGGGCAGACATGGTCAGCGAGGTGCTCATGATCAAGCACCATTACAACGAGGGCATCGAGGGCCGCAAGGGTATAGAATACTAGCGGGACCGATCCCCATACCGGCCCGGCCTTTCCGGTATGGGGATGTTTTTTAACAAAGGTGGTGTGTCCATGCAGGATCCGGTCAAGGAGCTGCTGCAGGGAAGCCGGCGGGCGCTGGCCCGCCTCATTTCGATCGTGGAGAACAGCGAACCCGGCAAGGAGGAGATATTGCAGCGGCTCTTTCCCCATACGGGCGGGGCCTACCTCATCGGGATTACCGGAGCGCCGGGCGCAGGCAAAAGCTCGCTGGTGGACCGCCTGCTCAAGGAGATGCGGCGGGACGGTTTTACCGTGGGGGTAATTGCCGTGGACCCCACCAGCCCCTTTACCGGCGGTGCAATTCTGGGAGACCGCATCCGGATGCAGGAGCATGCCCTGGACAGCGGCATCTTCATCCGCAGCATGGGCACGCGCGGCAGCCTGGGCGGCCTCTCCCGGGCCACGCGCGGGGCGGTGCAGCTCATGGATGCCTTTGGCAAGGATCTGATCATCATCGAGACGGTGGGCGTGGGGCAGTCGGAAATCGATATTGTCAAGGCCGCCGACAGCACAGTGGTGGTGCTCACCCCCGCCGGCGGCGACAGCGTGCAGACCATCAAGGCGGGGATCATGGAGATCGGCGACATTTTCGCCGTGAACAAGTGCGATCTGCCGGGAGCGGAGCGCACGGCGGCGGAAGTGAACCTGATGCTCGATCTGAAGGGAGAGTCCGGGCCGGGCCGGCGGCCCCCAGTTCTCGCCCTCATGGCCCTGGAGGGGCGGGGGATCGGGGAGCTCTGGCAATCGCTGCAGGAGCACCGCGACTTTTTGAAGAACAGCGGCCTTCTCGAGGAGAGACGGCGGGAACGGGCCGCAGGAGAACTGGCCGAGCTGGTTGAGTTCCTGGTTAAAAGCAGGGTTTGGGATAATATCAAGACGCAGATTTCACTGGACAAGTTGATCGAGGCTATTGCTCTGCGGCGGCGCGATCCTTACAGCGCCGCCCGGGAACTGCTCCGGCAGATAGATTTTCCCCTTTAGGGATGGAGGGGAAAACCAAGGAGGAGGAGCAATGCCCGAAGATAGGAAGCGGGCCTGCGGGACCGCTGCTGAAGATTTTTTGCAGGCCGAAGAGCAATGGAGCAAGCAAGCCGGGCCGGCCCGGGAGCGTCCGGAGCCCTTTCAGACCGTTTCCGGCAAGGAGATCAAGGAGCTGTACACGCCGCGTGATACGGCGAAGCTGGAGTATGTGCGCGATCTGGGCTTCCCCGGCATGTACCCCTTTACGCGGGGTGTCCAGCCCAACATGTATCGCGGCCGCCTCTGGACGATGCGCCAGTTTTCCGGTTTCGGCGATGCCGCCGATTCGAACCGGCGCTACCGCTACCTGCTGGAGCAGGGGCAGACGGGCCTGAGCGTGGCCTTTGATATGCCCACGATCATGGGTTACGATTCCGACCATCCCCGCTCCGCGGGAGAGGTGGGCCGCTGCGGGGTGGCCATAGATTCCCTGGAAGACATGGAGATGCTTTTCCAGGGTATCCCCCTGGACAGGATCACCACCTCCATGACCATAAACGGTCCGGCCGCGGTGCTCTGGTGCTTCTACCTGGCCAATGCCCTGAAGCAGGGGGCGGGGCTGGATCAGGTGGGCGGCACCATCCAGAATGACATCCTCAAGGAGTACACCGCCCAGAAATCCTGGATATTTCCGCCCGGGCCCTCCATGAGGCTCATCACCGACATCATGGCCTTTGCCGCCCGCGAGGTGCCGCGCTGGAATACCATCAGCATCAGCGGCTACCATATCCGCGAGGCCGGCTCCACTGCGGTGCAGGAGCTGGCCTTCACCCTGGCCGACGGTTTTGCCTACGTGGAGGCCGGGATCGCGGCGGGCCTGGATGTGGATGAATTTGCGCCGCGTCTCTCCTTCTTTTTCAACTCCCACCTGGATTTTTTCGAGGAGATCTGCAAGTACCGCGCCGCCCGCCGGATCTGGGCGCGGCACATGAAGGAGCGCTACGGGGCAAAAAATCCCCGCTCCTGGATGCTGCGCTTCCACACCCAGACTGCGGGGTGCAGCCTGACGGCGCAGGAGCCGGAAAACAATATCGTGCGCACCGCCCTGGAGGCGCTGGCCGCCGTCCTGGGCGGCACCCAGTCGCTGCACACGAACTCCATGGACGAGGTGCTGGCGCTGCCCACGGAGAAGGCGGTAAAGATCGCCCTGCGCAGCCAGCAGATCATCGCGTACGAGAGCGGCGCTGCCAATACCATCGACCCGCTGGCCGGATCCTATTTCATCG
>JAPXLS010000177.1:0-4089 GCA_033809435.1 Bacillota bacterium
ATATGCCCAGAGTGACGGCCACCCCGAGCACAACCACTGCCAGGATTACCGCCGCGGCACCAACTGAACCGGAAAAGAAGCCGGAACCGCCGAGGAATATTGTCGCCAGGATGATGAGAGTGGGAAACCGGCCGTTGCAGGGCACGAAGTTGTTGGTGAGCATGGCAATGAGCCTTTCGCGGGGCGAGTCGATAATGCGGCAGGCGATCACCCCGGCAGCATTGCAGCCGAAACCCATGCACATGGTCAGTGCCTGCTTTCCATGGGCGCCCGCCCGCCTGAAAAAACTGTCGAGATTGAATGCTACCCGCGGCAGATAACCCAGATCTTCGAAAAAGGTAAAAAGAGGAAAGAATATGGCCATGGGCGGCAGCATGACCGAAACCACCCAGGCCAGAGTCCGGTAAATGCCTGCAACCAGCAGGCCCTGCAGCCAGCCCGGCGTATGGGCTGCACCAAGAAAAGCATCCAGGCGGCCCTCGATCCAGAAGAAAACCGCTGCCAGAAACTGTGAAGGGTAGTTGGCACCGGTGATGGTGATCCAGAAAACAGCCCCCAGCAAGGCCAGCATGGCGGGAATACCGAAGCTTTTGGAGGTGAGCAGCCGGTCAAGGCGGCGGTCCCAATGCCTCTCCCGCCCCGGCCCCCTGCTCGAAACCTGCCCGGCAATGGATTCAGCTTTTTCGAAGATGGAGGTAACAATAAGATCAGCTGCTGTTCTCCCGCCGCCCATCCTCTCCAGCAGCGCCCCTGCTGCAGCGATCCTTTCAGCCAGCTTCTCGTACTGCCGCGGATCAAGGCCCAGGCGGCGCACCAGTGAAGCGCGCAGCGAGCTGTCTCCGTCCAGCAGGTGCAGGGAAAGCCACCGGCTCTCCCTGCCTGCAGAGACCAGATCACGCACAACGGGTTCAAGAAAGGCCAGCGCATCCTCCACCGGAGGGCAATAGCTGAATGCGGGCGGCTTTTCCCCCGGGATCCCGCCGGCAACTGCAGATATGGCCTCCTGCAGCTGATGCAGGCCCCGCCCCGCCCGGGCATTTGTTCCCACCACCGGGACACCAAGAAGTCTGGAAAGGAGCGGCAGATCAAGCCTGATATTTTTTCTTTCCGCTTCATCCATAAGATTTACACAGACAACGACGCGAGCTGTGACTTCCAGCACCTGCAGCACCAGGTTCAGGTTTCTTTCCAGGCAGGTGGCGTCAACTACCACCACCGTAACTTGTGGATGTTCAAAACAGACAAAATCACGTGCCACCTCTTCCTCCACCGAGGAGGCAAGCAGGGAATAACAGCCTGGCAAATCTACAAGCAAATAATCCTTTTCCCCAAAGAAATATCTTCCCCGCGCATGCGCCACAGTTTTCCCGGCCCAGTTGCCGGTGTGCTGGTTCATTCCGGTGAGGCTGTTGAATACCGTGCTTTTACCCGTATTCGGATTTCCAGCAAGGGCCACAACAATCTTATTTGAAGGCAAGCACCGCCCCGGCAAGACGCCCGCCTTCATTGCCAAACCTGCCGGCTCTGTTAAACCCATGGGCGAACTCTCCTTCTAAAGACCCTGCTCCAGGGGGGTGATAAGTACACTTGAAGCATCCCGCGAACGCAGGGCAATTACCGCCCCGCGAATATAATAGGCCGTTGGATCCCCTGAGGGACTCCTTTGAAGGGCCGCCACCTCTGCATTGAAAGTCAACCCCAGATCGAGCATCCTTCTTCCGGCAGCACCGGCTGCATGAACCTGTATTACCTTGCCGCAGCAGCCCGGAGGCAGCAGGTGCAGCGGTATCAGCGCCATGCTCATGTTTTTTTACCTCCCTCAAAAAAGGTCTTATTTTACCCCCGGTATCATAAACTAGCCCTGGGCAAAAGTCTTGCTCTGAGCTAATATATGCTGTTATCCCGGGGATGCCACCGGCAGCATTACGGGGGTATAGACCATAGCTGCTGCGAGGAGCGCAATGAAATGACTGGCGATCGTGAATTTTACACCTTTCGCGGTTATCTGATGATGCAGGACCAAGAGAAGATGACCCCGAGCATGGAGGATTACCTGGAGATGATCTACCGCAGCTACCTGGAGGAGGGGTACGCTCGCACAAGCCGGCTGGCCTCCAGGCTGAATGTGCAGGCTTCATCCGTTACCAAAACCGTTCAAAAGCTGACCGGACTGGGACTGTTGAATTACGAGAAATACGGCGTGATCAAGTTAACGGACAAGGGAATAAAGCTGGGCAGCTTTTTGCTTAAACGCCATATCCTTATCGAAAATTTCCTCAGGCTTATTGGAGTCAAGGACAGCTGCTTGCTGCGAGACACAGAGATGATCGAGCATCATCTGAGCCTGAATGCGTTCAATAAAATCAAGCTGCTCTATAAATTTCTCAAGGCCAATCCCGCCGTCTTGAATAAATTTGAAAGATATAAACAAGACCGGGGCAAACCGGGCCGGCCAAACAACGATCCCGATCCCTGAACCCGCACAAGGAGGCAGGAAGGGGCCGGCTTCCTTCGCTCGCCGGAATAATACCCGCATGGCAATCCTCCAGAAATAAGCCAAAAAAGCTTGTATTACTCCCTGCATTGTAGTAAAATCCTATGTATAAGGGCCATTAGCTCAGCTGGTAGAGCACCTGACTCTTAATCAGGGTGTCCCGGGTTCGAAACCTGGATGGCCCACCAGCATAAAACCCCGGAAAGGCTTGATCTTCCGGGGTTTTTGCTTTGATAAAATGGAAACCGGAGGATGATCAGAAGCCACGCAGGCACATCCATTTAATGATATTGCCTGCCTTGGTACAGCCGGATATAATGAAGGCAGCGCCCAATTCGACAATCAAGAATTAAGATATCCTGGAAAACAGCAGGACACTTCAAGCAAAAATGGCACCTGCCGGCAGCATCCAGGGAAAATATCCAGTGAGGGGGGCTCCGGAAAGATGGAGAAAAAGTTGGGAATAACTGTTGCCCAGGCCATATCGCTCGGCACGTTGAACCGGCTCCATCTCGTAGGCGGAAGCCAGGGGGTCGAGCGGATTATCAGGCTGGTCAACATTATTGAAATACCCGATATTGTGGATCACCTTAAAGAGGGAGAATTTTTACTGACAACGGGTTATTCTTTCCGGGAGAACCCGGAGCTGATGAAACAGCTAATCCCCAGAATGGCTGACAAGGGATGCGCAGCTCTGGCAATTAAACCCAAAAGATTTATCAAAGAAATAGATAATGACATTATCGAGCATGCCAATCAATATGGAATACCGCTGCTGGAAATTCCCTATGATTTGAATTTTTCTGAAATAATCGCGCCTATCCTTGGCGCAATATCCAGCAAGCAGACATTGGTGCTGCAGATATTGGACAAATCACATAAAGATCTTGTGAATGCAGTCCTAAAAAGGAGTCCCCTGTCAGAGTTATGTGAGAAGACAGCAAAGCTGATCAACAATCCGGTAGCCATTAAAGATTTAAGCGGTAACATTACTGCTTCAGTTAATTTTGATCAGCCCGCTTTGCTGAAAAACGGCGATACCATGATCCCCAATGAAGATGTACTGAACATCAACACCGCTCCTCAGATCTATTATGAGACAAAAACCTTTTCCCAGCAGAACAACAACTCGCAAAAACAGGTGCTGATCAGCTTGCCCATAGTGGCTGACAAGCATATATTTGGCAACATTTACTCTTTGTGCTATAACCCGATCAGTGAACTCGAGATTCTGATTCTGGAGGGATCGGCCACCATCGCCGCCCTGGAATTTTTAAGGCAGAGCACCGTTTTCCAGACAGAGCAGTACTATAGCAACGAGTTTTTGGATATCCTGCTTTTACGCGACTTTGAAGATGAAGAAGACCTGGTGAACAGGGGCAAGGTATTTTCCATAAATCTTCGAAAACCCATAGCCGTTGCCATAATCAGCGTAAAGTCAGACAGGGAGCCCCGTCAACAATCCGATTCGATTGGGCTCAGGAACATTCAAAGAGATCAGCTGATCAAAAACATCAATGCATTTAGCAGCCCGGACAGTGAAGCGGAGTTTTTCGCCTTTGGTAAAGGCGGTGATATTATTATCCTAGTGGAGC
>JAPXLS010000178.1:0-4087 GCA_033809435.1 Bacillota bacterium
CCCGAGGGTGAGACATAGAGAAGATCCAAAGGTCCCGAACCGGTTTCCACCTCTCTACCTACAAATACAAGAGGGTTAAAAGCCGGTTCAATCTCCTCTACCGGAATCAGTTCAGGATGAGCAGGCAGCAGGGCCGGCTGCAATAAAAAGATGATACAGCGCCCAACCTGAAAAGCTGGGTGCCCTATTAAAACCTTCCCATTGCGGCCCTGGCCTTCGAACAGTTTTCCCTGATGCGGCGGGCCTGCTACTCCCCGATGATCTTCACCAGGACCCTTTTGTCGCGCAGGCCGTCAAACTCGCCGTAGAAGATCTGCTCCCATGTCCCGAAGTCGAGCTTGCCCCCGGTGACGGCGATGACCGCCTCGCGTCCCATGACGGAACGTTTCAGATGTGCATCGGCATTGTCTTCGTAAGTATTGTGCGCGTACTGATCATGGGGTTTTTCCGGAGCCAGCTTCTCCAGCCAGCGCTCGAAATCCCGGTGCAGTCCGCTCTCATCGTCATTTATAAAGACGCTTGCGGTTATGTGCATGGCGTTCACCAGGCAGAGCCCTTCGCGGATACCGCTTTCGGCAAGGGCAGCTTCTACCTGCGGTGTAATGTTGATATAGGCGCGGCGGGTATCTGTATGAAAATGAAGCTCCTTGCGGTAGGACTTCACTCAACATCCTCCTTGTTTGTACCGTCTTTCGGCAGTTCTTTTCAAGAAAACCTCACAGCCTTTGAGATATACCAGACAATGATAATCGCAGGTGCAGTGTATAATCGTTCTTCCACCCCCTGGCCTTCACCCTTTTGCCAGCATGCCTACAAGTCTGTAGAAATCGAGCCAGTTGTTGTTGCAAACACGGTGCCCCTCCACTTCCCGGTTGTAGGGTCTGTCCATTACCACCCTGATACCGGGGTAACTGTTCAGGACTGCGGGAGAATCTTCAAAGATCAGGTCTGCCTTTATGATTTCTTTTCGGGAAGCTATAAATATGTCATGGGGGTACATTTCGGGCAGATGCTCACGTAACCACAGGCATTTATCCGACGCCACCGCGGGGTTCCCCAGAGCGTTGGTGACGATAACCACATCATGACCGTCATTCCTTAACTTGCGGATCACTTCCAGCGCGTGCGGGAAGGGTTCGAGGCAGTCAAAAAAGCCTGCTTGAAGAAATATCCCGCGGCCTTCCTCACCGATGGAACGGGTCAAATCATAATGTTCAACATCCTCGAGGGTGACGGTTTTTTGGTACAGTTCATTGTACCGCCTGAGCAGCTCCCCCAGAAAATCACAAATGACTTCATCCATATCGATCAGTAAACGGATAACATTCACCTGCCTCCGGGTTTTAAATACTGCATTTCAAAAGACTGATCCCCTCGGTTCTGTATGGCCATCATGTCGAACATCAATCCTCTAAATTTGGGTGATCTTTCAACGGGGAGCGCTGTATTACAACTGACAAGATCAGCTGTCTCATTTCTATTTTTTAATAAAACTTTGATCCTTACACCTGACTACAAAGAATTATTCGCCAATTGCCCTTCGTTACCTGCCAGCAAATAATATCGACTGGTGCAATATGGAGTTCTGGTTTCTAATTGTCCCCGGCAGGGGAGTATCCGGATCGTTTGCGTTCGAGGGCGGTAAGCAATTTCTTGCGGAGCCTGATATTCCGGGGCGTTATCTCTACCAGTTCATCGCCGTTTATGAATTCCAGCGCTTCCTCCAGGGAAAATGTCCGGTGCGGGGAGAGCCTGATGGCCTCGTCGCTGCCGGCGGCGCGCATATTGCTGGCCTTCTTTGCCTTGCAGGGGTTCACCACCATATCCTCGCGGCGGCTGTTCAGCCCCACGATCATGCCCTCGTACACATGCGTGCCCGGCGGGACAAACATCTCCGCCCGCTCGCCGATATTGTCCAGGGCATAGGCCGTGGTCAGCCCTTCCTCCTGGGCGATGATCACACCGTTCACTCTTTCACTGATCTCGCCCCTGTACTCCTCGTAAGCGTGGAACCGGCGCACCATGGTGCCTTCGCCCCGCGTCTGATTGATGAACATACTCCTGAAACCCAGAAGGCCGCGCGTGGGTGCCGTGTAGATCAGCCTGGTGCGTCCGTTCTTTCCATCCATGCTTGACATGGCTCCCTTGCGAAGGTTGAGTTCGGAAATGACAGCGCCGGCGTATTTGTCGGGCACCTCGATGATCACTTCCTCCACCGGCTCCATCCTGTGACCGCGGTCATCTTTCTTGAAAATCACCTCCGGTTTGGAAACCGATAGTTCAAAGCCTTCTCTACGCATGTTTTCGATGAGAATTGAAAGGTGAAGCTCCCCCCGGCCGGAAACCTTGAAAGCATCGGTGGAATCCGTGGGTTCAACATGCAGGCCCACGTTCACCTCGAGTTCCTTTTTCAGGCGTTCCCGTATCTGCCTGGTGGTGACCTGTTTGCCCTCCCTGCCGGCAAAGGGAGATGTGTTCACGATAAAGTTCATGCTCACGGTGGGCTCCTCGATCCTGATGGAAGGCAGCTGCACCGGATGCTCTTCGTCGCAGATGGTATCGCCGATGGTAATATCACTGATGCCGGAGATCACACAGATATCACCGCAGCAAACCTCGCGCTCCGCCGATCTTTTCAGTCCCTTGTAAACAAATACCTGGCTGACCTTGTGGGGCCGGTTTTTCCCGTCGGGGCCTACCACCGCCACACTCTGCCCGCCACGGATCACCCCGCTGTCAATGCGGCCGATGCCCAGGCGGCCGATATAGTCATCATATCCCAGGGATGATATTTGAAACTGAAGCGGCTCGCTCGAACGATCGGGATATCCCCCCACCTGTTCTATAATGGTGTCAAAGAGAGGCGCAATGCTCAGGGCGCCCTGCCCCGAAGCGCTTTTCTTTATTTTTCCGGGGCCCGCTTCGATAATGATATCTTTTGCCTCTGCCGGATCACGCACCACCACACCCTGCCTGGCAATGCCGTACATGATCTGGAAATCCAGCTGCTCATCCGAAGCACCCAGATCCATGAACAGCTCGTAGACCTCGTCCACCACCTCTTCTATACGCGCATCCTTTTTGTCGATCTTGTTGATCAGCAGGATCGGCACCAGGCCCTGCTCCAGTGCTTTTTGCAGCACAAAACGTGTCTGCGGCATGGGCCCTTCCGCAGAATCCACCAGAAGGATAACCGTATCAACGGTCTTGATGATGCGCTCCACTTCTGAAGAAAAATCGGCATGCCCGGGTGTGTCAACAATATTGATCTTGTAATCTCCGTGCATGACGGAGCAATTCTTGGAATAGATGGTGATGCCCCGCTCCCTTTCCAGGTCATTGGAGTCCATCACACAATCCACGACCTGCTCGTTTTCCCGAAAAACGCCGCTTTGGGAAAGAAAAGCATCCACCAGTGTGGATTTGCCTGCATCGACATGGGCGATCACGGCGATATTGATTATTCTTGTCATTGTATCAGCCTCTTCCCTTCTAAAAACCTATTAATTTTACCACAGATACAATAACAGCACCATCCGGCGCAGATACTTTTCGCCATTTTTCTACAGCGGCGCAGCAGGGAGAGGGCCATCAATACGGGGAGAGCCCTTATGTATAATATGGCCCCCTCCAGCCGGGCATAAACGGAAAAACCCCGGGGTGCGTTTTCCGGGGATTGCGATGTCCGTGGATTTCAGCCGTTTTTTATATGAAATTTGAACCCCTGTGCTGCAAGCGAAACCAGTATCTGTTTAGAAATTCAGATAGAAGGCGAGCATTTTCGAGCTGGTGATTTTTTTCGGTAATTTAATCATAGCAGCACCAGTTTTTTTGCTGCTTCGGTATCCATCATTAATTCGCAAATGCCGGGACCAACACAAGAAAAACCAAAAGTCATGAACGAGTTCAATCTCATTCATGACTTTAATTTTGGTGCGAGCGAGAGGACTTGAACCTCCACGGGCCTACACCCACTAGGTCCTGAACCTAGCGCGTCTGCCATTCCGCCACGCTCGCGCGTTTTGTGATGCACACCTATTATACATGCCCTGTCCGGGTAAATCAAGTGAAAATAGCAAAAGTGTCC
>JAPXLS010000179.1:0-4076 GCA_033809435.1 Bacillota bacterium
TCTGCAAACCCCCTCCCAAAAAAAAGCTGTCCCGAAGCCCGGATTAGAGCTCGGCGCGGCGAAAGGAGAGTGCAGCAGCGGCCAGGATCGCACCGGCCGCGATGAAAGCTGTCAACAGCGCCGGCAAAAAATCGGCCGGGGCAGCGGCCCCTTTCAGCAAATCTCCAATGAGCGAGCTGAGCCGGTACGGCATATATTTCCCTGCAGCCGTCTGATCCAGAAAGAGTTGCGGCAGCCACAGCAGCAGGAGCGTTACAAGGGCCGCCCCGCCCGCCGCTATCTGGCCGCGCAGCATTGCCGAGGCGCCGAGAGTGACGGCCAGGATCAGCTCCAGGTAGAGCGTCATGAAAAGAGCCCCCCACATCGTCGGCCCCACCGGCGGGGCACCCATAAGCGAAGCGGTATAGAGAGCAGCCAGCAGCGTTCCCGAACCCACGGTGAGCACGATCCCCGTGGAATAGGCGGCAAATTTGGACCAGAGATAGGAAAGGCGATCCACCGGCTGCGTAAGCACCCAGGCGCTGATCCCCCGTTCCCGCTCGGCCGCCACGGCGCCCATCGCTGTCAGGATAACAACCAATGCCCCTGTCTGCGGCAGATTTTTGCCCAGATAGCTGATGAGCGCATCCTCCGGCCCCATTTCGGGCATGACGATGGCGATCCCTTCCGCCCCGCGCATCAGCTGCTCCAGGATCTGCGGCATGTACTTGGCCCCGATGGGATCCAGGATGGCAAAAAAGAGTCCCACCAGCAGCAGAGCCGGCAGCCGGAAAGTGCGCCAGAGCTGCCGCATATCTTTAATGAAGAGCATTTTCACCGGCCAGACCCCCTTCATTCAACTGGTAGCCCGCTTTGCGGAGCAATTTCAAAAAGATCATCTCCAGGTCTTCATGCTCCCGCCCGTACGAGGTAACCACTGCACCGCATTCCGCCAGCAGCGGCAGCAACTCCTCCTCCATCCTGACCAGGTCTTCGGCCGCCGCCTCAACAGCGAGCCCGCCCGGAACAACCTCCACCCTGCGAACCCAGGAGCGGCGGCGCAGCTCACCGGTGAGCCCCTCCGGGGCCCCTTCGCGAAATCTGATCCGGTAGCGGGGCAGCCTGTACTGTTCGAGCAAACCCTGCAGCGATGACTGCAGCAGCAGTTTTCCCCGGTGGAGCACCGCCACATGATCGCAAACCCGCTCCACATCGGCCAGGACATGGCTGGAGAAGAAGACGGTGGCTTTGCCGCGCAGCGAAGAGAGCAGCTCCAGTATCTCCAGCCTCCCCAGGGGATCCAGGGCGGAAACCGGTTCATCCAGGATGTAGAGCTCGGGCTCCGGCAGCAGCACGCAGGCCAGCCCCAGGCGCTGCTTCATGCCCCGGGAATAGCCCGCCACGCGGCGATGCGCCGCCGCAACCAGGTCAAAGCGCTTCAGAATCTCATCGATCCGGGCCCGCCCCTCTTTAGGCGGGATCCCGTTTACCGCCTGCACGAACTCGATCACCTCACGGCCGGTAAGGGCTTCGGGAAAGGCGGGCTCCTCGGGCAGGTACCCGATCCTCCTTTTCAAAGCCGGGGAGAGGCCGGGCCGCACCCTTTCTCCCAGCAGGGCGGCGCTCCCGCCGCCGGGGTTGAGCAGCCCCATGAGGATCCTGATGGCTGTCGTCTTGCCGGCGCCATTGGGCCCCAGGAACCCGTAGACCGCCCCCGGCGGAACCTCCAGCGAGACCCCCTGCAGGGCCGGGTGCCCATGAAAACTCTTGCTCAGATCCATGATTTCGACAGCCTTCACTGCTCCGCCCTCCCGAAAAGAAAGTAAGCCACCGGCCCGAAAAAGTTGACCAGAACAATGATCAAGATCCAGGCCGGCATGGAAAGTGTGCGTGTGCCGCGCCGGCGCAGCAGATCAACAAGCGCCCAGATCATCAACCCCAGCTGCAGCAGCAGCAGGGGCCACAGCTTCAACAACAGATCCATGACCTCTTCAAAACCCATGCACAGAGCCCTCCTTCCCATAACAAACCAAAGGTTACTCCCACCAGGTGCCAGGCACCTCCCGCAACTATTTGTCCCGCCCGGTGCCAGGCCCCGCTGTGGGCAACCATGACCGGCTAGGCTTTCCCTTTTTTGCGCCGGCGCACGCATTCCGTCAAGAGGTATTCGATCTGCCCGTTTATGGAGCGAAAGTCATCCTCCGCCCAGGCCGCCAACTCCCTCCAAAGGGATGATGATATCCGCAGCAGCAGCTGTTTTTTTTCATTCTTATTTGCCATTTTATCAAAATCCCTTTTTCTTTTCGATAAATATCAATAGAGGGAGCCGCTGTTGACCACCGGCTGGGCATCCCGGTTTCCGCAGAGGATGACCAGCAGATTGCTGACCATGGCCGCCTTGCGCTCCTCGTCCAGCTGCACGATCTCATTTTCATTTAGCTTGGTCAGCGCCATCTCCACCATGCTCACCGCTCCCTCGACGATCATCTGCCTGGCGTCGATGATGGCCGAAGCCTGCTGCCGCTGCAGCATGGCCGCAGCTATTTCGGGAGCGTAGGAAAGATGGGTGATCCGGGCTTCCATGATCTCCAGCCCCGCCAGCTCCACCTTGGACTGGATTTCCGCCCTTAATTTCTCCGCCACCTCCAGGCTGCTGCCGCGCAGGGACTTTTCATTGTTCTCATCCGAAACATCGGATACATCGTAGGGATAGAGCCTGACAATATTGCGCAGCGCCGAGTCGCACTGGATGGATAGGAATTCCGTGTAGTTGTCCACGTTGAAGACCGCCTTGGCCGTGTTCACCACTCTCCAGATGACCACGATGCCGATGATGATGGGATTGCCCAGACGGTCATTGATCTTCTGCTTCTCATTGTTCAGGGTCATCGCTTTCAGTGAGATCCTTTTATTGGGGAAGCCAAAATTCATGGACTGGCCCTTGTCCTTGTCGGCAGCCTGCGTTAGAGAGATGATCCCTGAAGATATGGTCGCAGAAGCGGGATTAACTGCGGAGGTAAATGGATGCACAAAGAAAAAACCCTCGCCCCTGAGCGTGCCGTAATAGCGGCCAAAAAGCGTCAGCACCAGGGCCTCGTTTGGTTTGAGCACCTTCAGACCCAGAAAGATGACCGGCCCCAGAATAAAGGCATAGACGGAACCGCCAATGATCGCGACAACGCCCGGAATAACACTCCTTCCCGTTGCAGCAAGCATGGTTCCCCAGACAAACAGCAGCAGCGCGGCAAGCACCAGGACAATGTTCAACAGAAGAACAGGCATGCCGCCCGTTGATCTGGCCAGGATTTCCTGTTCATGCTGCTTTCTTTCCACCCGTTCGAGATCCTCCGACATCCGATCATCTCTCCCTCGATATTATTTTTATATCATACTTATATTATTACACTATCTGATAATTGTCTATATCTTTTTGGGGTGTACATACATTACCGGCATATTTGCTGCTGTTCCCGGGCGGGCGCAGGGCCCGGCCCGGCAGGCGCTGATATATCAGCAGAACCATCCCCGCGATATGCAAGGCGCCCCCGCCATCTTCCGGCGGGGGCGCCCGTGATTCCATGAACCGGGTCGTGTTAACCGGCCCTGCTCACATCTATGGCGCAGACCTTGTACTCGGGAATGCCCGCCACCGGGCAGAGGGCATCGTTCGTGAGTAGATTGGCCGCAGCTTCGTGGTAGTGGAAAGTCATGAAGATATGGCCGGGCCGGACCTTGTCCGTCAGGGTGACCCTGGCGGTAACCTCGCCGCGGCGCGATCTCAGCCGGGCCAGGTCGCCTTCCGCCAGCCCCAGGCGGGCGGCATCTTCCGGATGGATCTCCACAAACTCCTCGGGGCGGTGCTGCTCCAGCGGCGCCGAACGGCGGGACATGGTCCCGGTATGGTAGTGGAACATGTGGCGTCCCGTGGAGAGGACAAAGGGATATTCCTCATCGGGCAGCTCCGCCGGCTGCTTGTAGGCCACCGCGGTGAATTGCCCCAGCCCGCGCGAGAATTTGCCCACGTGCAGGTAAGGGGTTCCCGGATGCCCGCTGTCGGGACAGGGCCACTGCAGCGACCGCTCTTCAGCCAGACGGGC
>JAPXLS010000180.1:0-4065 GCA_033809435.1 Bacillota bacterium
TTGATGTGAGCAGCAGCCTCGATCCCGCTGAACTGACCGAATGGTTGGAGAAAAGCGCCAGGCCGCGCCTTGAGGCGATTCCCGGCGTGGCCAGCATGATGGTTGAAGGCGGAGTGAAGAGAGATCTCTTTATCCGGCTCTTTCCCAATAGTGTTCAGGAATATGAACTTTCTTATGAGCAGGTCGCTAACATCCTGCGGGCCAGCTTGCTTAATCTCCCGGGTGGGAAAGTGGTGCTAGATGATCGCCAGATGCGCATCCGGCTGGTCGGGCGCTCACCGGACCTGGAGGAGATCCGCAGCCTGGTTGTCGGCTTTCAACTCGACGAAGAGGAATTAAAAAAGCTCATCGGGCGATCGGTGGATATAGATCTGAACCGCATGCTCTCGCAGACGCTGCCGTCCGGCGATAGCATGGAGATACCAATGCGCGAAATATACCTCAAGGATCTCACGCCGCGCATGGAAATAGATGAAGAAGGCAGGCTGACCATTGAGCCGGATCCGGAGCTGCTTAAAAAATACGGCATCAACCTGGAGCAGGTTGCCCGGGAGCTGCCCGAGAACTGGCCTGTAGCCATTGAGAAGGGCAAGATCATCGTAGACCTGCCGCCGGATGTAAGCGCGGAGCTGGAGGAGATCGGCAATACTCACCTGGTCAATATCCCTGATTTTGAGGCCTGGAAGGAACAGCTCAAGGGGCTGGAAAGCAAGATCAAGGGAGAACTGAACAGGGCTTCGCAGCAGCTGGAGAAGGCTATTGTCGACATGTCCATGGCCATGATCCTCTCTTCGGCGGGAGCCGGGGGCGGACCGGCCATACCGGAAGATGAGTTTCCCCTCATCCCCATCCGGCTGCAGGATATCGCCGAAGTGAATTTGGATCTGCACGAGGCATCCTCAATAAGCCGGATCAACCGGCATCCGAGCATCGGCTTCTACCTGCAGAAGGAAGGGGAATCCAACACGGTGGCGGTTTCACGCCAGGTGCACCGGGCACTGGACGAACTTGCCGCCGAATTCAATGAACTGGGCTACGATTTGAGCTTCAAGTATACCTTTGACCAGGCCAAGGAGATTGAAACCGCCCTCATGGACCTGGCCGTCTCGCTCTTGCTGGGCTCGCTGCTTGCCGTGGCTGTGCTGCTGCTCTTTTTAAGAGACTGGCGGATGATCCTGGTGATCGGGCTGACCATACCGGTAGCCGTGCTTTCGGCGTTTGCCCTGCTTTATTTCTCAGGTCTCTCCATAAACCTGATGACCCTGGGCGCCCTGGCCCTGGCCGCGGGGATGCTGGTGGATAACTCCATCGTGGTCAGCGAAAACATATACCGGCACCTGCAGCTGGGCTCCACCTCCTTCGAAGCGGCAATAAAGGGGAGCAACGAGGTGGCCGGAGCGATATGGGCCTCGACCCTGACCACGGTCTGTGTCTTCTTTCCCGTGGTCTTTCTGAGCGGGTTGGCCGGTGAACTATTCCGCGATTTCTCCCTTACTGTAACCTGCGCTCTTTTCGCTTCGCTGATCGTGGCGATGACAGTGATACCCATGCTGACCTCTCGCATTCTGCAGCGGCGGGGAAAAAATAAGCTGCAGGCGGAAAAGGGACCGTCCCGCTACCGCACCCTGCTGGAGTGGGTTCTAAGGCATCCCTGGGCGACATTGGGCATTGGGGTGGCAGCCGTGCTCCTCGGAGCGATTATTATTCCCTTTCTTGATTCCGACCTCTTCCCCATACCTGAAGAATCGGCTTTTTCGGTTGAGCTGACCCTGCCCCCGGGAACGCCCCTGGAGACCACTGACGGCTACACGGTTGAACTGGAGAAGATTGTCGGCGAGCTGGAAGGGGTCGATTACTATACTGCCCAGGTCGGGGAGCAGCAGCTTTTTGGCATTGCCATTGAATCGGGAGTGCCCAACCGCGCCAAGATCAGGGCGCAGGTGCTTCCCGATCATACCTCGGAAATTGACCAGATGATTGAAAGGATAAAAGGGAAGGCGGAGGCCTTCCTGCCCGCAGAGGCGGCGCTCAGCTTCAGGCGGGAAACGATCATGGATACAACCGGGCTCAGCATGGGGCTGGAGTTGATTATCCAGGGACCGGAGCAGGAGAAGGTGGCGCAGCTTTCAGAGGAGATCATGGAGAGGATAAAAGGTTTGCCGGGCCTAACCGGTGTGCAGAGCGCCACTGAAGAAGCGATCCCGGAAGTGCATGTGAAGGTGGATCAGTTCAAGGCCCTGCGCAAGGGGACCACGGCCTATCAAGTGGGGATGATGCTCTACGAAGCGCTAGACGGTGTCTCCGTGGCCCGGCTGGAGACAGGTGAAGGAATTTTTGAGCTCATTCTCAGCTACCGGAAAGGAGATTTGAAGAGCCTGGAGGACCTGGAGAACCTGGGTTTCTATACATCTACCGGTTCATACTTGCGCCTGGGGGATATTGCCAATATTGAAGTCTCTTACGGCCCGCTAAATATCGCCCGGGAGAATCAGCAGGTTATCGGCAGAATCCAGGCACAGCTGTCCGGGATTAGCCTGAGCGAAGCCAACAGGGCAATCCAGGAGGCGATTAAAGATATGGAGCTGCCGCCTGGTTATCGGGTCAGTGAGGCCACCTCAGACCAGATGAGCGAGGTTTACGACGAGCTCTACCTGGTGCTGGTTGTCTCCATATTCCTGGTCTACCTGGTGATGGCGGCCCAGTTTGAATCATTCTTGCATCCCTTTATCATCATCTGCAGCCTGCCTCTGGCCCTATCGGGGTCGGTGATTGCCCTGATGATCACCGGCCATGGCCTGAGCATACCGGCTCTGATCGGGGGAGTAGTCATGGTGGGAATTCTGGTCAACAGCGGGATTATCATGGTTGACTTTATTAACCAGCTGCGCCGCATTCACGGCAAGCCCCTGGAGGAGGCAATTATCACCGGCGCATCCACCAGGCTGCGGCCCATCCTGATGACCACGCTCACTACCATCCTGGGCCTGGTCCCGCTTTCGCTGGGCCTGGGGCAGGGCAGCCAGGTGCAGGCGCCGATGGCCATCGCCCTTATCGGCGGCATGACCAGCGGCACTGTATTACTGCTCGGCTTCATCCCGGCGCTCTACTACCTGATCAACCGGAAAAAGGGTATTAAAGTTGACGCAGGCCAATTCGAAGATATGACGGTGTAAGCCGTATGCCGGGGGCAAGTCAAAGTCCCCCTTTAAGAAAGGGAGACTTAGGAGGATTTGGCCGTTGGCATTGCGGGCGGGGATGGAAGCCCGCCAATTGAGATGTAAGAGGTGAGAATTTAGAAATGAGAAAAGTGGGACACTAGGGACGTACCTTTTTGTCCCATTTTGATCTGGTTCTGAGGTTGGCGGGCGGGCGTGGAAGCCCGCCCTTACAGATGACCGAACGCTACCGCTGGCATTGCGGGCGGGGATGGAACCCCGCCCCTACACGTCATCCTGAACACCATTTATGTCATCCTGAGCGAAGCGAAGGATCTCCAAAACCGGGCTC
This sequence comes from Bacillota bacterium, assembly GCA_033809435.1. Taxonomy (GTDB): domain Bacteria; phylum Bacillota; class Dethiobacteria; order DTU022; family DTU022; genus JAAZIN01. The sequence goes on from JAPXLS010000180.1 coordinate 3,508, forward strand.
TCTCCATAAGCCACTTCCCTAAATAGGCTAATCCTCAGTCCTTGATCCCGCAGTGCATTTTGACCAGGCGCTTGCAGGAATCGATATCGTATTGATTGCGGATGGCGATCTTCTCCATGATGGGCGAACCGCCGCCATGCAGGCCTCCCACCTGAGCCACCCCGGCAAAAGCGGAGCAGAGCATATCGGAGAGGGTGCGGAAAAGCCGGTGCTGATTCTCCGCCGAGACGCCGTCCTTGCGCATGATGTATTTTTCCAGCAGGGGCTGGATCTCCGGATTGTAGAAATCATCTTCCAGGGGCAGGGTCGCCGGCAGCCCCCCGGCCAGGTCGGCCAGGGTCTCATACTCGTGATAGAGGCTGACCCCGGCGTGGTAACGGCCTACGTTGGTATAGATGATGTTTGGGATATGGGTCCCCGAAGCGGCTTCGGTTGATTTAACCGAGGCGGCAATGCCGGCAGCGTAGACCAGTTCGCCCACGGCGATGAGATCTGAAAGCTTATCCTTGACATGTGAAGCATCGGCCACCCCGTTATACTCGGCTACCAGGGCGGAGG
>JAPXLS010000181.1:0-3988 GCA_033809435.1 Bacillota bacterium
GCCCCAGGGCCAGCGGCCCGCGGCGCCTCTTCAGCTCCTCCGAATGCGGAAAGACCTCCGAAACCAGCCCCGGCCCCCTTTTGAGCCAGATCGCCCCTCCTTCCCCCGAACCTACGGCAATGCCGGCGCTCTCCTGGCCGCGGTGCTGCAGCGCGTAGAGAGCAAAACAGGTCAGGTAGGCCATGGGCAGATCCCCGGCCCAGCCGCCGCAAACACCGCAGGCTTCCCTCATGGAACGGGACACGGAATCGCCTCCCCGTATACTTTCCCCAGCCGCTCCAGCGGCAGGTCAACCAGCATCCTTTCCCCGCAGGCGATGCGCAGCCTGTCGCCGCCGCTCCGGCCCAGCAGCACTACCTTGACCGCCGCCTCCTTCGCCAGCGCCTCCAGGCGCTCCCCTTCAGCCGCTCCTGCCAGCAGCAGCGCCCGTGTCGGCCCCTCCCCGAAAATAGGCATCTCGGGCCGCCCGTGATCGGGCAGGGTCACCTCTGCGCCGCACCCCTGCTGCAGGCAGCTCACACCCAGCGCCGCGGCCAGGCCGCCCAGGGAGAGGGAGAGGGCCCGCAGGGCGATCCCTTCCCGGACAAGCCTTCGCAGCAGATTCTGCAGCCGCCTCTCCAGGGCCAGATCGATCTGCGGCAGCGCCCCTGCCGCCGTCCCCTGCTGCGTCTTCTGAAACTGGCTGCCGCCCAGGCTCACCGCCTGCGGGCCCAGCAGGTACAGGAGATCCCCCTCCCGGCCTGACCCGCCGCCACGCCGCTCCGCCGCAGCCCCATCCTCCAGCAGCCCCACCGCACCGATGACGGGTGTGGGATAGATGGCCTCGCCGGCCACTTCGTTGTAGAAGCTGACATTGCCTCCCACAACGGGCAGATCCAGCGCCCGGCAGGCGTCGGCAATCCCCTCCACCGCCTTCCTGAATTGCCAGAAAATTTCCGGCTTCTCCGGATTCCCGAAATTGAGACCGTCGGTGATCCCCAGCGGTATCGCCCCGACGCAGGCCAGCTCGCGCGCCGCCTGGCAGAGGGCAAACACCGCCCCCCGGTACGGATCCAGGTAGACAAGGCGCCCGTTACCGGCCACCGCTGCCGCCAGGGCCCTTCCATCTTGCGGCAGCGGCAGCAGCACCGCAGCGCCTCCGCCGGGGCGGAGATCCGCTTCATCCCGGGCTCCCGCCGCCATTTGCCGCCCCTCCCCGCATCGAGGCTTCCAGCCCTGCCCGGCCACATCGGCCGCACCGAATACCTGCAAAAATATGTCGTTTAAATCATCCGCCGGCGGAGCCTGCAGCGGATCAAATCCGGCCAGGCTGCGGAAATATTCCGGTTCGCGGAAGGCTGGTTCATAGACCGGCGCCCCCTCGGCCACACTTTTAGCCGGCACCCGGGCCACAGTCTCCCCCCGGTGCTTCACCATGACCAGGCCCTCTCCGGTAACCCGGCCCAGAGCGCTGCAGGTAAGCCCCCGCCTCACGAAAGCCTCCGCCGTCTCCTGCTGCCGTGCAGGCGTCACTATGAGCAGCATCCGCTCCTGCGTCTCCGAGGTGAGGATCTCGAAAGCGCTCATGCCCTCGTCCCCTTCCCGCAGCGGCACCCGCTCCAGCTCCACCTCCATGCCGCTGCCGGCCCTGGCCGCCGTCTCCGTAAGGGCGCAGCTCAGCCCGGCGCCGCCCAGATCCTGCACCCCCAGGACCAGATTCCTCTCGATCACCTCCAGCGTCGCCTCCAGCAGCGCCTTGCCCAGGGCCGCATCGCCCACCTGCACCGGCTCCCCCTCTTCCGCCTCTTCGGCAAACTGCACCGAGGCAAAGGTCACGCCGTGGATCCCGTCGCGCCCCGTGGGCGCACCGGCCAGCAGCAGCACATTCCCCTCTCCCGCCGCCTGCGCCCGCATCACCCGCTCCGCCGGCAGCAGCCCCACACACATGACATTGGCCAGGGGATTGCCCCGGTAGCACTCCTCGAAAAGCAGCTCGGCGGAAAGAAGCGGTATCCCCGTTCCCTCGGCATACCAGCGCATTCCCGCCACCGCTCCCTCGAACAGAAAACGGCTGCGCTTCTCCTTCAGCGGCCCGAAGCGCAGCGAGCCCAGCAGCGCCGCCGGCCGCGCCCCCATGGCCACGATATCGCGGATAATACCGCCGGCTCCCGTGGCGGCGCCCTGGAAGGGCTCCACCGCTGTGGGGTGATTGTGACTCTCGATCTTGAAAGCGGCTGCCAGGCCGCCGCCCAGGTCGACGACGCCGGCATTCTCGCCGGGACCCTGGAGCACCTGCGGACCTTCGGAGGGCAGCAGGCGCAGCAGGGCCCGGGAATGTTTGTAGCTGCAGTGCTCCGACCACATTACGCTGTACATGTTCAGCTCAACCAGATTGGGCTCCCGGCCCAGATCGCCCCTGATGCGCTCGTATTCCCCGTCAGTAAGCCCCAGCTGCCGCCAGGGCTGATCATTCATTGTGGTCACCTTCTGCGCGCCTCCCGCCGCTTGTAGTAATTCTTCGTCTCCCGATAAAGCCCGTGCACCTCGTCCCGAAACAATTTTGCCTAGCCCTTTTCAGCCTCGCCCTTGAAAGCGGCGGGGCAAAAAACACTGCCGCTTCCTTTGAGCCGACAGTCCTTCGCCTCCACCTGCGCCGCCAGCTGCTGACGGTAGCGGGCCAGCTGTTCCTGCAGTTCGGTGTTTTCCAGAGCCAGCACCTGCACCGCCAGCAGCCCGGCATTGAAAGCGCCGTTCACCGCCACCGTGGCCACGGGCACGCCGCGGGGCATCTGCACCATGGCCAGCAGGGAGTCAAGACCCTCCAGGCTGGGCCCCTTCACCGGCACCCCGATGACCGGCAGCACCGTGTACGAGGCAATCACCCCCGCCAGGTGGGCGGCTCCTCCCGCACCGGCTATGATCACCTTCAGGCCGGCAGCGGCGGCGCCCCGGGCATAGCGGGCCACCTTTTCCGGATGTCGGTGCGCGCTGGCGATGGAAACCTCGTAAGCCACGCCGAACAGATCCAGCGCCTCGCCCGCTCCGGCCATCACCTCCAGATCGGAATCGCTGCCCATGACAATGCCCACCTCGGCACCTTCAACCATTCCATCACCCCCCTGTCCCGGGGGCCGGGGGGGGGCGGCTGCGCCGCCTCCCCCTTGCCCCGACCTTATCCCGCTATGAAAAAGTGGATCAGGGCCACCGCCGCCAGCAGATAGACCAGCCAGTGAACCTCTTTCCATTTGCCGGCAACAACCTTGACCACGGGGAAAGCGATGAAACCGAAAGCGATACCGTCGGCAATGCTGTAGGCCAGCGGCATGAAAATAATGGTCAGGAAGGCCGGCAGGGCCTCGGTAAAGTCATCAAAATTGATCTTCATGATCCCGCCCATCATGAGCACACCCACGATGACCAGGGCCGGCGCCGTGGCCTGCGTCGGAATGAGTCCGGCCAGGGGCGCGATGAAGAGGCTGAAGAAAAAGAGCAGCCCGGTGACAATGGAGGTGAGCCCGGTGCGGCCCCCTTCGGAGACGCCGGCCGTGCTCTCCACGTACGTGGTCACCGTGCTGGTGCCGAGCAGCGAGCCGCCCACGGTCCCGATGGCGTCGGCCAGCATGGCCCGGTTCACGCGGGGCAGCCGCCCCTGCCTGTCGAGAAAGCCGGCCCTGGCGCCCGTGCCCAGCAGGGTACCCATGGTATCGAAGACATCAACAAAAAGGAATGAAAATATCACAAAGAAGGGGATGGACAGAGCCGCCTTCAGATCGAGCTTCAGAAATACGGGAGCCAGCGGAGCGGGCATGCCGAAGATATCGCCAATACCGGTGGGCAGCTCCTTTATCCCCATGAAAAAGCTGATGATCGTGGTCAGCAGGATTCCGATGAGGATGGCGCCCCGCACCTTGCGGGCCATGAGCACGGCGATGATCAGAATGCCGATGAGCGTCAGCAGCGGACCCGGTTCCGTGAGATTGCCCAGCGTGATCTGGGTGGCCTGATCGGG
>JAPXLS010000182.1:0-3856 GCA_033809435.1 Bacillota bacterium
CAACGCCCAGGAAAACAGCCCGGGCTATTTTTTTGCGGAAAGACTTGCTCCCCAAGAGTTCGCGGTCCTCGGGGCTGGTCATGAAGGCCACCTCCAGGATCACCGCGGGCATGTCGCTCTCGTTGAGGACATAGTAGGCGCCGCTTTCCTGCGGGTGCCGGTGCACCAGCCGGCCGGGCCTGTCGCTGAAAATGGGATTGATGCCGCCCTGGATGGTCTCGGCCAGGCGCTTGTTTTCCGGGTTGCCCCCGGCGTAGAAGGCGATGGGCCCTCCCACGCTGCTGTCGTAGATGGAATTCACGTGCAGGCTGAGGGCCAGATCGGCCCGCGAGGCATTGATCAGCACCACGCGGCCCCGCACATCGCGGCGGTGGCGGGCCAGCCCCTCATCGGGGCAATGGCGGCTCAGCTCCTCGTCTGTTTCCCGGGTGAGCATGACCCGGGCCCCGGCCTGCTCCAGCAGGCGGCGCAGCTCCAGGCCGATCTCGAGAACGATCTCCTTCTCCAGCATGACGGATTCGAAATGGGTTCCCGAATCGATGCCGCCATGGCCCGGATCTATGGCCACGGTGATCCCCTTCAGGGGGCTGCCGTAGTAAAGCGATACCGGTCCGGTGAGAGGGGAGAAGGCCAGGGCTGCGGCCAGCAGGCACAGCGCTGCCAGGGCCAGGAGCGGCCCGACAGCGGGGGGGAAGACGATGACCTTGACTTTGCGGTACGGGGCCAAGTTCAGGAGAGCCTCCTTTGAAGCCGGTGGTGGCAAATTGTCTCTCCCGGGGGAGGGGCCGGGGTGCCGCGCCCGGGAGCACCAGTAATTTATATGCTGCGAGGCGGCATGATATTTGATAAGCTTTGTGATAATATGTGGGGGATGATCCGGGGCAGGGTTTGCACAGGAATTTTTGGTCAGGGGCCGAATAATATCTTTTAAAAACTTGCAGGAGGAGGGAACAGGGCAGTGCTAACAGTTACCGAAAAAGCAGCGGAGCAGCTGAAAGAGATCATGAAACGTGAGCATACAGAAGATGCCGCCATTCGCCTTTATGTCAGCGGTGTGGGGTGAGGCGGGCCCCGTTTCGGGCTGACTCTGGTAGAGTCAATCGATGAAGAGAAGGATCATGTGGAAGAGGCGGCGGGATTGAAGTTTGTCTATGAGAAAGCCATTGCCGTTTATGTGAAGGGGAAGGTTATTGATTACCATACGGGGCTGCGCAGGGGATTTTCCGTGGCCCCCGCCGTTCCCGGGACGGATTGCTGCGGCAATTGCAGCTGCTAGAGCATGATTTCAGGTGTAGGGGCGGCCCTTGTGGCCGCCCTGATCTGTCATGGAACGCTAGAAGCGCTGTAATTTGTACCGTGAAAGGTACGGGTGCATGTGATCCGGGCCGGGGTCGAACCCGGCCCCCGCTGCTATCGGGGTTGGAGAAGGTTTTGCTCACCGGGGGAGAGAAGTAGGAAAAGGGGCAGAGGATGATATTTCCGGGCCGGTTCACGAAAAAAGTCCCGCTGCAGTACATTGCAGGAAAGGGGGCGGCAGCCATACCCGGAAAGACAAACTGGTACATTGAATATACAGATTCACATTCCGGCTGCTTCTTTGCCGTTGAGCGCTATCTGTACAGCGGCCGGACCGCTTACCAGCGGGTGGAGATAGCCGATTCGGAGGCGTACGGGCGCGTGCTCATCCTGGATGGAAAGGTCCAGTCATCGGCTTTTGACGAGCATATCTATCACGAGGCCCTGGTCCACCCGGTGATGACGCTTCACTCCGGGGCGCGGCGGATCATGGTTATCGGCGGCGGCGAGGGGGCGGTGCTGCGCGAGATCCTGCGTTACCGGCGGGTGGAGCGGGTGCTGATGGTGGACATAGATGAGCGGGTGGTGCAGCTCTGCCGCGAGCATCTGGAGCAGTGGCACCGGGGCTCCTTTGAGGATGCACGGGTGGAGCTCTGCTTCATGGATGCGCGGCGCTGCCTGGAGGAGAGGGCGGAGCAGTTCGATATCATCATCAGCGATCTGACCGAGCCGGCCGTAGCCGGTCCCTCGTACCTGCTCTTTACCCGCCAGTTTTACGGGATCTTGAAGAAGAGGCTGCGGCCCGGCGGAGCCCTGGCGCTTCAGGCCGGCGGGCTGAGCCCGGACTACATGGATATTCACGGCGCGCTGCGCAATACGCTGCGCTGCTCCTTCACCGGGCTGCGCTCCTACCATACCTATATCCCCTCTTTTGACAGCGCCTGGGGCTTTATTATCGCCTCCGATGATCATGATCCCCTGGCGCTGGATGCGGCGGAGGTGGACCGGCGGCTGGGTAAAATGGAGCGGCAGCTCAGGTTCTACAGCGGGGAGACGCATGAGGGTATGTTCCGCCTGCCGAAGAATATCCGGCAGGCGCTCACCGAGAACAGCACCGTCATCGTTGACGAGCGCCCCATGGCGGTGGAATAGGGGCAGGGTTCCGCCGGGGCAACCTTCCGCAGTGCTGATGCAACTAGGCCCTTCTGTTGGCGTTGTTCACTTCCAGGCCGAAGGCGTCGTGCAGCACTCGCACCGCCAGCTCTCCGTACTTGGCCTCGATGACGCAGGAGATGCGGATATCGGAGGTGCTGATCATCTGGATATTGATGCCCTCGCCGGCCAGCGCCCTGAACATATGCTCGGCCACGCCAGGCTGATTCTTGATGCCCAGCCCTACGGCCGATACCTTGGCAATGCCGTCGTCTGTGCAGAGCTCCCGGGCGCCGATCTCCGGCAAAACCTGCTCCACCAGCTCTTTGGTTTTGGCCAGATCCGTCCGGGGCACGGTAAAGGTAAAATCGGTGTAGCCGTCGATGCTCGCATTCTGGATGATCATGTCCACATTGATGGAGGCCTTGGACAGCGGGGACAGGATGCGGTAGGCCACGCCGGGGCGGTCCGGAACCCGGATCACCGACAGCTTGGCCTCGTTGCGACTGAGAATGACTCCGCTGATAACAGCGCTTTCCATGTTTATCTCCTCCTCGACGATCCAGGTGCACTTGTCGCTTCCGAAAGATGATTTGATCAGCAAGGGGACCTTGAATTTACGGGCCAGCTCCATGGAGCGGATCTGCAGTATCTTGGCGCCCATGTCGGCCATCTCCAGCATCTCGCCGTAGGTGATCCTGCGCAGGTGGCGGGCCCGGGGGCAGATGGCCGGATCGGCGGTGTACACGCCGTCCACATCGCTGTGGATCTCGCAGCGGTCGGCCTTGAGCACCGCGGCCAGGGCCACTGCCGAGGTGTCGGAGCCGCCGCGGCCCAGGGTGGTGATATCGCCGCCGGAGCTGACTCCCTGAAAGCCGGCCACCACCGGCACGGCGCCCTGATCAAGGGTTTCATGCAAAAGTTCCGTGGAAAGTTTCACGATGCGCGCCCGGGTATGCTGCCCGTCCGTGAGCAGCGGCAGCTGCAGCCCCAGGTAGGAGCGGGCCGGCAGGCCCATCTCCTGCAGGGCCATGGCCACCAGGGCTGCGCAGACCTGCTCGCCCGTGGCCACGAGGGCATCGCGTTCGCGCTCGTGACCCGAGGCGGCTATCTCCCCGGCCAGCTTGAGCAGGCGGTCCGTCTCGCCCTCCATGGCCGAGACCACCACCACAACGCCGTTTCCATTGTTCCTGGTACTGGCGATTATTCCGGCCACGCGGCGGATATGATCCGGCGAGGCCAGGGAACTTCCCCCGAATTTTTGAACGATCAGAGCCATATGTAATCACGCCTTTGCTTGAGTGCTGCATCTGTTTTTGGCTTAACGGTTCTATTTTCTCATAAGTGCTGTTTTGTGACAAGTGCCAAAAGATGAGTCAGGGGGACATTGACTTTGACTCACTTTGGT
>JAPXLS010000183.1:0-3841 GCA_033809435.1 Bacillota bacterium
AAAAAGCCCCTATTCCAAGCACCCCCCTGGGGTAAAATGTTTTTAAGGGTAGCCGCAGAGCCTTACCTATCAAGGGTTTCCGAAGATCGTAAATGGCTCTTTGCTTTTTGTGTGTATGTGATGGGGCGGCAATATTGCCGCCCTTTTCCCTGCCCCGCTGCTCTGATATGCCCAACTATCCCTTTTTGCGCACAGATCCATGATTATGCCGCCGGCGGCGGATTATTACCGGTAAAAATATAATATTTTTTTAATAAGAAGGATTTCAAGGTTTGACGGTGAATAATAGATATTTTAATATCATTGTTCTTTGTAGACTGCCTAACCTAAAGATTTCAAACCCAAAAACGATCTTCGTTAAATATTAAGGCGGGAGGGGGGGGTGCTCTGCAAGGGGTATTTCTATATAAAAATGGGTTTGATATTTAGAAGGCCAATCAAAAAAGGAACAAACATAAACAAGGGGGAAACAAGATGAAAGAAAGAAAGAGGAATACTGCCGTCGCGGTCATGGCGGTGCTGGTCAGCCTGGCCATGCTCCTGGCTGTTGGCGGCTGCGCTCCCGAAGGAACCGGCAACGGGGAGGATGGCAAAGTGGAAGTGAAGGTTGGCATGGTCGGACCCCTGTCCGGCAGCGCGGCCAACTACGGCACCAACATCCTCCGCGCGGTGGAAATTGCGGTGGAAGAGGCCAATGCATCTGGTGAACTGGGTGATGTTACCCTGAAATTGATCTCGGAAGATACTGAAGGGGACTGGGCCAAGGCTGCAAATGCTTTCATAAAGCTACTCGATGTTGACAAGGTTGATGTAATCGTCGGGGCGGTTTTGAGCTCCGAAACAGAGGCGGGCGGACCCTATGTCAAGGAAGCCAAGGTTCCTGCCATCTCACCTTCATCCACAGCAGCAGGGCTGACCCTTGACAATGACTATCTATTCCGTAACTGCCTCTCCGACGAGGTCCAGGCGGTGCAGCTTTGCGAGTACGCCGTGGAGGAACTTGGCTTGGGTAAGTTTGCTATACTCTATACGAACAACGACTATGGCAATTCATTGAAAGAGGCCTTCGAAGCCAAGGCGGAGGAAATTGCAGAAGTAGTTGCTGTCAAAAGCTTTATGGACAACGACGAAGATTTCAAAGCCCAGCTGACAGCGATCAAACAGGAGAATCCCGATTGTCTCTATATTGGCGGTTACTACACCGAAGCAGCCAAGATCGCCCAGCAGGCCAAGGATCTGGGGCTTGAAGTGCAGCTGCTCGGAGCGGACGGCCTGTGCAACATGTCGTTTCTCGACATCGGGGGGGAAGCCGTAGAGGGAACATTGGCCACTTCAGGATTCTATCCCGATGATCCTATGGAGGCGGTGCAAAACTTTGTAAAGGCCTACAAGGACAAGTACGGCGAGGAGCCGGATATGTTTGCCGCCCAGGGTTATGATGCCGCCTGCATCGTGATCAACGCCATCAAAACAAAGGGAAACACCTCGGAGCAGATCCGCGAAGGTATTGCCGCTACCAGGGATTTCCCGGGGATTACCGGCAAAACCAGCATCGATGAAGAGGGAGACACGATCAAGGATGTTTTGATCCTCAAAGTAGAGGGCGGAAAATTCGTCCGCGTCAGGTAAAAAGTTCGGCGGGGGGCAGGGGACACCTGCCTCCCTCTCAAATTGTTTCAGCAGTAGAGGTGAATCCATGCTAATCCAACAAATGATGAACGGCCTGATCCTGGGCAGTACCTACGCGCTCATTGCCCTGGGCTACACCATGGTTTATGGAATCATTGAACTCATCAATTTCGCCCACGGTGAGATCTACATGTTCGGCGCTTTTGCCGGCCTGATCCTGGTAACGGCTCTGAAGGTGCCGTTTTTTTTGGCTTTTTTCCTGGCCATGGCGCTGGCCGCCATCCTGGGTGTGACCATCGAGTACCTGGCTTACCGCCCCTTGCGGCGCTCCAGCAGGCTGGCGGCGCTCATAAGCGCCATCGGCGCCTCTATTTTCCTCTCCAACCTGGCACGTTTGATCATGGGTACGCAGCCCTATAATTTCCCCAGCCCCTTTGAACCAAAGGTTTACCGGACATCGTTCTTTGTAATCTCACGGGTGGAAATAATTGTTCTGGTATCCTCCCTGCTCCTGATGATCGGCCTGACCTTTATTGTGCAAAAAACAAAGATAGGCAAGGCCATGCGGGCCACGGCCCAGGACAAGGATACAGCCAGCCTCATGGGCATCAATATCAATAGAATAGTGACCATTACCTTTGCCATCGGATCGGCCCTGGGAGCAGCAGCCGGAGTGATGGTGGGAATCTATTTCCGCACCGTTACCCCCACCATGGGGCTGATGCCCGGGTTGAAGGGTTTTGTTGCCGCTGTTCTGGGAGGTATCGGCAACATCCCCGGAGCCATGCTGGGAGGAATTCTTCTGGGTATTGCCGAAGTGATGGGGGCCGGCTATATCTCTTCGCAATACCGTGATGCGGTAGCCTTTGCATTGCTGATTATTGTGCTTCTGTTCAAGCCGGCAGGGCTGCTCGGCCGCCCCGCCCAGGAGAAGGTATAGACTTTGTAAGTACCCAAGAAGGTGAAAATAGCATTGGTTGTACTTGACTATATACAGTCGCTTATTCAAAATTTGGATCTTTTTGTTCAAACATTGATCGGCCCCTATTATATGCAGCTCATTATCATGGTCGGCATAAATACAATCATGGCCACCAGCCTGAATCTCATCCTCGGCTATAACGGCCAGCTCTCCATCGGCCATGCCGCCTTTATGAGCCTGGGAGCCTATGCTTCCGCCCTGGTCACCCTGCACTTCGGCTTCCCCTTTATCCTTTCACTGCTCTGCGGCGGTCTTTTCGCCGCCGTTTTCGGGGTGATCATCGGGCTCCCCACGCTGAAGCTCAAGGGCGACTACCTGGCCATAGCCACGCTCGGTTTTGGCGAAATCGTGCGCATCGTCTGCCTGAACCTGGAGATTACCGGCGGCGCGGTGGGGTTGAGAGCCATTCCCAAGAAGACAACCCTGCTCTGGACAGTGCTGGCTGTGCTGTTTGCCGTATTCGTTTTGAACAGGATCATCAGGTCCCGGATCGGCCGGGCGCTCATTGCCATCCGCGAGGATGAAACTGCGGCCGACTCCATGGGGATCAATTCCACATATTACAAGACCCTTTGCTTCGGTGTGGGAGCTTTCTTCGCCGGTCTGGGCGGGGGACTGCTGGCCCACTATCTGCGCTTCCTCCACCCCAATACCTTCAACTTCATGAAATCAATCGAACATCTCTGCATGGTCGTTCTGGGAGGACTGGGCAACATGTGGGGCGCCTTTATCGGTGCGGCGGTCCTGACAGTTGTTCCGGAATTTTTGCGCTCGGTGGCCGATCTGCGGCTGCTCATTTACGGAGCCATCCTGGTGCTGATGATGCGGGTGAGGCCGCAGGGTATCCTGGGGCAGACGCAGGCCAGGGGCGGACCGGGAGCAAAAGGGTTATTAAGTGGGGTTATTTTAAAATTCAAAAGCGCTCTTGGAAAAGCCCGGAGCGATACATGAAGGAGGAACCGCCTTTGCCGTCGCAATCGATCCTGACTGCAGCGGGTATCTGCCATAATTTCGGCGGGCTGATGGCCCTGCAGGATATTGACTTCCATATCGCCCGGAAGGAGATCGTCGGCCTCATTGGCCCGAATGGAGCGGGCAAAACCACCCTGTTCAATCTCTTTACCGGTCATTATAACCCCACGGGCGGAAATATCTATTTCAACAATGAGAAGATCAACGGGTTGAAACCGTACCAGATCACCCCCAGGGGCATTGCCCGGACCTTCCAAA
>JAPXLS010000184.1:0-3831 GCA_033809435.1 Bacillota bacterium
CAAAGAAGGCGGAAATATCTGTGTAATGCTCCCGGGCCTGGCGGATGCGCCCCGCCCTGATCAGCGCTTTCAGCAGGGCCAGGTGAAATTCCTCCTCCAGGGGCTCCACGAGCAGGGCGCGGTTGAGGATCAAAATGATCCCGTTGTCATCCCCTGATTTTTTGAACAGGTCGATCAGGGCCAGCACGCTCTTTATGTAGAGATCACGGTAGTATGTCCGTACGGGTATAACCCAGTCTTCGCTAAATTCGAGCAGGTAATCTCCCCTGTACAGATCCAGCGCTTTCCGGTAAACACTGATTGCTTCAGCAAGGTGGTCTGCCCCGGTTAGCCCGGAAGCTCTGGCGCAAAGGTTTTCAAATGATTCGGCGTCCAGCAGGTAGGGCGCAGCGGTATTGAAAGAATAGCCCCCCGGCGTGGAAAGTATATGGGTGTTTTCGCCTTTAAAAGAGGTGCTGCCAAGCAGAAGGCGGCGGAGGCGGTAAACCAGGGTGCGCAGGGCGTGCCCGGGATCCTCGCATGTCTCTTCAGCCCAGAGCAGATCGAGAAGGGCCTCCTGGGACGCGCTCATGCCTCGCTGCAGGAGCAGGTAATTGAAAAGGCTCCACAGTTTCCGGGCACGCCTTGTGCCGTCCGAGATGATCAAGCCCTGCCGGCGCACCTGAAAGGATCCCAGGGTCAGAATCTCGATGGCCTCACATTCGCCGGTAGGCCCGGCAACAAGCCTTTCAACAGAACCCTGCCTGGTGGCTGCCTTCTCCCCCATAAGAGATAACACATCCTTGCTGAATATCCACTCTTAAGATGCAACGACAAAGTAAGGGGTACCGGCATGGTCCTATTCGAACGGCCATATCATTTTTCCCTGTGGGCATAGTTTCTGCAAAATAGTATAAATACCCTGCAGATCTCAAAATATATATTGGCTTTTTCGGCCGTTTTCCTGCGAGAACCTTGAAGTGTGTCGGCAACACAAGCCCTTCGGGAAGGGCCTGACCGAGCAGCAATCGTGAAGGGCCATAAAAAAACCCCCGGTTATTACACCGGGGGGAGCGTTTCATACACAAAGCGGGTAGCGCGGCACCTGCTGCTTGAGCCCTAGAGAATCATATTGCTCCATTTCATGCTGATCTTGCCGCCCATGTGATAGGCCTTGACCGTTTCGTCGGCATAAGTCTCCACCATGTGTGAAGCGCAGGGTAACTCTGCGAAATATTTGTACGTAAGATCAACGGGCACCCACCCCAAACCGTCGACATGGAATTCCGCCCAGCTGTGCCGGCGGCCCTCCAGGGAGCCGGCACCGATGCTGCAGCCCCTGGATCCGGCAAAACCGTTGACCAGCCTGGCGCTTATGCCCATCCCCCGGCAGCCGTTGACAAAACCCGAAGCCAGCTGAAAACAGTTTCCACTGCCGGCATACTGCAGGTAGACCTGCCGCGCTTTCTCCATCGTCTCGTTGGTAGAATTTATTATGACTGGTCGGATCGTGATTGCATAATCAGTTTGAATAGTAACTGTTTCCCCGGGTTCCAGGTCTCCCACTCCAAAACTGCCGATTCTGCCGCTCATGTAGGCCAATTCATGGTTCGTTGACTGCAGCCTTGTATCCTGGTACGGTGAGCTGTTCTCCGGCATCGGCAGGTCCACCCAAACACATGCGGCCCTTTCACTTCCTATGTTGGTTACCTGCACTTCCGATCTGAAAGTGATCTGATGACTGCCTAGCCACGCATAGGTGACCGGAGCCGGTGGAGGCGCGGGCTGTTGCGCCGGGGGTGCAGTTGGCGGTTGCACCGCCGGTGCCTTCCCGGGCGCTGGAACAGGCCCGGCCTGTCCCGCTTCATCCAGGTCCGGTATTCCGTTTTTTACCTGCCGGGGCTCGCTTTCTTTTGATGTATTCAATTCAACGGGGCCCGCCCCGCCGTATCCTTCCACCCTGTGCTTCCGGTCTACAGCTGCATCTGGAGCGGGCCTTTCAGCCGCCGGCGGCGATTCACGCTCCCCGGGCGGCATCAGATCTACGCTTAGATTTGCTTTTATTATTTCCCCGGCCGCCTCCCCGTGTCCCGCCTCCGGCTGGGGTGAGCCGCCGTCTTCCTCAGCAGGCCCGTAGCAAAAACCGAGACTTATCAACACCAGAACGGTCACAAGCAAGAATAACCGTCTTCGCCCATACCTTTTCATAAAATAGTCCCCCCTTTTTTGAGGGACCGACAAGCCGAAATAAATATTACCTGCAATTCGGCAGCCTGGCGATCTTGTCCCGGAGGTGCGGACGTAAGACCCATGGCTTTGCGTCCCTGTCTTTCAACAGGTTTGCCCTTGTCGGTCAGGCTATCATTCATTCATATTTTAGCACATACTGCTGAAATATGGCAAGTGTTATTTTTCCGAATACTTTTCTCCGGCGGCTTTTCTTTTCAGCAGCAGGCCCAGCAGTATAAATGCAAATCCCAGGAGAAGAAGCAGGACGAGGGTAAGGCCCCCTGTCCGGGGCAGATCGGGCGGATCTCCCTTCGGTGGATCTGTCCCCGGCGGCTCGGGCGGTTCCTCCTCCCCGGTGCCGCAGGCCGTGATCAGAACAATTCTGGTCGTCACCGTGGAGCCCTGGAATTCATCGCCCGTCGGCGGACCGGGCAGAAATATGTAAAAGTCAAGATCCAGTACCTGCCCGGGACGGACCGGTCCAATTCTGGCGCTGATATTCAGCGGTTCCGTCAGGCCGTCCGCCGGTCCGCTGTAAAGGATGATCCCGCGCCAGCTTATAGTCAGCGACAGCTGCGAAAAGAGATCCCCCGGTTCACCGGGCAGGGGATCGCCATCGACCCATTCATGGCGGAGCCACAGGTAGGCGGGCAGTTCCCCCTCATCGGTTATGGTCAGCGTGCGGCTGTACGAGTCGCCGGGGTTGAGGTTGCCCAGCTCAAAAAGGGTGTCCGGCGAGACGGTGATCCGGCAGTGCCGGTCCCCGTTACCATCGACCGGCCCGGCCAGGGTATAGAAGGGCTGTGCCGACAGCAGCAGACAAGCCAGCACCAGCATCGCGCCCAGGAGTATGGCCATGGAGCCCAGGCTGCGCCGGGGAATTCTGTTTATCATTTTCTCGTTTTTTAGCAGCTGCATCTAACTGCTCCTTCCCGGGCAAAGGCCGGTCCATTCCTCAAAGAATCCTCTTCGCTGCCATTGCAATACCGGTATATTTCCGAAACCCATGTAATCCGCCTTTTCAAAGAATGCCCCAATCCTTCCTGTCCGCTGTTGCCGCAGCCCATCAAGGTATGATCAGCACATAGGGATCATCGGCTGTGCCGTCGCCCCCGGTGACCGTCAGGTTGGGCCGCAGGGTCATTGACGGCCGGACATTGAAATTGTCAGTCGGATTTGTATCTTTAGTAACCCCGCTTGGATCAACATAGTATGAGAAATTCTTATTTTTAGAAGTACTCGTCCACCAGTTCATTCCATTTGCCCGGATGGTCCCATCAAGCCCTTCAGCTTCACCTCTGGTGAGGAGACTCGAACCGGTTGTCACAGTACCCTTGAAATCTCTGAAATAATTTTCTCCTTGGGATTTGGCTGCTGCCCAGTTGGCATTACCGGCGCTGCCCCGCAGCAGCACAAGGTTGTCACCGATCTTCTGGAAGAGCACATCCTCGTAGCTATTGTTGAGGATGGTGACGTAGTCGCCCACCTGCAGGCTGCTGAAGGGTTTCGGCACATTCAGCTCCACCCAAACCGTCGCCTCAGCGTTTACCGACATCCCCCGGTAGGTGGCGGAGGCTTCGGCGGTGTTTTCCAGGGGACCGGGGAAATCACCCTCCACAACAG
>JAPXLS010000185.1:0-3801 GCA_033809435.1 Bacillota bacterium
AGCAGCTCCCCCGTCCCGTAGCTCGTCGCCCGCATGGGATCGAGCTTTTGCCGGGGAACAGCGGCCAGCCCCGATGCCGAGGCCACCTCCACAACCGCGGTGGAGCCGTCGCCGCTGATGCCCCAGACCCCCTCCAGGGTTTGCCCCAAGGGCCCGGTAACCTTTTCCCTGAAGAGCCGCCCCCCGGTGGCGCTGACGATGCAGGCCACAGTTCCGTCGCCCCCGTCGGCCAGGGGCATCTGCACCACTTCAATTTCAGGACAGGCCGCCCGAACCCCCCTGGCAATGGCTGCGGCGGCTTCGGGGGCTCCCAGGGAGCCTTTGAATGAATTTGGAGCGGCTACGATTTTTTTCTGCCGCTTTTCACCACAGCAAAGACTCACCGTTTCACCTGCGCCGTTGCGGTTCATTGCAAGTAACGATCCCCGGGTTTTTCCCCGCCCTCATCATCCGCAAGAAATTTCTTCAGAATATCCCACAGTTCCCGGGGCCGGAAAGGCTTTGTCATGTAGGCTTCAGCGCCCAGCTCCAGGGCCCTTTGCCGGTCTTCTTCTCCCGCCCTGGCGGTGAGAACTATGATGGGAATGCCGCGCGTTGCCGGATCGTTTTTCAAGCTGTCCAGAACTTCAAAACCGTCGGATTTAGGCATCACCAGGTCCAACAATATAAGATCCGGTTTTTTCCGGCACACCGCTGCCAGGGCGATCTCGCCGTTTTCGGCAATCTCGACCTCGTAACCTACGGCATCCAGGCAGGTGCGCACCCCCAGAACAATGTTTTTTTCGTCTTCAACCAATAGAATTGTTTTCCCCATGTGACTGCCTCCCTCATTTACCTCGCCTCAAGATTAACCGAGCAACCCCTCGCGGCGAAACCGCGGAAAGGTAAAGGTAAAGGTTGAACCTTTGCCCACTTCACTTTCAACCCAGATTTCACCGCCATGGGCGGTCACGATTTCCCGGGCTATGGCCAGTCCCAGGCCGGCCCCTCCCTTTTTCTTCGCCGGACCGCGCACCTGGATAAACTTCTGGAAAATCTGTTCCTGGTAACGGGGCGGGATGCCGCAGCCGGTATCGCTGACGGAAAAATAAAGACGCCTTCTCCCCGCCTCCACCTTGACATTGATGGAACCGCCCGCTTCGGTATATCGCAGGGCGTTTCCGATGAGATTGGTTAGAACCCACACCGCCTTGCTGAAGTCAACAGCGATGGAAGGCAGCGCCGGCGGCAGATCTGCCGACAGGGCGATCCCCTTCTTTTCTGCCTGGATCTGCATGGGCCGCACCGCCTCGCGGACCAGATCTGCCGCATCGACAGGCTCGGCCTGGATATAGATGGTCCCCGACTCGATGCGCGAAAGCTCCAGCAGGTTGTCCACCAGTTTGGTCAGGCGGCTGCAGTCATCTCCAATTGCTGTAAATATCTCCCTGCCGCGGGGAGTCAGCTCGCCGAGCATCCCCTCCCGCAACATCTCCACCCCCAGCACTATGGAGGTAAGGGGCGTGCGAAACTCGTGCGAGATGATGGAGATGTAATCATCCTTGAACCTCTCCATCTCATAAAATTTAGTAATGTCAGTCAGCTGCACCAGCGCTCCCGGAGCGCTTTCAATGGGCGATACCGCAACTTTGAAGAAGTAGCGCCTGCCGCTGGGCCTGACAGTGGCCTCCACCTTTTCAAAAAGGGGATCGCTGGACGCTCTCCGCTCGGGGAGATCATCCAGCAATGAGGAGAGCTGCCGGATACCCGTCACCTCTTCCGGCGACTTGCCCACAGCCCCCTCCCGGGTAATTCCGAAGATCTCTTCCGAGTGATGGTTTAACCAGGCGATGCGGCAGTTCTCATCGGTGATGAAAAGGGCATCGCTGATATGTTCAAGCGCCAGCTCCGGCCAGTTCTCCAATGTCCAGTCCTCCCTCGATGTTTCATTATACTATTAGCGCTCTTTTTTTGAAAGGCATGACCCGCACTTTTCCGAATGGACGGCCCGGCCCGCCGGGGCCGTTTCCCGCTATTCAACTATTCCCTCCAGAAGATACCACTTGCCCTCTCTAGACACAAGGCCGATGCGATCCCTGTGTCTTTTCTCCTGCCCCATGAGGCGCAGGGTCAGATCAACCTCGACAACGGCTTCGCTGTCAGAGAGATATTCCACCTGCAAAATGCGGTAATCCTCCAGCTCGATCATCCGGATAAAGCTGATCAGATGGTCCAGCTCATCTTCATTTTCCACCGCTGCAGCGGTAAGGCTGAACATGGTCTCGAAATCCCTGCTTTGAAAGGCTGCCAGATATGCCTCCATCAGCCTCTCGGGGGAAGACTGCGGCCCTTTCCCGAACCCGGAACAGCCCCAGGGCGCAAGGAGGGCCAGTGTGCAAACCAGCGCCGCCATCATTTTTCGCACGGTCCACCTCCTGACAAAATATCGCCGCCCCTGCTATTCTGCCGGAGCGGTAATATATGTTATGATATAACCCAATCATGCATGATCAAGGAATCGAGGTGATCCTGGTGGAGATTGCCGCCTACATTGCAGCATCCATCCTTTTTGCGGCCGGGATCGTGGGGACCTTCGCCCCTGTACTGCCCGGCGCGCCGCTCATCTGGGCGGGCATGCTCGTCTTCGGCCTGATGACGGGCTTCGAGAAACTGAACTGGCTCTTTTTTCTGCTGCAGGGAGTGCTGGCCATTGCGGTGATGGGCGTCGACTACCTGGCCACGGCTCTGGGCAGCCGTTATTTTGGCGCCTCCAAAGCCGCTGTTTTCGGCGCTGTCATCGGTTTGATTGCCGGACTTTTCTTCCTCCCCCTGGGCCTGCTCATCGGTCCTTTTGCCGGAGCGGTGCTCTTCGAACTGATTTTCACCCGCAAGCCCGAGACGGCCCTGCGCTCAGGGTTGGGAGCGGTTATCGGTTTCTGGAGCGGCTTTGTCCTGAAGCTGATCATAGAGGCCGGCATGATCACCTGGTTTTTTATTGAAGTATTGTAGGAATAATTATTTTAAATTTTATCTTCGGAAAATACCTCCTTGCAGGAATAATTCAAATCGTGCAGAATATTATACCTGAAGGCTACCGCTGCGTTTTGAACTGACAGGCCTTCCCGCGGACGGCTGCCGGAAGTTAAAATTCAAATCCCCTTTCCAAGGAGGTGCATATTCCAGTTTATTAGTTCTGCTCTGCCGTTATTACTGCAGTGTATTTTTTTAAAAAGGAGGCTGAAGTATGGAAAAGATCTGGTTGAAGAGCTATGAACCTGAAGTGCCCCATACCATTGATTACCCCAAGGTTTCCCTGTACAACATGTACAGACAAACTGCCGGGCTTTACCCTTCCCATGAAGCGGTCTCATTCATGGGACGCGTCTTGACGTACCAGGAGCTGCTGTCGGAGATCGACGCATTCGCCACCGCGCTACAGGGACTTGGCATTAAAAAAGGCGACCGGGTGGCCATTCACCTGCCCAACTCCATCCAGTTCCCCATTGCCTTTTATGGAGCCCATGCCATCGGTGCAATCGTGGTCCCCTGCAACCCCATGTATGTCGCCCGCGAGCTCAGCTACCAGCTCAAGGATTCGGGGGCGGAAACGATCGTCACCATGACCCGTTTCTACAATATGGTAAAAGAGATCCAACCGCAAACCGGACTGAAAAATATTATCGTAACCAATATCAAGGATTATTTCCCGGGAATGCTGCGCTTTCTCTACACCGTGGTCAAAGAGAAAAAAGAGGGCGACCGGGTGAAGCTTGCCGCCGATGATCATGCTTTTCTCGATCTGGTCAAGGCAAACGCAGGGAA
>JAPXLS010000186.1:0-3176 GCA_033809435.1 Bacillota bacterium
GACGGTCATGGTGAGTCGTGATCAGCATGTAGCGGGCCGGAACGACCTCGATGCGGTAGTCGCCGATGCGGGTGATGCGGATATCATCGTGGCTGAGCAAGGTTCCGGCCAGGCGCTGCACCGCCCCGCCGTTGCGAACGGCTATCTGCACCAGGCTGTTGTAGTCCCTCGCCTCCGCGGTGGAACTCTCCCGGATCCGGATGCCCCGTCGCTGCGCTACCAGGGATGCGTTGACGGGGGTGACGGGAATGTCGACAATGCCCTGGAGCAGCCCGGCCAGGCAGGAGGAGGTCAGCGGAGCCAGCGGCAGGGAGGCAATCTCGCCGGAATAGGCCACTTCTATTTCATCGATGGAGCCCCCGAAAAACTGCATGTAGAAGCTGCCCAGCAGCCGCATGAGGGGGAAGTAGGGCTCCAGCGCCGCGGCGGTCTCCGGCATCAGCGCCGGCACATTCACCGCCGAGGTCACGGCCTCTCCCGAAAGGGCTTTCAGCACCTGTTCCGCCACCTGCAGGGCCACGTAAGTCTGGGCTTCGCGGGTGAGGGCGCCGAGGTGGGGCGTGACGATAACATTATCCAGCGTCAGCAACGGGCTGCCGGTAGGCGGCTCCTCTTCAAAAACATCCAGAGCCGCACCGGCCAGCCTCTTATCCACCAGGGCGGCGTGGAGGGCAGCCTCGTCAACAATGCCCCCGCGGGCAGCGTTGATCAGCATGGCTCCGGGTTTCATCTGCGCGATCTCGGCGGAGCCGATGAGGCTGCGGGTGGCGGGCATGAGGGGAACATGCAGTGAAACAAAATCCGCCCGCCGCAGCAGCTCCGGCAGCTCAACCAGCTCCACCCCGATCTTGGCGGCATGCTCCGTAGATATATGGGGGTCACAGGCCAGCACCTGCATGCCCAATCCCCTGGCCCGGCGGCCCACCTCGCTGCCGATGTGGCCCATCCCGATGATGCCCAGGGTTTTTCGGTTCAACTCGATTCCCAGGAAGCGCTCCCTGGCCCAGTGGCCCTGCTTGACGGAGTAGTTTGCTCCTGGAATGTTGCGGGCCAGCGATATGAGCAGCGCCAGGGTCAGTTCCGCCGCTGAAACGGTATTGGCCTCGGGAACATTGACCACGATGATTCCTTTCTCCGTAGCTTTATCCACATCTATGTTGTCCACCCCGACGCCGGCCCGCCCGATCACTTTCAGGCGCCGCCCCGCCTCGATCAGATCCGCAGTTACCCGGGTGCTGCTGCGCACGACCAGGGCGTCGTAAGCGCCGATGATCTGCTGCAGCTCTTCCGCGGAAAGCTTGGGCTTCAGATCGACCTGTGCATGCTGCTGCAGCAGTTCCAGACCTTGCGGCGAGAGGGGATCGCTGACCAGTATTTTCATATTTTTGCTACCTCCATTGCTTGATCGGTAAGATATGGCGATGGCATATCGCATCAACTGAAAAGGCCCGCACCGGCTGTCCCGGGCGGGCCGGTTTAAATTGATTATAATTTAACATATTTTCCGGGGCGGGTCCACAGGACCGGGCCGGAAGCTCACGGGGGAAGTCTCCAGGGGGACTTGAAATACTAGCGTGATCGCCCTGCAGAGAGGTGCAGGGGCTTCCCGAGGAGGGAGAGAGAGGCCTCCCAGACCGTTTCGCTGAGCGTGGGATGGGGATGGATCAGCCGCACCAGATCGGAGGCCTTTGCCCCGGAGGCAACGGCCAGGGTGCCCTCCTGGATCAGATCGGAAGCATGGGGTCCCAGGATATGCACTCCCAGAACAACGCCACTGCCGGCGTCGGCAATGATTTTGACCGTGCCCTCCCCTTCACCCTGCAGAAAGGCCTTGCCATTGGCGCTGAAAGGGAACTTGCCCACCTTGACGTCATATCCCCTTGCCGCAGCCTCTTCTTCCGTCAGGCCGGCGCGGGCCAGCTCGGGATGGGTGAATATGCAAACCGGAATGGCCCCTGCACGAAAAACGGTGTTCCCGCCGGCGGCATTATCCGCGGCGGCCAGGCCCTGATGCATGGCTGTATGGGCCAGGAAGTAACCGGGATGGGCGGCATCGCCCAGAGCGTAGACCCCGGGAGCGGTTGTGGCCATCCTTTCATCGATCCCGATGCCCCGCTCGCTGTGTTCAATGCCCCAGGCAGCCAGATCCAGCCCCCCGAAATCGGGCCGGCGGCCCACCGCCACAAGCACCTTTTCGGCAGTGATGCTCTCCTCGCCGCGAGGGCCCTCCACGGTCAGAACAAGCCCGCCTTCCGGGGCGGCGCCGATCTCCCGCAGGGCCGTCTCCGTCATGATCCGGATCCCCGCTTTACGCAGGTACGGCGTGAGCCGGCGCACCATCTCGCGATCCTCGCGGCGCAGAAGGATACTCCGCTGGACAATGGTTACGGGAACGCCGAAGGCGGCAAAGATGGTGGCCATTTCCAGGGCAATAACGCCGCCTCCAATGACGGCCAGGCCGGCAGGTAGCTCGGTCAGAGCCAGCGCCTCCCGGGAGTAGATCACCCCGGGTAGATCCATCCCGGGAACGGGGGTCACGATCTCGCTTCCGCCGGTGGCAATGATCAATTTATCCGTCCCGGCAATGCGCCCCTCGCCGCCCGGCAGGGTCACCTGGATCCTTTTCTCCGGGAGCAGATCGGCCCGGCCCGGCCAGACCGCCACTCCGGCGGCCTTGAGCAGCCCCTCCAGACCGCTTACAAGATTCTCCACCACGGAAGCCTTGCGCTCCTGAACCCCGGCATAGTCGAAACCGATCTCGCCGGCATGGATGCCGAAGGCGGAGGCGCCCTTGAGGTTGCGATAGAGTGCTGCGCTGTGCAGCAGGCTCTTCGTGGGGATACAGCCGTGATTTAGGCAGGTGCCGCCCAGGCGCTCTTTCTCGATCAGAAGCGTTTTCAGGCCCAGCGCAGCACCCCGCAGCGCAGCGCTGTAACCGCCCGGCCCGCCGCCGATAACCGTAAGCTGAAATTGTTCCATCATCAATAACCTCCTGTTCCACATAGATCAGGGAAACATTTCACCTGATATACCCCAGGTTGAAGTGGGTATGTTTTTCCACCCTAGACCTGTTCGATCCATTCTATATCAAAAAGATGGGCAAAGCTTGCCGCCAGAGCGGCGGCCAGCTCATCTTTGCCGATATTGTAGCCCAGATCGAGAAGCCCCGCGGCACT
>JAPXLS010000186.1:3186-3732 GCA_033809435.1 Bacillota bacterium
GGGGTACACTGGCAGCCGAAAGGGCGGGAATCCGCCTGCTGCTCGGGATCGCCCGGGGCAGCCGGCCCCCCGGGGTGACAGGGCTGCAGGATCTGCCGGTAGGTTTGGACGGGCAGCTCCAGCAATATGGAGCCATGCTGCAGAAGCACTCCCTCCCGGCGCATCTGTGCGCTGCCCACCACTTTTTTACCCCGTACATGCAGCTCGTATGCCGAGGGCGAATCGAAGCAGGAGCCGGGAGCCAATCCGGCGCCCTGGCTTTTTTCGGAGCTCAGCTGCGCTTCAACCCCCAGCCGGGCAAAGGCATCCAGCAAAGCCCCGCTGATAAAACGGTACGCCGGCACCACCCCCGCCGGTACTAGACTGCGCCTGTCTGGAATGGCAAGACTGTAAGTCAACTCCCGATCATGCAGCACCGCACGCCCCCCGGTGGGGCGGCGGACAATATCTATACCGAGGCGGCGGCATGCCTCTACATCAACCACCTCCCCGGTTTTCTGAAAGCGGCCCAGGGAGAGGGCAGGCGGCGCCCAGCTGTAAAGACGC
>JAPXLS010000187.1:0-3729 GCA_033809435.1 Bacillota bacterium
GTACCAGTATAC
Source organism: Bacillota bacterium (assembly GCA_033809435.1). Taxonomy (GTDB): domain Bacteria; phylum Bacillota; class Dethiobacteria; order DTU022; family DTU022; genus JAAZIN01. The sequence goes on from JAPXLS010000187.1 coordinate 13, forward strand.
GCACCGGCAGGGTAAAGTGGGAAGGCAAAAGACGCCAACAAGGAAGGCACCCCATGGAGGTGCCTTCTCTGTTCAAGCTGATATTCTGTTCTCCCCGGCCTATGCTTCCCCCTGGCTCTCATCGGGCTGGTGCAGGCTGATATTCCGCGCCGGGATTACCGTGGAGATGGCGTGCTTGTACACAAGCTGCTGCTTGCCCTCCACCTCGATCAGCACGGTAAACTGATCGAAACTGCGGACAACACCCTTGATCTGGTAGCCGTTGATGAGAAATATGGTGGTCAGCATATTCTCTTTGCGCAACTGGTTCAAAAAAGTATCCTGTAAATTAACCGGTCCTTTCATCGGTGTCCCTCCATTTTTTCTTTACGATATCCCTATTCTCTCTTTAAGCAAGAATTTCCTTTACCCCTCCTCTGATTATTTCCACCGCCCGCTCCACGCCCCCCGCTGCGGACAGATCCAGCCACCGCATGTTCCTGTCGCGCCTGAACCAGGTCAGCTGCCGCTTGGCCAGCCGCCGCGTCTGCGTCTTGATCTCCCTTACCGCCTCTTCACGCGAGATCTCCCCGGCGATGCAGGCGGCCAGCTGCCGGTACCCGAGAATCTGCAGCCCCGGTGAGCTGCGCCGGTAGCCCCTGGAGAGCAGCGTGCGCACCTCCTCGAGAAAACCGCGCTCCAGCATTGCCTCCACCCGCTCCTCTATGGCGCGGTAGAGCAGGGGCCGCGGCAGGGTCAGGCCGAAGGTGAGGAGCCGGTACGGCGCCTCCCCTTTCCGGGTGCGCTCCACCTGCTCCGATATGGGTCTGCCCTCGAGGGTAAATACCTCCAGCGCCCTGATGATCCGCCGCCTGTCGCGGGGGTGTATTCTCTCCGCCGCCGCCGGATCCCGGGCTCTCAGGCGCTCATGCAGCGCTTCGGAGCCGGCGGCATCGGCTTCCGCCTCCAGCCGCCTCCTGAAAACACCCTCCCCGCCCCTTTTCCCGAAAGCATAATTCTCTGTAACGGCGCGCAGGTACAGACCTGTTCCCCCCACCATGAAGGGCAGCCGTCCGCCGCTCCACAACCTGCCGATCAGGCGCTGCGCATCGCGCTGATAATCGGCCACGCTGTAATCCTCATCGGGATCGACCATGTCGATGAGGTGGTGGCGGACCTGCCTCCGTTCCCCTGCGGAAGGCTTGGCTGTCCCTATATCCAGGCCGCGGTAAACCTGGGCCGAATCGGCGCTGATGATATCGGTCTCCAGCAGCGGAGCCAGGCGCAGGGCCAGGTCACTCTTGCCGGCGGCGGTAGGGCCGGCCAGGACCAGCAGGGGTATTTTCCCGGTCATCAGCCGCCCCCTCCCTTGCGGTGAAATCCCCGGTCCAGCTCATCACGGCTGAAACTGAGCACGGCCGGACGGCCGTGCGGGCAATGCGCCGCGCCGGGGGTCCTCTCCCAATCCTGCAGCAGCAGCTCCGCTTCGGCCCTGGAAAGGGGCTGCCGCGCTTTCACCGCCCGGTGGCAGGCAATTGTTCTCAAAATTCGCTCATGGCGCTCGCTGCCCGCCCCGGGCTCCTCCCGGAGCAGCTCCTCCAGGAGCTCGTAGATCGCCTCGCCGCCGCCCCTCGCCGGGAAAGGCACGGCCCGGAGAATATAACTATTATCTCCAAAGAGTTCCAACTTAAACCCGGCCTCCTCCAGGGAGGGGCGGATCTCCTCGAGACGTCCGCACCAGGCCGGAGGCAGCTCCAGCGTCAGCGGCACCGTCAGCTGCGCCTCTTTCCGGCCTCCATCCGCCGAGGAGAGCGCATGGTAGATCACGCGCTCGTGTGCGGCATGCTGATCGATAACCAGCAGCTCCTCTCCCCTCTGCGCCACCAGGTAGCTGTGCAAAAACTGCCCGATGAGGCGGCAGCCCCCGGACAGCTCTTCATGATCGGGCTCCCCGGCGGGCCCGGCGGGCGGTTCCGGCACGGCCTCCGCACCGCCCCCCGCATTGAGCGGCGGCTCCCCGGTAAAAGCGGGCAAAAATCCGGCGCCGGCTGCGGGCTCTTCGGGGTACAGCAGCCGCTGCTGCTGCCGCCGCCACTCCTTTTGCTGTTCCCTGACCCAGGCCGGCACGGGCTCCCGGCCCGGCAGTCCCTGCAGGGAGGAGCGGGCCGCCCTGTATACAAGTTCATTGAAGATTGCCGTGCGGTGAAATCGGATCTCGCTTTTTGCCGGGTGCACATTGACGTCGAGCATCTCCGGTGGCGCCTGCAGCGAAATAACGGCCAGGGGATGGCGGCGGCGCTCCAGCATGCCGCCGTATGCCCGTTCCAGCGCCCCCATCAGAAGGGGGCTCCGGATGACCCGTCCATTGACCACGGTGGTGATCCAGCGCCGGGAGGCGCGGCTGAAATGCGGAGCGCTCAGGTATCCTTCCACTGCAAGCCCCTGCGCCCCGTCGCCGCCCGCAAGGGGCAGCAGCGCGGCCGCCGCTTCGCTTCCGTAAAGGGCGCCGATGACATGGAGCAGGCAGCCGTCGCCCGCTGTCCTGAGCGCCGTTTTCCCCTCGCTGAGCAGGGTAAATGAACATTCGGGGTGAGCCAGAGCCATGCCGGTAAGCAGGTAGCTGATCCCGGCCAGCTCCCGGGGCCCGCCGCGCAAAAATTTCAGGCGGCCCGGGGTATTGTAGAAAAGATCCTCCACCAGCACCTCTGTTCCCCGGGGCGCCCCCACCTCCAGCGGCGGGGCGGCCGCCCCCCCTTCCACCCTGATGCGCAGGGCGGTGAAGTCTTCCTTGCGGCGCGTCGTCAGGGTGACCCGGGCCACCGCGGCAATGCTCGGCAGCGCCTCGCCGCGAAAACCGAGGCTCGCTATGCTCTCCAGATCCTGCAGTGACTTCAGCTTGCTGGTGGCAAATCTGGAGAAGGCCAGCGTCAACCCTGCGGGGTCAATGCCGCAGCCGTCGTCCGTAACCTTGATCGAGCGCTTGCCGCCCTCGTTGACACTGACCTCGATGCGGCCGGCGCCGGCATCGAGGGAATTCTCCACCAGCTCCTTTACCACGGAGGCGGGATTCTCGATGACCTCGCCGGCGGCTATCTTTTCCGCAGTGCTCCTGTCCAGTATCCGGATCAATATTTTCTCATCCTTCTTTACCTCTGGTCAATGATTTCCTTCCCTTCCGCGGCGTAAAGTCTCTGCTGCAGGCGGTAAAGGTGCTGCAGCGCCTCCAGCGGAGTGATCCGATTCAGATCCAGCGCCTCCAGATCTGCAAGCAGCGCCGCACTCCGGCTCTCCTCCCGGGGCTGCTCCATGACCGGCGGCACCAGGCTGAGCCGGCTCTCCGCGGAAGAGGCGGCGCTTTCCAGTCCGGCCAGAATGGTCTCGGCCCGCAGCAGCACCTCCAGTGGAAGCCCGGCCAGGCGGGCCACATTTATCCCGTAGCTCTTGTCCGAGCGCCCCGCAGCCACGCGCCGCAGGAAGATGACCTCGCTGCCCTTCTCTTTTACGGCCATGGTGTAGTTCTTGATCCCGCCCAGCTCCTCTTCCAGATTGGTCAGCTCGTGATAATGGGTGGAGAAAAGGGTCTTCGCCTTGATCTTGCGGCAGATATATTCCAGCACGCTGCGGGCAATGCTCATGCCGTCATAGGTGCTGGTGCCGCGGCCGATCTCATCGAGCACCAGCAGACTGTTTGCCGTGGCCTCCTTGAGGATGGAAGCCGTCTCCTGCATCTCCACCATG
>JAPXLS010000188.1:0-3687 GCA_033809435.1 Bacillota bacterium
GGCTTTGTTCCTGCGATGTAAGTTCCACTGCTCCAGTTTCCTCGTTGTTTTTCTCTATTTTAGCGGTAACGGCTCCCCCTGCGCAAGGAAGAGCCGCATCCAACGTACAGGCTTTCGGCCAGGGGGGGAGCCGCCCCGCCGGCCCTATACTTCCAACACTTCTTTTTCCTTTGCCTGGAGAAGCTCATCGATCCGCGCTATTTTCCCGTCTGTCAGCTCCTGAATCTCGTCCTGGGCCCGCCTCCAGCCATCTTCCGAAATGTCGCCGGTTTTTTCCAGCTGTTTCAGAGAATCATTGGCTTCGCGCCTGGCATTCCGGATCCCAACCCGGCTTTCTTCAGCCTTCTTCCGTAAATGTTTGACCAGCTCGTGGCGTCTCTCCTCCGTCAGCTGGGGAATGTTCAGCCTGATCACAGCACCATCGTTGATGGGGGTAAGTCCCAGATCAGATTTTAGAATGGCTTTCTCGATATTCCCGATGGATGATTTGTCCCAGGGCTGAATCACGAGAAGGCGGGGTTCGGGAGCGGTGATCCCGGCCAGCTGTATGAGGGGGGTGAGCGTATCATAGTAGTTGACCTCGATGCGGTCCAGCAAGGAGGGAGTGGCCCTTCCCGCCCGCAGCGTTGCCAGCTCCCGCTGAAAGGCTGCGATCACCTTCTCCATCCGCTCATCTGTTTCCACGTAGATCTCTTCAAGCATGATTAACCACCTTTGATCAGGGTCCCTATTTTCTCTCCCATGATTGCTTTTTTAATATTACCGGCATTGAGGCCGAACACGACAAGCTTGATCTGATTATCCATGCACAGCGATGCCGCCGTTGTGTCCATCACGCCCAGCCCGCGCTTGATCACTTCCAGATAGCTCAGCTCGGTAAAGCGGTTTGCATCGGGAAACTGCAGGGGGTCGGCGTCATAAACGGCGTCAACTTTCCCCTTTGCCAGCAGGATCACTTCCGCTTCTATCTCCGCGGCACGGAGGGCCGCAGTGGTATCTGTGGAAAAATAAGGATTTCCTGTACCGCCGGCGAATATGACCACACGCCCCTTTTCAAGATGCCTCATGGCCCGCCGCCGGATGTATGGTTCGGCCACCTGGCGCATCTCCAGGGCCGATTGGACACGCGTGTCCACACCGTTGCGTTCAAGGGAATCCTGCAGGGCCATGGCATTGATCACCGTTGCCAGCATCCCCATATAGTCGGCCGCAGCGCGGTCCATGCCCGATTGCTCCGCTGCAGCGCCTCGCCATATATTACCCCCCCCGACAACAATGGCTATCTGCACCCCTGTACAGGCTAGCTCTTTCAACTCTCTGGCAATGCTCTCCAGAACGCTCTGATCTATGCCCAGCCCTTTTTCACCGGCCAGGGCTTCACCGCTCAATTTCAGGACTACCCTTTTGTACGCAGGTTTAACCAATTCATCTCAACCCCCCAATCTATTCGACGGCCTCAGGCGGCAATCCTTTTTCAGGTGAAAAAAAAGAACACGCGAGGTGTTCTTTTAATCATCTGTCCCGCTCCCCGGAGAGGAAGCATTCTCCGCCTCTTCGCCCAGGGCGAAACGGCTGAAGCGCCGGACTACAATATTCTCCCCGATCCTGGCAATAAGCTCCGTGAGCAGATCCCGGACAGATTGATCCGGATCCTTGATGTAGGGCTGCTCAAGAAGGCAGTTTTCCTGGTAGTACTTGGCAATGCGCCCTTCGACGATGCGCTCGATCACCTTCTCCGGCTTTCCCTCGCGGAGAGCCTGGCCGCGCAGGATGGCCCTTTCTCTGTCCAGAATATCCGGGGGGACATCATCTTTTTCGATGTACAGCGGGTTTGAGGCCGCCACCTGCAGGCATATATTGCGCGTAAATTCACGGAACTGATCTGTGCGGGCCACAAAATCAGTCTCACAGTTTATTTCAACGAGCACACCGATCTTGCCCCCCAGGTGGATATAGGCATCGACAACCCCCTGCGTCGCCGCCTGACCGGCCCGCCGTGCCGCTGCAACCAGACCCTTTTCTCTGAGCACTGCAACAGCTTTTTCTTCATCTCCGCCGGCTTCCTGAAGCGCTTTTTTGCATTCCATCATACCGGCTCCTGTTTTTTCGCGCAGTGCTTTCACTGCTTTTGCGTCAATTTGCATTTTCAGACCTCCCTGACCGTTAACCGGCTGGTTTTTCGGATGCCTCCAGATCTGCGTTCCCTTCCGGCTCTCCCTCCGGTTTTCCGGAATCGCTTTCTGCGGCGGCGCTTCCGCGCTGGACCGCCTCTTCCCCGCCTTCATCCTCCTCGGCCTCTTCGGCTTCCAGAATATGCCGACCCTCGACAACCGCGTCGGCCATGAGCGAGGTGATCAACTTTATGGCCCTGATGGCATCATCGTTCCCGGGAATGATGTAGTCGATCTCATCGGGATCGCAGTTGGTGTCCACGATGGCAATGATGGGAATGCCCAGCTTGCGGGCCTCCGCCACGGCAATTCGCTCCTTGCGGGGATCTACAACATAAACTGCATCGGGCAGGCTCTTCAGATTCCTGATGCCGCCGAGAAACTTCAGCAGCTTGGAGTGCTCATGCTTCAGGATGAGCACCTCTTTTTTGGGCAGCACATCGAAAGTACCGTCCGCCTCCATCCTTTCCAGATCATGAAGCCGCTGAATCCTCCGGCTGATAGTCTGGAAATTGGTCAGCATCCCGCCAAGCCAGCGCTGGTTCACATAATGCATCCCGCATCTTTCGGTTTCAAGCACGATGGACTCCTGCGCCTGCTTCTTGGTACCCACAAAAACAATATGGCCGCCCCTTGCGGCTATATCGCGCACAAAGTTGTAGGCCACATCCATGAGTTTGACTGTCTTCTGCAGGTCGATAATGTAGATGCCGTTTCGCTCGGTAAAGATATAATTCTTCATTTTGGGGTTCCAGCGCCGGGTCTGGTGCCCGAAGTGAACCCCCGCCTCGAGCAGCTGTTTCATGGTTACGATTGCCAAATAAATTCCTCCCCTGGTTGATCCACCGCACTTCCTCGCGGCGCTTCCCGCGGCCTGCAGCCGGCCGACCCGGTTCGCGCTCCGAAGGCGTGTGTAATTTAAATTATCCTACGGTAGTATAGCACAGTTGCCGCCCCATGGCAATTTTATCGCTGCCGCTTCCGCGAAACATTCCCCCGGGGCAATGGCCCTTTTCGGCCTGCGCGACTGGCGCGGCAGAAGCTGAAACCCTGATGTTCTGCCCGCAAAAAAGGACAAAGCCAATCCGGATAGAATAACAAAACAGGGGGGTTGCTTGAAGAACATGTACAACCCTGCCGGGTTGGCGCCGGACCCTGCAATGAAAAATAGATAACTATTTGCCACTGCCGGGACCATTCGGGGAGCACATGGCCGAACGCTTCATCAAGAAATCGGGGCTTTGCACTTTTATCAAAACTGTTCATATCAGGGAGGAACAATTTATGGAAAATAGCTGGATGGAACGGAAGGATGACTTTCCCGTTATTGATGTCAGAGATTTCACGAGCAATTTTTTGCCCATGATTCTACACAGAGCGCAGCAGGTAAATCTGAACAGCGGTATGTGCGTCATTCAGAGTTTTGAACCGAAGCCCCTGTACTCCGCCCTGAGAGATCTCGGTTTCGAGCATGCAACGGAGAAAGTGGCGGACCGTGAGTACAGGAGCTATTTTT
>JAPXLS010000189.1:0-182 GCA_033809435.1 Bacillota bacterium
GGTCGGCACAGCCGTCGCCTATGGCCGCCGTGAGGATGAGATCGCCCTTCACCCTGGTATTTTGCAGCTTGACGCCCGGCGCACTGATCCGAAGAGGTCCCTCCACAATTTCCAGATCGGAGGGTCCATATGTACCGGGCTCCATGATCTCCTTCAACTGCTGCCAGCCCGCCGTCTCCCGG
>JAPXLS010000189.1:192-3632 GCA_033809435.1 Bacillota bacterium
TGTTTTAACGGCTGCCATCTTTTTTTCATTGATTGCCCTCTCCCTGCAGATGATCATACTTACTCTTTAGACATTATTAGACATTAAAAGACAGACTCCTGCTTCCTCTTAAAGGTAATATTTGCTTTATCAGGTGCGATCAAAACAATTCTGCACGGAATTCCATATTTTACACATTGCGCCCCGCTTTTTTCCTGAAATACGCTGCCACCTGCCGGCGTCCCAATGGACTGCCCGGATCCATCCGCAGCGCTGGCGGTAGCCACAAAAGTGCTCTTATGCTATGATCGGCTGGACAGCGAAATTTTTAACAAATCATGCTTTATTTTGGGGGATCAAGCATTGCCCACAGTCATGGCCGTATTCGGCACCCGCCCGGAGGCAATAAAGATGGCGCCTCTCCTCCGGATTCTGAAAGAGACGCCGCACATCAACACCTTGACCGCAGTTACGGCGCAGCACCGCGAGATGCTGGACCAGGTCCTGGCGCTCTTCGGCATCATTCCCGAATTTGATCTTGACCTGATGCAGGAGCGGCAGACCCTTACGGGGATCACCTGCCGCTCGCTGGAGGGGCTGGAACAGGTCCTGCACCGCGCCGGGCCGGATCTGGTGCTGGTGCACGGCGACACCACCACCAGCTTTGCCGCGGCCCTGGCCGCATTTTACCGGGACATCCCCGTGGGCCATGTCGAGGCCGGGCTACGCACCTTCAACAAAAAAAGCCCCTTTCCCGAGGAGCTCAATCGCCGTCTCACCGGTGCCCTGGCGGACCTTCACTTCGCCCCCACCGGGAGAGCCCGGGACAACCTGCTCCGCGAGGGGGTCCCTGCGGAAACAATCTATGTCACCGGCAACACCGTCATCGACGCATTGCAGACCACGGTGCAGCCTGATTTCGTATTCTCCGAACCTGTTTTGAGAGATATGGATTTCAGCAGCCCCGTGCTTCTGGCCGAGGTACACCGCCGCGAGAGCTGGGGCGAGCCCCTGGAAGAGATCTGCCGCGCCTTCAGGCGCCTGGTCCGGGATCTGGAGCTGCCGCTCATCTTCCCCGTCCACCCCAACCCCGCCGTTCGCAAAACTGTGGAGCGGATTCTCCGCGGCCAACCCAACGTTTTCCTGATGGAGCCGCTGGACACCGCCACCTTTCACAACCTCATGCAGCGCTGCCGCCTCATCCTGACCGATTCCGGGGGCATCCAGGAGGAGGCCCCCTCCCTGGGCCGCCCGGTGCTGGTGCTGCGGGAGGTAACGGAACGTCCCGAGGCGGTGGCGGCCGGCACGGTCCAGGTTGTCGGCACCGCCGAAGAAGCGGTGTACAGCGCCGCCCGGCGCCTGCTGGAGAACCAGCCGGCCTATGAAGCCATGGCCAGGGCCATGAACCCCTACGGGGACGGGAAAGCCTCCCGGCGCATCCGGGAGGCCATCCTTCACTATTTTGCTTTGCGTCCGGAGCGCCCCCCCGATTTTGTACCCGGGGAGCCTGCCGGGGGTTAGGCGTCGCCGCCGCCCCCTTCCCCCCCGTCCTCCCGGAGAGGCTCACCTGCTGTGCGGACCGGGCGATCCTCTCTACCGGAGCCGGGCCAGGGCAGACTTCCCTGCGCCTTTGCCCCGGCCACAAGAGTGAACACAAGCCTCTCCAGGAACTCCCTGTATTCCTGGTTCGCAGCCCCCGCCATCTCCGGAGCGGACAGCAGTGTGGCGCGGTGCCGGTCAAGAGCGATAGCGCTGTCGCGCAGCCTTTTCCGCACAGTCTTCAGACTGTAATGGCAGGACAGCCGGTGCCCCCCCGTCAGGACCACGATAGAGCGCCCGCCCCCCTGCTCCCGTCCCTCCAGCAGATCTGTCACCGCCGACAGGCTGACATAACTGTGGCAGCCGTCATTTCGCCCCACGGCCTCCCGCGTTTTCAGCGGCGTCAGGACCAGTGCAGGTGAAAGGGGCAGCGGCAGTCCCTGCCTGTAATGCAGATATTCTGCCTGATTTCGCCTGGCCGCCTCCAGATCAACGCTGAAGTGGCGGGCCAACCGGCGCAGGTTCCATTTCAATGTGCGCCGATCTTCAAAAACGCCGCCATCTTCGGTAAATATGAGGGTGGCATTGCCCCCCTCCGCGCTGTAACAGGGAACAAGAGCAGCCAGGCAGTCTTGCCATCGTTTCATGGGATCACTCCATTACCTTGTTGGATTCAAGCATGGTGATGAAAATGTACACCCGGCAATGCGATCCCGGCGGGCCCTTCGCCCCTGTTGACTTCTTTCCAATTACCCTGTAATGCATCTTATTCAGTTGTCTGCAGATTGTTGTATATCACGGACGATCTTTGTCAAGGAAGGGGCTCAACTCACTGTCCCCCATCGCGATCCCGAAAATCATAAAGATAGATCGACGCTCCCTCCGCCCTGAAAGCATCGACCTGATCACCTTTTGCATCCAGGTAAGAAAGAAAAATATACTCGTACGCCTCTTCGCCCGGCAGATAACAGAAGAAAAACCAGGCCCGGTCCTGTTCAAGGAACGCTTCTTCCATTTCAAAGAAGCACTGTTTATTATAAATGCTTGTACCTACCGGCACCTCCCAGATTTGATATTCAACCGGTTCCTCCCTGGTATAGTAATTGAATGCATGCTGGGCGGCAAAATTCATAAAAATCGGTTCGTCCTCTTTTCTGTTCTCCAGAAGTCGGGCAATAACGGGTCTGCTCTCCTGAACCAACTGGGGACGGATCATTCGCGTCAGGCCGCCGCCTACAGGATAAAGCAACAGAAGAAAGAGAAAAACCAGCCCCACAATGCGGTTTCGATTCAAGCAGTCAAGGATCTGATAACTGCCTTCGGCTATGGGAATATAGCATAGGGGCAATATAAATAGCACCAGCCGATCCGAGAGGGGATAAAATTTTAGGGCGGAAGCGATGACAAGGGTTAAAATGGGCAAATTAAGCAGCAGAATGTGAAACCGCTTTTGGGATCGCCATAAATAAAGCGTCCCGGCTACAAACGTTAATATAACAATACCGGGCGTAACCATGCCCAGGGGTTTGTTTATCAGGTTCAAGGCGTTGCTGGGCAGCCATATCAGGTCGCTGAAAGAATGGGGAGGAAATGGCAAAAAGGCGGTTACCCAGAAGGGATAAAAGTTGGGGTGCACAGTAAACCTGGTAATCAAACAGTAATTTGACAAAAAACTGCCAATCCATAAAACCCCCGTCAATACGGTCTGTACCAGGGGACGTGAGCCCAATCTATCTCTTTCCAGCCAGGTTTCTATCAGCAGGGCCGCTCCGGCTCCGGCCAGTACAAATATAACGGCATGCGAACACCAGACTGCGGCCGCCCCACCAGCCCCAGCGTCAGATAATTCTTGACCCTGTAGCCTCCGTTGTAGACATGAGAGGAAAGCAGCAGGATCAAAACTGTAAAGGCCAGATCTGTGG
>JAPXLS010000190.1:0-3624 GCA_033809435.1 Bacillota bacterium
GGTATGGCGAGCCCGTGAATGAAAGGCCTTCGGATCAATTATTCCCCTTGCCTCAAGATCGATCACCGTTATGTCTGCCGGCGCCCCGGGCCGCAGGGTTCCGCCCTGAAGCCCCAGCAATTCCGCAGGGCGGCAGGAGTATGCCCGCACCAGATCGGACAGCTTCAGCTTGCCCGTGCCGACCAACCCGGTTAACAGCATGGGCAGTGCGGTTTCCAGGCCTGCTATGCCGCTGGGCGCCCTTTCAAGGCCCGCCGCCTTTTCAGCGGCAGTGTGAGGAGCATGATCCGTGGCAATAATGTCGATGAGGCCTCTGCGCAGCGCCTCCAGCAGGACCCGGCAGTCCTCCGCTGTCCGCAGGGGAGGGTTCACCTTGGCCAGGGCCCCGCTGCTTTGAATTTCGTTGTCGGTCAACAGAAGATGGTGGGGGGTTACCTCCGCGGTGATCTGAAGGCCTTGCTTTTTGGCCCAATCCAGCAGCTCCACCGATCCGGCAGTGCTGAGATGAGCCAGGTGCAGAGGCGCACCCGCAGTCCCGGCCAGGATAATATCACGGGCCACACCCAGGATCTCGGCTGCGGCGGGGATACCCGGCAGCCCCAATTTTTTGCTGACAGCGCCTTCATGAAGCAACCCCCCCGCAGCCAGGGATAGATCCTCGCTGTGAGCTATAACCAGGACGCCGGGAAGGGAGGCCAGGGATTTCAGGATCTGCAGAAAAAGCCGGCTGTCGGCAACAGGGGATCCGTCATCACTGAAAGCACGCACTCCCGCTTCGTAAAGCAGGCGAAAGTCAGCAGGTTCCAGGCCGCGCCTCCCCCGAGTCAGCGTCCCCACCGGATAAACCCGGCTGTACCCCGCCCCCTCGGCCTTCTCTTCTATAAAACGGACCACCGCCGGTGAATCCACAGGCGGCTCCGTATTGGGCATGGCCGCCACGCCGGTGATGCCCCCGGCAGCTGCCGCAGCCGCGCCGCAGGCAACGGTCTCTTTTTCTTCAAAACCCGGCTCGCGCAGGTGCACATGCATATCAATAAAGCCGGGGGTCACTATCCTTCCGGCCAGATCGATAATCCGGGCATCTTCCACCGCAATATGCGGCGCAATTGCCGCCACCCGGCCTTCCTGGATGAGCAGATCACCCCGCTCATCCAGTGACTGACTCGGGTCCAGCACCCATCCGCCTTTTAAACAGATCCGCACAGCTATACACCCCAGTGATCAAACAAGACCCAAAAATGAAGAAGACTCCCTGCGGGCGAATAACGCCCATTCAATAAAGGGGCCTCCTGCTCTGCCGCTTGGTTCCCAGATGATCAACAGACTGTTTCGGAAATGCGGCCAGGGATGACCACACCGTCTCGCCGGCCATACACTGTTCTTTGCGCCCGCCGGCAATCACCCGCCTGCGCCTGTTTCCCGGCAGCGCAGGCACCGCCTCCAGGCCATGTGCCGCAGCCGCCTGCTAATCCTCATGTTCACGATGCGCCAGGAAAGCGAGCATGTTCCGGTAGGCCTTCTGATCGATCTTCAGAAGCTCATTGATCTGCCTGTACTTTCTTCCCACACTGCTTGACGAAACTCCGTAGGCCCGGGCCAGTTCTTTCTGGGTCAGGTTTAAAAAATGAAAACGGGCCAGACAGTATTCCAGACCGGCAGCCCAGGTCTCGGGTTTCACGATTCGAGGCATATCAGGGTAAGCTTCATTTATAAAATCAAGCCATATTGCCCGGGCATCCTGAAAAAACTCCTCCCCGTAATGGGCCGAACGACGCATGCGGGCAAAGGTGCAGCTTAAAACCTCCGACCATTCATCGCGCCACAGGGGCGACGATTCCGGGCATGCACTCGCCAGATCTTCCTCCACAACCCGCCCCCCGGAGAATATGAGTACGCTCTCCCCGGGACATATCTTTTTTAGCTCCAGCAGCGCCAGCCTGCGGAGCCGCTCCTTTACCCAGGGGTTTACAATGTAGTCCCTTAAAAGAACAGCGCCGGCCTCGCTTTTCACCACGCCGCAGAGGCGGATAATGCTCTCCTTCAAACCGTCACCGCCCTGATAAAGCCCCCGCTGCAGCAAATGTGTAAATGTCCGGTCCGCGAATTTTTCAGGCAGGGCCCTTTCATCCAAAGATGAAAGCCATCGTTCCAGGGCTTCGTTTTCCTGCCCGGTGAATGCCCCGGAATCGCTGTCCATCTCCTCCTCGGGATCTTCTTCCTCCATGGCCTGCAAAAGATCGTAGGCTTCGCCGGCCATTTCCCCTTCGGGATCAATATGCAGGTATTTTTTCAGGTAGCGCCGGGCCCTGGCCATATCATCCATCAGGCCGTAATTCAGCGCCATCAGAAAATAGCATTCTGTCAGCTCGGGATCGAGATTGCTGACCAGGTGCTTGAATATGCGGTTGGCCTCCTGCAGGCGGCTGCTTTTGCTGAGAAGACAGGCCAGGTGGTAGTGGCTCTCCACATTGTCCGGCTCGATCTCGACCGCTTTCTTCAAAAAAAGAAGGGCCTTGGAAAGCTTGTTTTTCCGGTGGTAGTAGCTCCCTTTTTGATAGTAATAGCCGATCTCCTGTTCAAGGGGAATCACCTTTTTCGATAGATCCTTTGTCTTCAGCAGCCCTCTGGGGCGATCCGCACGGCCCACCCTCTCATCACCTCGCCTGCACAGCCGGAAAGTTAGTAGATATTTCTCCAGCAGGCAAGGAATATCCTGCCTCATCCATCTTATAAAAATACAAGTGCAAGCGAAGGGCCTTTTTCAATCATCCCCCGGTGTCTTTAGATAGATGCTCCGCTCGAGGTAGCGATCCCATTCCGTCCAGTCCCCCTCGCCGGAGGGACGCTTCTCCATCAGCCTGATAAACTGATTCAACCGGGCGCTGACCAGGTCGGCATGAAACAACGCAAAGGCATGAATGGTCTTCGGGATTTCTGGCGAGCCCCATTCACGCATCCCGTGATGCGTAAGAATCATGTGCTCCAGCTCCAGCTTCAACTGTGCCGGAAAGGAGGGCATCTGGCTGATCTTTCGGTCAAACATCTCTTTGCCGATGCTGATATGGCCCACCAGCTTCCCCCGGTCGGAAAATTCAAAGCTCAGGCTGGCCGGATCATATTCCTCTATCTTTCCCACATCATGCAGTATCGCTCCTGTAAGCAGCAGATCGAGGCGAAGGTGATCGGGATAAAGCGACACCATATGGCGGCAGATCTCGATTACCTCCAGGGTGTGTTCGAGCAGGCCGCCGGCATAGTTATGGTGAATGGTCCGCGCCGCCGGGGCAAAAGCAAACCGGCGGGTAAACTCCTTGTCATTGAAAAAAGAAAGAAGCAGCAGCTTGAGATGGGGGCTTTCAATATCCTCGCTGATTACCTCTTTCAGCTCCTGAAGCATCTCGCGGGGATCCCTCGGGGAGACAGGCTGGAAAAAAGAGCGGTTTACTTTTTCCGGATCCAGCTTGCGCAGATCACCGATCACGATCTGGGGCCCGTGATATTCGCCGACCTCTCCCCGGATAAAAACAACATCTCCCTTGTGCGGCAGCTCTTCCAGCCTTGTCGTATCCCAAAGGATTGCCCTGATGCTGCCGCTCACATCTCCCAGGGTCATTTTTAAGAAGA
>JAPXLS010000191.1:0-3604 GCA_033809435.1 Bacillota bacterium
GCCTCGAGGGTGCCGATGATCTTGCCGAGGGCGGCATTAAGCGAGCCTTGAAGGGCCATGGCGATACCGGCAATGGCGGCAATGGAGAGGGCCAAAAAGGGAATTCCCATATCAAAGGCTCCTTTCTCTGTTGCAGTCTGCTTTAGTATTTTTGCTTGTTGCCTGATAAATATTCCTCGGAAGGAGCCATGTTTGTCCCTGCCGGCGCGAAGCGGTTGGCTTGCGGAGCCGGGGAAAATGATATACTATAAGCAGCGGGAACAGGGGAAGCAGGTATGAGCCGTCAGCCATGCCGGAGGGCGGATACATAATCTATTGCCGGTACTGGAGAATAACCATAAACAACAGTTACAGGGAGGGTTTCAGCAGTGCTAAAGATTGGAATAAACGGGTTTGGGCGAATTGGGCGTCTGACCATGCGTGCTTCACTGAAACAGGATGCGATCAAGGTGGTGGCGATCAATGATCTTGTTGACAGCACCACATTGGCCCATCTCCTTCGGTATGATTCGATTTACGGGAAACTGGATATTCCGGTAAAGGCGGAAGCCGGTGCGCTGCTTATCGGCGAGGATCGCGTAAAGGTTTTTTCAGAGAGGGATCCTTCTCATATCCCCTGGAAAGATAGCGGTGTTGATCTTGTCGTGGAGTCAACGGGGCGCTTCCGGACCCGGGACACCGCCTCCGCACACCTGAAAGCCGGAGCGCGCCGGGTGCTGATCACCGCCCCCGGTGAAGCCGATATCATGATTGTCCTCGGTGTGAACGAGGAGCGCTACAACCCGCAGGAACATTGCCTGATTTCCAACGCCTCCTGCACCACAAATGCTCTTGCTCCGGTGGTCAAGGTGCTGCATGATAATTTTGGGCTGCGTAAAGCCCTGATGAATACAACACACTCATATACCAATGATCAGATGCTTCTGGATTTGCCCCACCCGGACCTGCGGAGGGCCAGGGCTGCGGCTCTTTCCATGATTCCCACTTCCACAGGGGCGGCCAAGGCTGTAGGACTTGTTCTTCCCGAGTTGAACGGCAAGATAGACGGCTTTTCTGTACGGGTGCCCACGGCAACTGTTTCCCTGGTGGACCTGGTTGCCGAGTTGGAGCAGGATGTAACCCCGGCAAAGGTAAACCAGGCATTCCAGGCCG
This sequence comes from Bacillota bacterium, assembly GCA_033809435.1. Lineage (GTDB taxonomy): Bacteria > Bacillota > Dethiobacteria > DTU022 > DTU022 > JAAZIN01. The sequence continues at coordinate 1,153 of JAPXLS010000191.1, forward strand.
CCGCATCCGCATCCAAATACCTGGCTTACAGCGATGAACCGCTGGTCTCTTCTGATTACCGGGGGAATGCGTATTCTTCTACTGTTGACGGGCTTTCAACCATGGTTGTGGGCGGAAACCTGGTGCGCGTTGTGGCCTGGTATGATAATGAATGGGCCTATTCCTGCCGCGTGGTAGATCTGGCTGCTTACATTGCAGAACGCGGATAAAGGTGGTCATAGCGGTCCGGTCAAATCATATAATGAGAAGGAGAGATCCTCTTTCTCCGAGAGATCAGCGGCGCCTCTGATCCGGCGTTGTGCGGATAAAAAGGAGCAAAACAAAAGGTGATTGATTTAGAAAAGCAAAGCGGTCTGCCGGTGTTGTGGGATGGGGCAACGAAACAGATCATATTTAAAAAAGAGGCGGCAGGGAACAGCACCCCGCAGGCGGATGTACGGCGCCTGGAAGATATGCGGGGGGTCCTTTTCGATAGTCAGGCCGGAGGAATTGACGAGCTGTACTACATGTATCGTGGAGTGGCTCTGGATAGCGATCGCAGCATGATTGCGCAAAAAGGGCTGCGCTACGATATTACAGTCATAGTCCCCGGCACGCTGGGGTTGGAGTACGTCAAAACGGCCGGGCATTATCACCCGGAAAAAACGGGTACGGGGCTGACCTATCCCGAAGTATACGAAGTGCTGCATGGCCGGGCGCATTACCTTCTGCAGCGCCCTCACCCGGAGCAGCCCGGGCAGCTGGATGCCGTTGTCCTCATGGCGGCAAAACCGGGTGACAAGGTGCTTATTCCGCCACATTTCGGCCATATTACCATCAATCCCGGAGATGATTATCTGATCATGAGCAACTGGGTGGCCGATGAATTTTCGTCAATTTACGAACCTGTTCTGGAAACCGGCGGCGGAGCCTACTTTGAACTCCATACGGAGGAGGGCTCCGAATTTGTTGCCAATCAGAGTTTCCGCTCCCTTCCTCCTTTGCAGCGCTGTCCTGTAACCCCGGTCCCGCAGTTGAACCTGATCACCGGCTTCCCATTGTACCGGCTTTTTCAGGAAAACGAGGAAGCCTTCAATTTTTTGACGTACCCTGAAAACTATGCAGCAGTTTTTGAAGGATATCTTAGGGAGCTGACGGCTGGCTGAAGGATGTTTAACATGTTGTTGTTTTCGGAGCCCCACCTTTCCGGTGCGGCTCCTTTGTTTCTGATTGGACTAATTATTTCCATTCGGGCTGCACCTTGTCAAGGGGTGAAGAATGAGATAATCTACTAGTAAAGAACGGAGGAGGTCCTATGCATGGGGATAAAGAGAACGTACGAGGAGATCAATCAAAAAATCCGCAGCGGCAAGGTGGTCGTTCTGACTGCCGAAGAGGTGTTGGATCTGGTTGCTGAAAAAGGGGTTGCCGGGGCGGCAAAAAAAGTGGATGTTGTTACCACGGGTACTTTCGGACCCATGTGTTCCTCCGGCCTCTTTCTTAATTTCGGCCATCCGCAGCCGCGGATTAAAATGAGCGAGATATATCTAAACGGAGTCCCGGCTTATGCCGGAATAGCCGCTGTTGATGCCTATCTGGGAGCCTCGGCCCTGCCCCCCGGTGATCCCAGAAACAGGAACCATCCAGGTGAATTTCCTTACGGGGGGGGTCATGTTATTGAGGACCTGGTGGCGGGGAAGGAGATCCGCCTGGAGGCTTTCGGTTACGGCACCGATTGCTACCCCCGTAAAAAGATCGAGACCAGTTTTCGCCTCTCGGAAATAAATGAAGCCAGGCTGTTCAACCCGCGCAATGCTTACCAGAACTACAATGTAGCGGTTAATGTGAGCGATAAAACGATTTACACCTATATGGGGATGCTGAAGCCGCGGTTGGGCAGCGCCTACTACAGCTCGGCAGGGCAGCTAAGCCCTTTGCTGAATGATCCGCTGCTGAAAACAATAGGCATGGGTACGCGCATCTTTCTTGGCGGTGGTGTGGGTTATGTAGCCGGGCATGGCACCCAGCACAACCCCTCGGTGGAGCGGGGGGAAAACGGGGTCCCGAAAACTTCGGCGGCGACCCTCGCCGTGACGGGCGATCTGAAGCAGATGCACCGCCGCTGGTTGCGGGGTCTCAGTTTTCTGGGCTACGGTGCTACCTTGCAGGTGGGGCTGGGCATACCCATACCCATTCTGAGCGAAGAGATTATGGCATATTGCGCTGTCAGGGATGAAGAGATATTTGCCCCGGTGGTGGACTATTCACTGGATTATCCTCATTGCAAGGGCGGGAACCTGGGCCTGGTCAGCTATGCGGAATTGAAAAGCGGCAAGATCATGGTTCGGGATCGCGAAGTTCCGGCGGCGCCCCTTTCCAGTTACGCCGGTGCGGTGGAGATTGCCCGCACGCTTAAAGAATGGATTACCGCCGGTGAATTTATGCTGGCCCGCCCGGCGGTGCCGCTGCCGTC
>JAPXLS010000192.1:0-3590 GCA_033809435.1 Bacillota bacterium
GGCCAGGGGACCCTCCTCGCGCATCTTTTTTTCCCATCCCATGCCAATGAGGTCCATAGCCTTGCCCGTCCCTTTCCCCTTTTAATTCCATATGCATTATATCATGAAACCGGCCTCAAATTAATCCGGGAGAAAGCAAAGATGCCCTTTCCCGCCGCTTTGCTTCGGGAAAGAGCTCTTTATCCAGGGTCAGGGCGTATTCAACGCATGGGCGGGCAGAAAGGGAGTCCCGCTCGCAGGCGCGCTATGAAAAACATGATATGGTTCCCCATCGGCACGAGGGGCCGGGGTGGCGGCTAGTAGTTTACACCCCACATGCCCCCCAGGGCGCCCAGAATAAAACCTATAAACAGTTTGACCGCCAGGCTCCAGCCCATGGCCATATCCTCGACGATGATAAAACCGCCGCCCAGCATGAGCAGAACATAGAGCAGCCCGATGATCCCGCCATTGAGCCACCCCCGCGCGCCGATCCTCCTGGTGGCGTAGGAGGAGCCCCACAGAATGGCAGCGATGCTTGTGCCGTAGACCAGGTACAGAGCAATTTTTTCGGAAAGCTCCGTCAGGTAAAGCGCCAGGGCAATGAGCAGGAGCGCGATGAGGGAAAAAAGCAGCGCCAGGAACACTCCTTTAAGCGAGATGATCCAGGCGCTGTCCCGCAGGGGATTGAAAACTTTGTTGTTGACCGGCCGGTGGTTCATGAACTCGCCCCCTGTGAAGAGCATATGAACCGGCGCCGCTGATTATTCCTCTTTGTCGTCCCCTTCAACAACGCGCTCGATGCCGCCGCGGGCAAACTTGATGTTGACATTGTCGGCCACCCGCAGGGTCAGGGTGTCCTCCCGGATCTCCTTGATCACGCCGTGGATACCGCCAATCGTCACCACGCGGTCGCCCTTTTGCAGCGCCCCCAGCATCTCACGCCTTTTTTTCTGCTGCTGCTGCTGGGGACGAATGAGGATAAAATAAAATATGGCAAAGATCACTACCATCCACAATATGCCCGAATAGGGCCCCAACTTGCCTAACAACTCTTGCATTTACCTGCACCTCCATAGTATTGATCTAGCTTCTTTTTCATCTGGCCATAAAAAAGCGCAAATCCATTTTCGCGTATGGCTTCGCGAATTTTCAGCATCAGCTGGGCGAGGAAGTATAGATTATGATATGAAGTCAGGCGCATCCCGAGAATTTCGCCGGCATTGAAAAGGTGACGAATGTAGGCTCGAGTATAGTTTGCGCAGACGGGACAGCCGCATTCCTCGTCAAGGGGGGCCGTATCGGCGGCATAGACGGCATTGCGGATATTCAGATAACCCCGGCTGGTCATCACCCTGCCGTTGCGGGCAATGCGCGTTGGCAGCACGCAATCGAAAAGATCAACTCCCAACCTGCTCCCTTCAAGCAGCGCATCGGGCGAACCCACCCCCATGAGGTAGCGCGGTTTTTCAGCCGGCAGCAGGGGGTCAAGCAGATCAAGGATATCATACATGAGCTCTTTGGGTTCACCTACGCTCAGCCCCCCGATTGCATAGCCGGGAAAATCCATTTCCACCAGCTCGGCGGCCGACTGTTCCCTCAAATCCCGGTAAACACCCCCTTGAACGATCCCGAAAAGGGCCTGCTCCTCGCGAAGGTGGGCATCGCGGCAGCGCGCTGCCCAGCGGGTGGTGCGTTCCACCGCCAGCTGCATCTCTGCATAGGGCATAGGATAGGGCGGACATTGATCCAGAACCATGGCAATGTCGGAGCCCAGTATATTTTGAATCCGCATTACCCGCTCCGGAGTAAGATAGTGCGTGGAACCGTCGATATGGGAGGTGAAGGTGACCCCATCATCCTCAACCTTCCGCAGCCCCCCCAAACTGAAAACCTGGAAGCCGCCGCTGTCTGTGATGATGCCCCCTGACCAGTTCATCATCCTATGCAGTCCGCCCGTCCGGGCCACAATTTCAACGCCCGGGCGCAGATAAAGGTGATAGCTGTTCGCCAGGATCATCTCCGTACCCAGTTCCGTCAGCTCTCCGGTGCTTATCCCCTTTACAGTGCCCTGTGTCCCCACGGGCATGAAGGCCGGGGTGTCCACCGTTCCGTGCCCTGTAGCCAGTTTTCCCAGCCGGGCCCCGGTTTCGGGGCAGTTCCTGATCAACTCAAAAGAAATGGACATCCTTTCCACCTTGCTATAGCTTATCTTAACCAATTCTTGCTGTCAATTATACTTTTGCCGCCGATATATCACGGGGAAATTTCTGTTGATATATCAATAAAAACTTTCTCTCAGTACGGTGCAAAATGCACCGGTACCCGCTCACCGATCCTTTACAGAAGCAGCATACAATCCCCGAAGCTGTAAAAGCGGTACCCCTCAGCTATGGCCAGGCGGTAGGCCTCCATCACCGGGCCGTAGCCCCCAAAGGCGGTGACCAGCATCAGCAGGGTGGAACGGGGCAGGTGAAAATTCGTCAGCAGGGCGTCTACAGCCTTGAACCGGTAGCCCGGGTAAATGAACAGATCTGTCCAGCCCTCATTCTCCGCTACAAACCCCGATGCATCCGAAACCGCCTCCAGGACACGGCAGGCCGTTGTCCCCACGGCGATGATGCGCCCGCCCCGCCTGCGGGCGGCATTGATCTGCTCCGCCGCGGCGGCGGCAAGGCGGTAATGCTCGCGATGCATCTTGTGCCCGCGGATGTCGTCTTCCTTCACCGGCTGGAAGGTGCCCGGTCCGATATGCAGGGTGATAAAGGTCCATCCCGCCCCTTTTTCCCGCAGCCTCTCGAAAACGGCGGGGGTAAAATGAAAACCCGCCGTTGGAGCCGCGGCCGAACCCTCCTTGGAAGCATAGATGGTCTGGTACTTGGCCGGATCCTTCAGCTCCCGCTTGATATAGGGAGGCAGGGGCACCTGCCCCACCAGGGGCAGTACCCGCTCCAGTGGTTCCGGCCCGCTAAAGCTGACAATGCGCTGGCCCTGGCCGGCATAATCTTCAATTACCGCCCTGAGCCCCCGTGCAAATTCCACCCCGGCGCCGGGCTTGAGTTTTCGGCCCGGCCGGACCAGCGCCCTCCAGCGCTCGCCTTCCAGGTGGTGGAGCAGCAGCAGTTCTGCCTCGCCGCCGCCGGTGCGCTTTCCCAGCAGCCGGGCGTGAATAACCCTGGTGTTGTTCATGACCAGCAGATCGCCCCGGTTCAGGTAATCGGGGAAGGTGTTGAAAAGGCCCTGCCCGACAATCCCTTCATGGCGCCGCAGCACCAGCATGCGCGAGAGATCCCTCTGCGCAGCGGGCTCCTGAGCGATCAGCTCCGCCGGCAGTTCATAATCAAAATCGCTGAGTTTTGTTCTAGGCATTTTTCACCACACCGGCTGCCGCTCCGAGACCTGGCACCGCCTGCAACTATTACTCCCGCCCGGTGCCTGGCACCTGGGGGGAGTAACTTTTTCTATTTGAAGAAACGGCCGAGCAGGTTGAGCAAGATGGTCAGCACAACGCTTAACAGCAGCATCGTCGCCAGGGGAAAATAGAAGGTGAAGTGCTCCCTCTTCACAACAATATCGCCGGGCAGCCGCCCCAGGCCGAAGCGCCCGAAGAG
>JAPXLS010000193.1:0-3589 GCA_033809435.1 Bacillota bacterium
GCTTATTCTGAATGAACTCGAAATGACGCTGTTGCCTCTGTCGCAGGGTGCTGCGGAGCGCTTTCCCCTCACAGACCTGGTCCGCATCTTTACGCGGCTCCTTGCGAAGGCGCGGCTCCCCGACAGCTTTGCCCGCCCCGAAGGGGTGGAGAACCGGGGCTCGGGGGTATTGGTGCAGGGAGTTGACCGGGGCCGGTACCAACGTTGGGATCATACCTTTATCTGCGGCCTTGTAGACGGCGAATTCCCCGGGGCCGAGGAGTTCAACTTTCTCCAGCCCAGGCAGGATGGCCTCGGGGCGGGCCGGACCTACAACAGCGTGGATCTGGCTCGCAATCGTTTCTACCAGATCATCCGCTCCACAACCCGGGGGCTCTGTTTAAGCCTGCCCCGCAGTTGCAACGGCCGCAAGCTGTCGCCGTCGCCGTTGCTGGCGGAGCTGGAACCCTGCCTGCCACCCCCTGCGGAGGCGGAAAAAATCGGTGCGCCTGCCCCGGAGGGAAAGGGCACCCTGCTTTACAGCCGGCGGGAAAAGCTGCTCGCTATTGCCGGCAGGGTGGATCACGACTATGCCGGGGTTCTCCCTTTGCTCGGGGAGCTGCAACGGGAAGACAGGGAGATGTTTGATCGGATCACGGCGGTGATGCGTTTTGACGGGCTCAGCGCCTCCGGCGAATGCTTTTGCGAATTTGACGGTCTCTTCGATCCCGCAGGGCCGGCCCTCCTCCTGCTCGAGGATGTTATCGGGGGGATTGCTTTTACGCCGGAAATCCTGGAGCGTTATGCCGCCTGCCCGCTGCGTTTTTTCTTCGATGACATTCTCGGCCTGAAGGAGGAGCCCGACTATCATCCCGACAGAACTGCAAGGGGAGCGGCGATCTGCGCCATTTTGAAGGAGTATACCGCTGCGATCTGCGCCGGGGAGGCAATCCCCGGCCAAGAAAGGGCGGCGCAGCTTTTGCATGCGATGACTGCCCGCTATTTTGAACGGCAGAATGAGGCGGAGCCCCCCGATGCATTTCAAGCCCGTTTCCAAAGGCAGCTTGTGGCGGGCCTTTCCGGTGCAGCAGGGAAGCGGCCGGGGCTGTTTCATGCATTCCTGAAGCACGAGGCGGAGGGGCCAGATCTGCTCGAGCCCGGGCTGGCCAACCTGTCGGGGACAGTGGAGCTGGGGGCCGGCCTCTCCGTTGGTGTGGTTGTGGATCGGGTCGATATGACCGGGGACGGCGCCTTCTGCTTCCTCTATTGCTACACCACCGGGCCGGGGGATCCCCGGCGGATCAGGCGCGGACTGCGCTTTGATCTTCCCCTGATGCTCTTGCTTTACAAAAAATTCGCTTGCGGGGAAACATCGAAGGCCCCGGGGCCCTTCGCAGGCTTCGTTCCCGCTCCTGCCGGCGGCGCCGGGCTGTACCTGGTTAAAAGTCCGACAGCGCTGCAGCGGGGCAGCTATTTCGCCCGGGGTCCGCTTGTTGCCTCGCGCCGTCATCTCACCTCACCGAAAAGCCCTGTTTTCTCCGGGCAGCGCGGCGGTCTGGTTGGCGAAAAGGATTTTGCCGCCGCCCTGGAGAGCGTTGCCGGACATATTCGGCGGCTGCACCGGCTGATGAAAAGAGGCGTCTTTCATCCGCCCCTCTGCAAAGAGGCGGAGCAAAGCTGCGCCAATTGTACTTTCGGCTCTATCTGCCGCAAGGACCAGGCCCGTCTCGACAGGCTGGGCCCGGCCCTGCGCGGCGACAAAGAAATATGCTCTGTAAGGGAGCTTTTCTAGAATGGCTGCGCCCTTTCAACCCACCCTGTTCCAACATCTGGCCACCGACTACCGGCGAAACATGGCTGTTACCGCCGGCGCCGGCACGGGTAAGACGGCGGTGCTCACCGATCGCATCATCAAGATCATGGGCGGCGAGTCCCTGCTGCCCGAGAGGGTGCTGGTGCTGACCTTTACGGACAAGGCGGCGGTGGAGATGAAGGAGCGCATCTACAGTGCTGTCTGCGATGAGCTGGCCGCAACGGGGCGCCCCCATTTTCAGAAGATCAAAGACACCTTTCTGAACAACCATATCAGCACTTTCCACGCCTTCTGCGCCGCCCTGCTGCGCGAATACCCCATCGAAGCCGGGTTAAACCCGTACTTTCGCGTTCTGGATGAAACGGACAAGGTCTTTTTCCTGCGCAGGAGCATCACCCGCGCCGTCAGGGAGCTGGCCGCCGACAGGGATAATGCCGAGATCAACCTGCTCAGTGCCGAATACAGCCGCGCTGCTCTTGTTGGCGCAGTGTACACCCTGATCCAGAAACGGGAGGACGCCGGATCCTGGATTGCCGATTTCGAAAGGCTGGACTGGCCGCAATACCGCGCTCGATTGCTCAAATACCGGATCTGCATCACCCGCGAGATCTCGTACAAGCTTGCGCAGAGTGGACGCCTTCAGGAGCTGCGGGGGATCCTGCTTGCCCTGGAGACGCCTCCTGACGATGATTCCGCCATCGGCCGGAAGCGGGAGCAGGTCATCGAGTTGCTCTTACTGCTGCAGGCCGAGCTGGCGCCGGCCGCCGCCGGTGAGGTGGATATCCGGGCGCTGCAGGAGCTGAAAGCCGGGCTTCTGCAGGCGGTCAAGCTTGCGGGGGCGCCGCCCCTGAGCTGGCGGGGCGAGCTTTACGATACTGTCTGCGACACATTCAATGCCCTTCGCCACCTGTTGCACTCCTATCCCATTGAAGGGTTCGATATAGGCGAGGAGCACGAACAGTACGGCTTCGGCCTGCTCAAAGCCCTGGCGGCGGTCACCCGATACTGCCTGCAGGTTTACCATGACGACAAGGCTGCCGAAAACTATCTTGATTTTCAAGACCTTCAGCTCAATGTGCTGCGCCTTTTTGAGCAGCGGAAACACCACCATGTTCTGGACGAACTGCGTGAACGCTTCCGCTATATCATGGTCGATGAATTCCAGGATACCAACAGCATTCAGTGGCGTATCGTACGCTGGATCGCCGCTGATCCGGGGGAAGATCTGGCCGAACCCAAGCTTTTCATTGTGGGTGATGAAAAGCAGGCGATCTACTCCTTTCGGGGAGGCGATGTCCGGCTTTTCTCGCGAGTGCGCCGTGAGCTGCGCGAGGCCAACCTGGCCCGGCGCCATTTCCGCCACCCCTTTGAGCTGACTGCGGCCGGTGAAAAGGACTATGGTGCAGAATACAGGCAGCGGCTCGGTGAGGATGAGATGGAAGTGCGTGCCGGTCAGATTGTTTTCTCCGATAATTTTCGCTCCGCCAGGGCGCCGATCAATTTTTTTAACATGTTTTTCAAGGATCTGTTCTCCAGGGAGATCTATGAAGAATACGACGCCCGGCCGCAGCTGCTCAGCTGCTCCGGCAACAGCGATCCGGGCAGCGTGGAGCTGCTGCTGGCCGATGAGGCCCCCCCGGGCGGCGATGCTTCCCTTGAAGTTGGCGGGGAGGGAGGGCCGCGGGGAACTGGAGGCGCCCCCGGCAAAGGGTCTGCGGCGGGGCCGGGATACAGGGACGACGGGCAGTCTCCCCATTTACGGGAAGCATTGCTGATCGCGGGTAAGCTGAAGGAGGT
>JAPXLS010000194.1:0-3588 GCA_033809435.1 Bacillota bacterium
TAAAAGAGATCGAGGGCGTGGCCGGTGTGCATGTGATGGCCATAGCCTGGGAAGAAGTTGTGCCTGAAATTGTCGAGCGGGCCGGTCTCTACCCCCGCCCGAAGCTATAGAAAAAGGGACCAGTTGAGTTGTAGTCTATAAATAGCAAGCTCGCTCTAAAAACTGAAGGTATTGGTCTACCCTTTGTAGATTAATCGGATCAATTAATAACAGGCGTCCCCTGCCTGTTATTTTTTTAATCGAAAGGAGGTCCTCATGCTGAAAGAGGATGTTGTTATTGTCGCTGCACAGCGGACCCCCACCGGCGATTTTGGGGGCAGCTTTAGAACAGTTTCTTCATTGAATCTCGGGCGGGCGGTGGTGGAAGAGGTCGTCCGCAAGGCAAAACTCGCCCCGGAGCAGATCGATGAGGTTATCTTCGGAAATTGCAATCAATATACCGATGAGCCCAACATTGCCCGGTGCATCGCTCTGACAACGGGGATGCCCGTGGAGACAACAGGCTTTACCATTCAAAGGCAGTGCGCCTCGGCCATGCAGGCTATTGTCTCGGGTTACCAGGAAATTATCTTCGGTGATACGGATATTGTCGTCGCCGGGGGTGTAGAGTCCATGAGCACGGCGCCTTATCATGTCAAAGGAGCCCGCTGGGGGCAGCGGCTCCAACACGGGGAATTTACAGATTCGCTGTGGGAAATGTTGATGGATCCGGTGCATAAGATCATGATGGGTGAGACGGCGGAGAGGCTGGCCGACAAATATGGCATCACCCGTGAAGCGCAGGATGAAATTGCTTATCGCAGCCACGTCAATGCTGTGGCCGCCATCGATGAAGGCCGTTTCAAGGAAGAGATCGTTCCGGTAACGGTGAAAGGGCGGAAAGGTGATCTTGTTGTGGATACGGATGAGCATCCCCGCAGGGACATTTCCCTGGAATCCCTGGCTGCGCTGCGGCCGGCCTTCCGCCCTGACGGTACGGTAACTGCCGGCAACTCCTCGGGACTGAATGACGGGGCGGCGGCGGTGGTCCTGATGACGGCCCGGCGGGCGGAGGAGCTCGGTTTGAAACCGATGGGCCGGATCGTCGCTTATGCCTGGGCCGGCGTCGAGCCGGATTTGATGGGGTACGGGCCTGTCCCGGCCATACGCAAGGTGCTGCAAAAATCGGGGCTGACCCTGGATCAGATGGAGTTGATCGAGCTTAATGAAGCCTTTGCCGCCCAGTACCTGGCCTGCGAACAGCTGCTGGAGTTGAACCGCGAGATTGTCAATGTGAACGGAAGCGGGATTGCCCTGGGCCACCCGGTGGGCTGCACCGGCGCACGGATCGTGGTCACATTGTTGCACGAGATGGCCCGGCGCGATCTGGAGCTGGGCCTGGCATCGCTCTGCGTTGGCGGTGGAATGGGCATGGCCCTGATCCTGAAAAGATCCTGATGCATTTCAAAATTGTTTAAAGGAGGCTAATCAGATGAGTGATCTTGTAGGAGTGGTGAAAGAAGAGGGCCTGGCAACGGTCACGATCAACCATCCGCCGGTGAATGCCCTGAACAGCAGGGTCATGGAGGCGCTTGAAAAAGCATTTGATGATCTGGCCGCAGATGAATCCGTCAGGGCGGTTGTGCTTACCGGGGCAGGGGAAAAAGCTTTTGTGGCCGGTGCAGACATCGGTGAATTTACCACACTTTCCAGCGCAAATGGCGAGCAGCTTAGCCGGAGAGGGCAACTGATATTTCAAAAAATTGAAGATCTGCCCGCCCCGGTGATTGCCGCAGTGGACGGCTTTGCCCTGGGAGGCGGCCTGGAGCTGGCGCTGGCCTGTGATATCAGGGTGCTGTCAGAGGGCGCCCGTGTGGGCCTTCCCGAGGTTACCCTGGCAATTTTCCCGGGCTATGGCGGCACCCAGAGGCTGCCCAGGACGATTGCTCCGGGAAAAGCGAAAGAGATGATCTTTACCGGCGATATGATCGACGGGGCGGAAGCTTACCGTATCGGCCTGGCCGATCATCTGGTGCCCCCGGGTGAGGCGCTGCCGGCCGCTCTTAAAATTGCCGGAAAAATCTTGAAGAGGGGTCCCGTGGCGGTCCGCCTGGCCAAAGAGGCGGTGAACCGCGGTCTGGGGGAACCGGTAAGCGAGGGCTACAAGATCGAAGCGCAGCTTTTCGGCAGACTCTGCGACACCGAGGATCAGAAGGAGGGTGCCGCCGCCTTTTTGGAAAAACGGCCTCCAGTTTTCAAGGGAAAATGATCCATACAGGATCATAAAATGTCAGGGGGTGTATCTTGTGGAGATAAAGACTATCGGAGTGATCGGTGCCGGAACCATGGGCAGCGGCATTGCCCAGGTTTCCGCTGAGGCGGGTTTTGCCGTGGTCATGCGCGATATCGAGGAGCAGTTTGTCCAGCGCGGCCTGGCGGCGGTGGAAAAGAACCTGGCCCGGGCAGTTGAAAAGGGCAAGAGGAGCAAGGATGATGCCGATGCGGTTCGCAGCAGAATCGGCGGCACCACCCGGCTGGAGGATTTAAGCGGGGCTGATTTTATCATTGAAGCGGTTATCGAGAACATGGCCCTGAAAAAAGAGCTGTACGCGGAGCTGGACCGCATCTGCAAGAAGGAGACGGTGCTGGCTTCGAACACTTCCGGCCTGAGCATAACCGAAATGGCCTCGGCCACGGAGCGTCCGCAAAAAGTGGTGGGAATGCATTTTTTCAATCCTGTCCCGGTGATGAAGCTGGTGGAGGTAATCCGCGGTTTCGATACAAGCGATGAAACCTTTGATCTGACCATGGAGCTGTCCAGGCGCTTGGGCAAGGAGCCCATCGCGGTCAACGAAGCGCCCCTGTTTGCGGTAAACCGGATCCTTGTGCCCATGATCAATGAGGCTGCTTTTGTGCTGATGGAGGGGGTGGCCGGGGCCGAGGATATCGACCGCGGGATGATGCTGGGAGCAAACCACCCCATCGGCCCGCTGGCCTTGGCCGATCTGGTGGGTCTGGATGTGCTTCTGATGGTGATGGAGACGCTCCACAGCGAGACGGGCGACTCAAAATACCGCCCCTGTCCGCTTCTTCGCAAGCTGGTCCGGGCGGGGCACTACGGCCGGAAGGCGGGCCGCGGTTTTTACAGCTACAGCTAGCCGGACCGGTATCGGCAGCAGCAGAAAATTGTGGGACAACGAGGGGAGACCCCGTTGTCCCATCTCGTGTACCGGATGGTGCAAAGCCCGTTCAGGCTTGCGCCGGCCTCCGGTATAAACAGAACTTTGGAACCGCAATTTTATGTTCCTTTTCCAAAACAGCGAAATGTGTTAAATTAATAGATGAAACTTGATCTAGACAGGGGAAAAGTATGAAAAAACAGTTGGTCCGCAATCTTCAGGTTGGAGACGAGGTTGAAACTCAGGCGGTTGTACTGGAATGCAGCCGGGGGAATTTTACCGCCCCTCACCGGGCTGGAGAGTTCTTCTTAAAAATGACCCTGGGAGATGTGAGCGGCAGCATCAGGGCAATCCTTTGGGATACGACAAGGCTGGAAGAGCTGCCGCACAAGGGAGATGTTGTTTTTATCCGGGGAGAGGTCGGCGAATA
>JAPXLS010000195.1:0-3578 GCA_033809435.1 Bacillota bacterium
GGATAGACAGCGGCGCCGGGGAGGAGATCTTTTCCGACGGGATCTCGAAAGCGGGGCGCTACCGGAGGTGGTCCAACTTCTTTTTCTCGCTGGCTGCCGCCTGGCTGCCACTCATGGTCGTCATGCTCACCAGCCGCTATACCGGTTTCCGGGCTTTGCTTGATCCCAGGCTGCTCTACCAGACGCCGGGCTTGTGGGAAAAGACAGCCGCCGATTTCTGGAGCGCCTTCCTTTTTGAGACCCCCTTTGCGCTGCTCAGGGGAATTCCGCTCCTGATATTCCCGGCGGCGGTTGTCTTTGCCCTGGTGAGCGCTGTTTGCGCTGCTGTCGCCTACAGGAGGAGTATGCAATGATCGGTTTCGGGCGGCGCCGCACCTTCTAGCGGCGCTGCTCTAACAGCAGGGCCCATGGGTCCCAGTTTGCAGTAGATCGATCGTGGTGGCGGTGGCTGTGATTTTATACATCTTCTTTTATCTCCGCCAAAGGTACCGAAAAGCCGGCATTACTTTTGATATTTGGATCCCGGCCCATCCTTCCGGCTTCCTCCATAGCCGCAATGGTCATGGCGTTGGGGACATTCAGCGAAATTTCGAATGGTGAAAACTGCTACAGATCCGGGCGGCTCATGAGCCGCCCCTACAACACAATGCAAGGTATATGCCGGCTTATAGCAACTCAGGGGTTTTCCCCCTCTCCCTGGCCCTCTCCCCCCAGGGGAGAGGGGATGCAGTTCGGGGTCATGTGTGGAGCTGCCGCTTGTGGTACTATCGTTTTTTGCGAATCCGGTAGCTGGAATCTTTCATCATTTTGCGGCTCATGGAGGTATAGTGGTCCTGCTCCATATAGCCCATGTTCGACTTCAGCTGTTCTATCTGCTCCAGCACCTCGCCGTCCTGCGTGGCCTGGTAGATCTCCTGCAGCTTCTGCTCCTGATCGGTCAGAATCTGCCGGGCCTTCTCATAGTCGCCCCGATCGGCTTCGCGCATGGCCTCTTCCCTGGACCGGGCTGTTTTGAATATCTCCACCTCCTTGACGACCTGGAGATCAATTCCATCCTCCAGCATGGATTTATCCGCGGTGACCGGAAGGCCGAGGTCGACATCGTACTTTACCGAGGCCAGATCGGCGATTACATCAAAGTAATGGAAGCCGATTTTTAGCAGGGGCATCGTCCCCACGGCCTGCGCTTCAACCCTGAGTTCAGCCAGTACAGTCCGGGTATCGCCATTGTAGATGTCCGGCAGTTTGATGGCAATGGTCTCTCCCCACTGCGGTTCATATCCCAGGACAGCCGTTACCTCCACCCCTTCCTCGGGTCTCAGGGTAAGCCCGGGGTTCTGGCCCGTAATGCTCAGCAGCCCCTGCAGCTCCTCCTTGAAAATCTCGGGGATGGTATCGGGCGAGGCGATGAAGTAGAAATTGCCGTCACCCGCCTCGGCCATATCCACCAGCAGGTCCTCCTCGAAGCCTTCACCCACCCCCAGGGTGGAGAGGGTGAGGTCCGAGCCTCTCAGCTCCTTGACCATGGCCGTCAAGCGCGGCGGGTCCGTGATCCCCTCGTTGGCCATGCCGTCGGTGAGCAAGATCACGCGGTTTACCTGCCCGGCAACGAGATTCTCCCTGACCTGTTCGACACCCGCCAGCATACCGCCGCTGAGGTTCGTGGTGTTGCCCGCCCGCAGGGCGCTCACTGCCTGAATGAGCTGCTCCTTGTTCTCGACCTTTGCCGCCGGCACCAGCAAATCGACCTGGTCGTCGAAAACCACGACCGAGGCGGTGTCATCCCGATCCAGATGCCCCAGGGCGAACTTGACCGCCTGCCTGGTGTAATCAAGCTTCGCCCCTTGCATGGAGCCGGAGCGATCGATAACGAAGCTGACATTCACCGGTAAGCGGTTGATCCCCAGGACAATTTTCGGCTGTACGATCTGGAGCATGAGGTAGACAGTCTGTGTACTGTTTGCCTGCAGGCATTTTTGGCTCGTGGAGATGTTAACCTTGATCTTGTTCGCACTCATTGAGTGACGCCTCCTTGACTTGTGTTCATTCATTTTTGGGCCATGAGGAGAGGAGAACGCAGCCGGGGCCATGTCTGGTGCCGCCATTTGCTGCACATTGCAGGCGGAGGCGGAACCCCGCCCCTAGGGCCCCGGCGACATGCGGGCCGCAGTTTTGGGGCCGCGGTATTCCTGGTGATCAACAAGGCCGGCGATCTCACCCAGGAAGGGCGATTCCTGGCCGGCCGTGGTCAGCAGGAACAGGTTCTCGGCGGCCCGCGTCATGGCCACGTAAAGCAGGGTGCGAAAGCGCTCGCGATCCAGCAGGGCTTCTTCCCCGTCCAGGCCCGAACGGTGGATGCGGCGGGGGATGATTCCCCGGCGTACCGCCGTCACGAAAACCACCGGAAACTCGATCCCTTTCGAGGAATGAATGGTCATCACCTTGACGCTCTCCGTCAGGATATCGAAGGCCTGATCCCTGTGAAAAACATTGGGGATGCGGCGCCGGGTCAGTTCATCGCAGTACTGCTGGCATATGCTGTTGGTGGGACAGAGGACGGCAAAGTCGGAGAGGCGGAAATAACCCCCGCCGATGAGCTCCAGCAGCTCTTCGCAGACAAAGCGTATCTCCCTGTCGTCGACATCGCAGGACACGATCCGGGGGCGGGCCCCCATGCGATGGGACCAGATGGGTTCGATGTATTCGCGTTCCTTCCTCAGCAGGGTGTTCTGTTCAATGAGACGGGCGGCCGCTGCGGCCACCTGCCTGGTATTGCGAAAGTTTTTTCGCAGGATGGAGGTGCGCCCCACCGCCTCGATGCCGGCGTCCTTCCAGGAGAAGCCCCGGTTGTAGATGGTCTGGGATGCATCGGCCAGGACCATGTAGGTGCGGCGGGAGCGGGGGTCGCCGCCCCGGATCAGCTCTCTGGTCAGGCGCAGCTGGACCGGGCTTAGATCCTGGCCCTCATCCAGGATCACATCATCGTAGGGATCGGAGAGGGGACATCCGGTGATCTCCCGCAGCCCCACCAGGGGGATGTCGCTCCAGTCTGAAAGGCCGGCTTCGGCAAGCAGGGCCTGGTAGGAGCTGAACACGGCCCAGACCGCCCGGCGGTAACCCGGCGACAGGGGCGTATTGCGCCCGAAGCGGCGCACTTGCAGGTACTGTTCCAGATCATCGATGCCGTTTCCCTTGATCACCTGCTGGATCTCGGTATGAATAAAGTTCAGGTCCAGGCCGGGGACATCCCTGCCTGAAGGCCCTTTGGCCCGGCGGAGCGCCTCCTGTAAAAGATCCTTCTGCTTGTCACCGTCAACTATGTTGAACTCCAGCCCCCTTTCCTGCCGCAGGTACAGGACGAGCCAGTTGTAGAACCTGTCCACCTGCAGGTTGTCCGGCAGGGGGCCGATAAGCTCCTCGATGAGGGTCCGGTTGACGCCGTTCAGGGTCCTGGTATAGGTGAGCAGAAGGACCCTGCGGCCCAGAGCGGCTCTCTCGATGGCCCGGTAGATGCCCACGGTGGTCTTGCCCGAACCGGCGCAGCCGCGCAGGACCATGGCTCCTCTGTGTCTGGAGCC
>JAPXLS010000196.1:0-3573 GCA_033809435.1 Bacillota bacterium
GTTCTGGAGGGGGGCTACTCTGTTGAGACTGCGCTTCCCTACATAAATCTGGCCCTGATCATGGCCATGGCCGGAATCGATCATTCCAACCTGCGCGAACCCGATTACGGAAGCGTCTCCTATCATGAAAACCCCGACAATATGGGCCGGCTCAAAAAAATCATCAAAATACAGCTGGAGAATTTTCGCCGCCGCGATGAGGAGCAGGCTGCCCTGAAGAAAAAGCATGAAGATTTTTTCAGCGCGGCCCGGCGGATCTATTATGATACGGATAATATAAACGAGAACCAGCAGATCCGGCAGCGTCTCTGTGGAGACTGCAGCTCGTACCGGATTATCGATTCAGCGGCCGCACATGCCGGCGGCTCCGGATGCCGCGTCCTCTGTATCAGCATCTCCCTGTACAGCTGCGCCCGCTGCCGGGAGGAGGCCCGCACCGCCTACCGTGATCTGCTGGGCCGGGGCGGAGACGGTTTTGATCATGTCTGCCTGCAGGACCGCGCCGGCGATGAGTACCTCTTTTTCGACTGCGGCAGTGATTCGGAAAAAGAAATCTCCTAGCCGGGGGATAGAGCGAACCATATCCGGCCCGGGCGGCAAGATCAGGTTTTGGACCCCGCTTGATCGAATCCCGGGCTGTGGTATGATTTAAATATAAACTTCCGGGAGGCGGCTGCTAAACTGGATCTGGAAAAAGCGATACTCGTTGGATTGGACAGGGCGGGGGGAGAGCCCGGGATCGAGGCGTCCATGGAGGAGCTGGCTCTTCTGGCGGAGACAGCGGGAGCGGAGGTTCTTTCCAGGATGGTGCAGCAGCGCGCGGCTCCGGATCCCGCCTTTTATATCGGTAAAGGCAAGGCGCAGGAGCTGGCGGAGGCGGTGGAAATGTCAGGCGCCGGCCTGGTTATTTTCAACGATGAACTTTCACCATCCCAGGTGCGCAACCTGGACCGCATTCTCGATGCGAAGATCGTGGATCGCACCGCCCTGATTCTGGATATATTTGCCCGGCGAGCCCGCTCCCGTGCGGGGAAACTCCAGGTGGAGCTGGCCCAGCTGCATTACCTGCTGCCGCGATTGACAGGGCTGGGCAGCCAGCTTTCCCGGCTCGGCGGCGGTATCGGCACGCGCGGACCCGGGGAGACGCAGCTGGAGACGGACCGCCGCACCATTCGAAAGCGGATGGGGGATCTGGAAAAAGAGATCAGCTCCCTGCGCCGCCACCGCGCCCTTCACCGGCGGCAGCGCCGGCGCAGCCGCCGCATCGTAGCCGGGCTGGTGGGCTATACCAACGCCGGCAAATCAACGCTCCTGAACGCCCTTACCGGGGCGGACCTGTACACCGAAAACAAACTTTTTGCCACCCTGGATCCCTCCGTCCGGCGGGGCCGTCTGGAGGACGGCAGGGTGATCCTTTTTGCCGATACCGTGGGTTTTATCCGGCATTTGCCCAAACAGCTGGTCGCCGCCTTCCAGGCTACCCTGGAAGAGATCGGCGCCGCCGATATCCTGCTCCATGTCGTCGACATCAGCCACCCCCAGTATCCGTCACAGATAGAAATTGTGCGCAGGCACCTCTCCCGGCTGGATCCCGGCTTTGAAGAGCGGGAGCTCCTTGTTTTCAACAAGATCGATCTGGTGGAAAATCCGGCCGGGCGCTCTTTTCTGGAGCGCGAATACCCGGGGGCCTGCTTTCTGTCGGCCCGGCTGGGCGAGGGACTCCATTCTCTGAATGAAGCGCTGGCCCGGATCATTGACGGACAGGGCGAAAGGGTCAAAGCTTTCCTGCCCTACCGGCAGGGCGCCCTGCTGGATCAGATCCGGCGCCGGGGGAACCTGCTCAGCCTGCAGTACCGGCCCTGCTGCATCGAGGTGGAGGCGAGGGTGGGCCCTTCCCTCTCCAGGAGACTGGCCCCCTACAGCAGGCCGCCCGCGGAAGAGCCCCCGGAGGTGGAAAATGGCGATGTCTGAGCAATGGCTGGAACATCTGGGACTGCCTGAAAAACTGCAGGACACGGCTTTACGTTCACTGCGGAGGACGGAGGAACAATGGGGCCAGATCGACAGCACCGTATTTTTCAACCAGCGCCGCGTGCTGGAGGCGTTGCAGGAGCAGAAGCTCGGCGAGACGGATTTTCTGGACAGCAGCGGCTACGGCTACGGGGACAGCGGCCGCGACAAGCTGGAGGGGGCCTTTGCCCGTATTTTTGGAGCGGAGGCGGCGCTGGTCCGCCCCCAGATTGTCTCGGGCACCCATGCCCTGGCGGTAATGCTTGGCGGAATGCTCCGCCCGGGAGAGCTGCTGCTCTGCCTCACGGGACCGCCGTACGATACCCTGCAGGCGGTCATCGGCACAAGCGGCCGGGAAAGGGGCACCCTGGCCGAATGGGGGATTCACTGCCGCTGCGCAGCTTTCGGCAAAGAGGGATATCCGGATTTTGATACCCTGGAAAAGGGATTGCGGCCCCGGGTGGCCTATATCCAGCGCTCCGCCGGGTACGACGTCGGGCGTCCGGCCCTGACGGTGGCCCGGATTGCAGAACTGGTTAAAGAGGTGCGCAGCCGCTATCCCGAAGCCTGGATTGCGGTGGACAACTGCTACGGTGAATTTACCGAAAAAGAGGAGCCCCTTGCCGCGGGCGCCGATATCGTTGCCGGTTCCCTGATCAAGAACCCCGGCGGGGGGCTGGCCGGCAGCGGCGGCTACATTGCCGGCAGGCAAGAGCCGGTCCGCCTGGCTGCGGCCCGTTTGACGGCGCCGGGCCTTTACGGCAAGCTGGGCTCCTTTACGGGCAAGCGCAGATTTTTCCAGGGCCTGTTCATGGCTCCGGCCCTGGCGGGCAATGCACTGAAGAGCGCCGTCTTTGCCGCCGCCCTCTTCGAGGAGATGGGCTACCCGGTCAGCCCCCGCTGTGGAGAAGCCCGCGGCGACATAGTGCAGACCATCACCCTGGGCAGCGAGGAGAGACTGCTGCGCTTCTGCCAGGCCGTCCAGGAGGCTTCACCCGTTGAATCCTATCTCACCCTGGAGCCGGGTCCGCTGCCGGGATACGCGGACCAGGTGGTGATGGCTTCAGGAACATTCTTCCAGGGAGCCACGGCGGAGTTTACCGCCGACGGGCCGCTGCGCGAGCCCTATGCCGTCTTCCTGCAGGGCGCCCTGACCCTGCCGCACGCCCTCCTGGCCATCTGCGCCGCCGCCAAAGCCCTGTACATTTAGATGCTGCAAGGGGACAGTTCTTTCCATGTACAGGGCTGCACGCACATGAGCGGGTGAGCCTCTACTATAAATTATCAGCAGTACCGTTCCCGCAATATATCTAGAAGCGGCGGAACAGGCCGGTGACCTTGCCCAGCACCTGTACTTCCCGGGTCAGGAGGGGCTCAAACTGATCATTTTCCGGCTGCAGGCGGAATTGATTTTCTTCCCTGAACAGGCGTTTCACTGTTGCCTCTTCACCGAGCAGGAGCGCAGCGATCTCACCGTTTTCCACAGCATCCTGCCGGCGCACAATTACAAAATCTCCATTATGTATGCCGGCGCCGGACATGCTCTCACCCTGTACGCGTAGC
>JAPXLS010000197.1:0-3535 GCA_033809435.1 Bacillota bacterium
AGTGCCGCCGTACGGCGCCGCTCTGCCATGAGCTGAACGAGGCCGGGCTGCTGGGGCAATTTCAGGAGAAAACCGGGCTGGTCCTGGACCCCTATTTTTCCGGAACGAAGATCCGCTGGGCGCTTGGGCATATTCCCTCCGTGCAGGAGGCGGCCCGCTCGGGCGAGCTGGCCTGCGGGACCATCGACAGCTACCTTCTTTATCGCCTTACCGGAGGCCGGGTGCATGCCACCGATTATTCCAATGCCTCGCGGACCCTGCTTTACAATATCCATACGCTGCAGTGGGATCCCTGGCTGCTGGAGACTCTTGAAGTCCCCCCAAATATACTGCCCCGGGTCATGGCCAGCAGCACCGTTTTTGGCGAGACTGATCCCGCCGTATTCTTCGGTGCGCGAGTGCCTGTAGGCGGGATTGCCGGCGATCAGCAGGCGGCCCTCTTTGGGCAGGCCTGTTTCGAACCGGGGATGGTGAAGAATACTTACGGCACCGGCTGTTTTCTGCTGATGAATACCGGGGCGGAGGCCATCCCTTCGGAATCGGGGCTGCTGACGACCATCGCCTGGGGCATTGACGGCGCCGTGGATTATGCCCTGGAAGGAAGTATATTTATTACCGGGGCAGCCATACAGTGGCTGCGCGACGGCTTGCAGCTCATCAACCATGCATCTGAAACCGGGCCGCTGGCGGCGCAGGTGGACGATAATGGCGGCCTGTATCTGGTGCCCGCCTTTGTGGGGCTGGGGGCTCCTTACTGGGATCCCTATGCCCGCGGGCTGCTCGTCGGTATTACCCGCGGGACAACCCGGGCCCACCTGGCGCGTGCCGTTATCG
Organism: Bacillota bacterium; assembly: GCA_033809435.1. Taxonomy (GTDB): domain Bacteria; phylum Bacillota; class Dethiobacteria; order DTU022; family DTU022; genus JAAZIN01. Next base: position 835 of record JAPXLS010000197.1, read on the forward strand.
AGGCCATGGCCTACCAGACCCGCGATGTGCTCGAGATCATGCGTCGCGAGGCGGAAATCCCCCTGGGCGAGCTGCGGATTGACGGGGGAGCCGGGGTAATGGATCTGCTGCTGCAGTTCCAGGCGGATATAGCCGGCACAGTGGTGCGCCGTTCGGCTACGCTTGATACAACCGCCCTGGGGGCTGCCTACCTGGCCGGCCTGGCAGTGGGGGTCTGGCCCAACAGGGCGGCGCTGGCGGAGCAGTGGCGTGAGGATGCTTCATTCCAGCCGCAGATGGCCGAAGCGCAGCGTGCCGCTCTTTACCGCAACTGGCTGAGGGCGGTGGAAAGGGCGCGGGGCTGGGTTGAAAGCAACTGAAAACGGTCCGGTATAATGCAGTCTGGCCGGTTGATTTACAGCGGGGGTTGGAAGATATTTTGGAAGATCATTTAGCGCGTCGCCCGAATGGAATACCCCTTTCGGGCCATCCAGGCCCGAAAGGGGTTACAGGCACCAACACAACTTCTTGTCAATCTCCCTTTTCATCCAGGCTCATAAAAAGATAGAATTCCACGTAATCCAGGTTTACTGTGCCCAGGTTGGGGTTTTCCCAGCCATTCAGCTGGGCAAACCCGAAAAGGAGCCGAAGGCCGTCAGCGGTGTCAAGAAAGGTCAGCTCCTCCCTGGACAGCATCTCCTTGATCCGGCCGGCGTTGTCTTTGCGCAGCTCTGTGACAAATTCGGCCACATTCCGGGAATAGATTTCCTCACCCCGGCGGAGGATCCTGAGAGCGTGATTCTCTGAAGAATAGGACACCTCGAGATCATCTGCCCGGTAGCGCTGCCCCTCCGGGGAGAACCTCATCAGGTAGTCATAGTCCGAAATGTCCCAGTAGGCTTCATTTTCGTCCAGGGCGTAATAAAAATATGACTCTTCGTCGTCAGGCTCGGTCCATTCGTGAAGGGGAAATCCGAGAAGGGCTTCCATTTGATCAATTCTGAACCCCTCCGGCAGCGCCTTGAGGTCAGAAAGTTTGTGGTTGCGGTCAAAATAGAGGATGATGGAACTTATTTCCTTGCGGGCATTTTCGGGTAGGGAGGCGGTAGGTTTTACCACCTTGCCGTTCTGAATAATATTTTGCCCGGACGCGATCTGTTCGAAGCGGCGGTTCTGGCTGCGGACTGAAACAGAAAAAGCGCTCCAGGGACCGTAAACAGAGAGCACTGCTACCAGTGCCAACGCAGCGGGCAGGAAAATATTCCTGGGTTTCCTGGAAATGATCAGGTAGAGCATGGAGCCGGTAACCCACAGACCTGCCGCCAGCACAAAGTACCGGTTCTCGGTGATGCCGTACGCGCCAATCCGCACGCCCATGGCCGCAAACATCAGGACAAGCAGGGGCAGAAGCAGTTTGGGGAACTGATCGGTAAATGCCCGGATCCACCTGTTTGTCCCGCGCAGGGGGTAGATGCAGAAGGTTACCAGCGTGCTGAGGATGGCGTACCAGAGAACCAGGTGCGAGACCATTATCTCGGGCCACTGCCGGATCAGAAGCACTTTTAAAAAGTAGGCGTACAGGATGACACTGTAAGCCAGGATTAGCGGTACCAGGATGTGGCTCAGGAGGACGCCGATCACTTTGGGGTAACTGTCAAGTTCAAGCTCCCGGCCCTTTTCGGGAATATCTGCCAGGAAAAAAGCCGGCGCAAAGATACCGGCCACTATAAGCCAGATATCAAGATAGGTGTTTTCTGGGATGCGGGCCGAAAAAAGATAGTTTACCGTCGCCAGGATGGCGGCGAGGCCTCCGAAAAGGATGGCGGCAAAGAGGTAGGTGATCAGAAAGCTGATCCCCAGTTTTATGATGTACTGTTCATAGTTTTGCCTGCGGTAAAGGTAGGGGATGAAGGTGAAAGCCAGGTACAGGGCCAGGCTTGTCGCCACATACCGCAGCACAGAGACGGTTCCGAAATCCTTGAGCAGAAACAGGTAGTACAGAAGGAGCCCGGCGGCAGCTGATATGTAGACAATTATTTTAGGCGCTAATTTTAAGGAAGGGGTTTTTTCAAAGAAGACCTTGATGCAGAGGGAGAGGGGGATGCCCAGGGCCAGCACCGCGGCGAGCTGTTCCAGGGAATCGGAGGGATAATGCCCGGCGCCCGGTCTCCAGTGGTTTAAAACCATGAGCACTGCAGCGGTAGCTGCACACATGAGCAGGGTCTCAGGAAAGCGTTGCAGGCCGGAAGAAAGTTTTGTCAGCAGGACCTTGCAGAATCCAAGAAGCCTTTCACGTCTGGTAGACATTTCTTGCACCCCCATATAGATAGAGCTGAGCCCATGACTAATATATCACAGGGAAGGCAGGTTGTAAGCAATATGGCTGGTTATGCATTTGACACCCGGCCGCTGTTTTGTTACTTTCTAGTCAAAAGAAACGATATTTGCGGTAATGCATAACAGTGATCAGGTCTCCCGCATTTTGTCATGGCAGATGAGCATATCATCAAGGGAAGCAGGAAATGACAATGTTGGATTCAATTCAGAATCAGGATATCCAAAACAAGCCGGGGGCGGCGGAGAGCAGGGGCAAAGTGAAGCTCTCCGGCTTGTCCCCGCATTCCCTGGATTATCCCTGTCGGGGTCCAATATTTTCTTTCTATAGAGCAAGAGAAAAAGGGCAAGGCGATCCCTTTGTGTTGTTTGATGAATGCATCAGGGG
>JAPXLS010000198.1:0-3442 GCA_033809435.1 Bacillota bacterium
GATGCCGCGCCTTGTATGTTCATCTTGAAATATTATAGCAATTCCTGATATTGGTGTCAACGGGCCGCGCGGGCCTGCTGCGCCGGACTGTGGTGCGGTGATGAGAAGGGTACCCGGCATGCAGCGGTGCGCGGTGTGTGTGTTAGTGTGTTGACAGCTTGCCGGTGCCGTGTATATAATACTCGTAAATATTTAAGGGTACATTTACCCCGGCAAATGCATTGAAGGGGAGAGTAAGCCGGTTCCAGCCTTCAGAGAGGGGCCCCCGCAGCTGGGAGGGGCTTCGGCAGCGGACCGGTCGAAATGCACCCCGGAGCAGAAATCGTGAAAGAGAGTAGCGGTTTCCGGGGCCCACCGTTAAAGGGCTAGAGTGGGATGCATCACGATCCAAGCAGGGTGGAACCGCGGTCAAGGCCGTCTCTGAGCCGGAGCACAGAGGACGGTCTTCATTTTTAAACCGTTGTTGAAAATGCCGTTCGAGTCAAGCAGACTGTTGTACACAATGGCTGCCGGTAAGATGTTGAACAGGATCCGGGGATGTTTTGGAGTTTGGCAATACTATAGGGGGGGCATACCATGGCCGTGAAACTTTACAACACCTTGACCCGGCGAAAAGAAGAACTTGAACCCCTGCAGCCGCCGGAGATTACCTTTTATGTTTGCGGGCCCACTGTCTATGATTACATTCATATCGGCAATGCTCGCGTCTTCATCATTTTTGATGTGATCCGACGCTATCTCAACTACAGGGGATACCGGGTCAGGCTGATCCAAAATTATACCGATATTGATGACAAGATGATCCGCCGCGCTGCGGAGGAAGGCCTGAGCGTCCCGGCGCTGGCTGACAAATTCATCGAAGCTTACGAGACCGACACCGCCCGGCTGCTCATCCGTCCGGCCGATCTTCAGCCGCGAGCCACGGAGCATATCGAACCCATTATTGCGCTCATCGGGCGCCTTGAAAAGCGGGGCCTGGCCTATGTTTCCGGTGGGGATGTATATTTTGACGCCCGGTCCTTTCGCAATTACGGGCAGTTGTCCCACCAATCAACCGATGATCTGCTGGCGGGAGCCCGCGTTGAGCCCGGGGAGCTGAAAAGGGATCCCCTTGATTTCGTTCTCTGGAAAGGGCGCAAGCCGGGGGAGCCGGCCTGGAAAAGTCCATGGGGTGAGGGTCGCCCGGGCTGGCATATCGAGTGCTCCTCCATGGCCATGCATTACCTCGGGGAGACCATCGACCTGCATGCCGGCGGTGCCGATTTGATTTTTCCCCATCATGAAAATGAAATAGCCCAGAGCACGGGCGCCACTGGAAAAACCTTTGCCCGTTACTGGCTGCATGCGGGCTACCTGAATATTGAAGAGCAGAAAATGTCCAAATCCCTGGGCAATGTTCTCACAGTGCGCCGCCTTCTCGATGATTACAATCCGCATGATCTGCGTTTCTTTATCCTGTCGGCGCATTATCGCAGCCCGCTGAATTTCAGCCCCGAGCTGGTGGCCGGGGCCCGTACAGGCCGGGAGAGGCTGCAGGAGCTTGTGGACAACCTGAATCTGGCCTTGCCCGGATCGGCATCCGTTCCTTCCGAGCCGGCAGGGGCGATCTCCTCAATGATCAGCACCGCCCGGAACCGGTTTATCGAGGCCATGGACGATGATTTCAATACTGCCGGAGCCCTGGGCGCTCTTTTCGAGCTGGCCAGGGAGGGGAACATCTATCTGCAAAAGGGCTATCCTTACGACCGGCAGATTCTGGAGCAGCTTCTGGGTTTTTATCGCGAGGCGGATGCACTATTTGATATACTGAAGATGCAGTCTGCAGGTTCTCCCGATGAGGAACTGCGCCGGAAGATCGCCCTGCGCGAGGAAGCCCGGCGGAATAAAGACTGGTCCACTGCGGATCGGATCCGGGAAGAGCTGCATGCGCAGGGGATCATTCTGGAAGACACCCCCCATGGGGTTCGCTGGAAGTACAGATCTGACGCCTGATGCAGCATATTCCTGTTCCAGACCGCAGAGCAGCGGCAATTCAAGGGGAAGGTGATGAAAAAGAATGCATGTCGAGTTGATTGCCTGGACTCCCGATCCGGAGCGTACAGTGGCCGCCGCAGCGAGGCTGTGCTACTCTCCCGCTTCGGCCGCCGAGATTGCCCGGGCCATGCCCCCGGAGAAAACAAGATCATTTGTGGAAAAACTGGTTGAAATGGGCCACCAATCACCCCTGGAGCATGTCTCCTTTACTTTTGCCATTGACGGTGTCAGCCGGTCGCTTTCGCATCAGCTGGTCCGCCACCGCATTGCCTCCTATTCTCAAAAATCACAGCGCTATGTGGACGAAAAGGAATTTACCTGGATCATGCCTCCCTCAATAGAAAAGAATCCCGCTGCAAGGGAAATCTTTGAAGCGCAGATCGAGTCGATCCGCCGCTGCTACGCAGAGCTTGCCGCAGCGGTGCCGCGCGAGGATGCGCGCTACATTTTGCCCAATGCCTGTGAGACGAAACTGGTGGTGACGATGAATGCACGCAGCCTGCTTCACTTTTTCAGGGTGCGTTGCTGCAATCGTGCCCAGTGGGAGATTCGCCGCCTGGCTGAAATGATGCTTGCAGAGGTGCGCAAGAAGGCGCCGACCCTGTTCAGGGCGGCCGGCCCCCCCTGCGTAACCGAACAGGTTTGCCCGGAAGGGGAAATGAGCTGCGGGCGCTTGCAGAAGCAAAATGAAGAGAATAAAAAAGGGCAAGCGGATGGGCCGGAATGAACTGATCATCGGCCGCAGGCCGGTGCTCGAGGCACTGCGCTGCGGAAACCTGGAGCGGATCTATCTGGCTGCAGGGCAAAAAGGCAAGATTGTTGATCAGATCGTCCGGGAGGCGGGGCAGAGGGCAATCCCCCTGCAGATAATTGAACGCCGCGATTTGAGCAAGATGGCGGGCGGCGTCAATCACCAGGGGGCCGCCGCCCTGGCCCTTCCTTTCAGATATTCCGGTCTTGAAGAGCTGCTGGAGGGGGCCAAGGCGGAGACCGGAGCTCCTTTTTTGATCATGCTAGATCACCTGCAGGATCCGCAGAACCTGGGGTCGCTGCTGCGCACTGCCCATGCCGCGGGCATGCAGGGGTTGATCATCCCTGAAGACCGCAGTGTCAGGGTTACACCGGCTGTGCGCAAGGTGGCGGCAGGAGCAGCCGAGCGGCTGCCGGTGGCCCGGGTGGTAAACCTGGTTGATGCCGCACGGCGGCTGAAGGAAAAGGGGTTCTGGATTTACGGCGCAGGGGCGGAGGGCGAGCTGCCCTATTACCGGGTGGATTACCGCAGCCCTTTCGTTCTTGTTGTCGGTTCGGAAGGCAAGGGCCTCACCCGCCTTCTCCGCGAGCAATGTGACGGGATTATCTCCATACCCATGCCCGGCGGCGGCGGTTCGCTTAATGCCGCCGTGGCGGC
>JAPXLS010000199.1:0-3429 GCA_033809435.1 Bacillota bacterium
TCCAGAGCCGGCGCAGCCGGCCGCAGTATCCGGAGCGGCCGGATCCGGCCCTGCCGATCAGTTCCATGGTCTTGCCCCGGTCCCAGGATATCCCCAGGCCGGCCAGGGTGAGGGATATCTCACCTTCTTCGAGTCCGGCAAGTTTGAGCTCTTCCCGCGCGCACAGTTTAACGGTGAGCCTGTCCGCGGCCTCCTCCAGGCTCAGGCCGCCAAGGGGAATCCCGTTCACATGAACGCCGGGATAGATCCTGCCCCGGTAAGAGCAGCAGTCGATGCTCATGGTCAGAGCGATTATGATGAGCATGAGGGCAAGGGGAAGAAGAATAAAACGGGCCCACCCGGGCCGCAGGGCCGGGGTGGGAGACTCTTTCAATTTCAATCAGGGATCCGCCTCCGGATTGATCTTGTTTATGCATATGATCCGGATCGAGGCGGATATGCAGGTTTTTGGGAAGGTATAAATTTATGCAGGCGGGCCAAAATAGAGACGGAGCCTCATAAAGCCAAGTGTTATGTGTAACTCACGTTACTATAACCGGCGTTCTTTATGAGGCTCCGCTTTCAGGAGAGTATGGAGAGGAGAATGCCGGCCGCCACGGCGGAGCCGATCACTCCGGCCACGTTTGGACCCATGGCATGCATGAGTAGGTAATTGTCTGGGTTGGCCTCCTTGCCCAGGGTTTGTGAAACCCGGGCGGCCATGGGCACGGCGGAGACCCCTGCAGAGCCGATGAGGGGGTTGATCTTTCCACCGGTGATCAGGCAAAGCAGCTTGCCCATGAGCACCCCGCCGGCTGTTCCCAGGGCAAAGGCGGCCAGGCCCAGCAAAATGATCAAAATGGTGTCCCAGGTCAGGAAATATTCTGCCGTGGCCTTGGCTCCCACGGAGAGGCCCAGGAATATCACGATAATGTTGTTCAGCTCCGTCTGGGCCGTCTTGCTCAGACGTTCCGTAACTCCGCTTTCGCGCAGCAGGTTACCGAACATGAGCATTCCCAGAAGGGGCGCCGCCGCAGGCAGCAGCAGGCCCGAGATGATGATTACAGCTATGGGGAAAATAATTTTTGCTGTTTTGGATACAGGCCGCAGCTGCTTCATCACCACCTCACGTTCTTTTTTTGTTGTCAGCAGCTTCATGATGGGCGGTTGAATGATGGGTACCAGGGCCATGTAGGAGTAGGCGGCAACGGCAATGGAGCCCAGCAGTTCGGGCGCCAGGCGTCCGGCCACGAATATGGCCGTCGGTCCGTCGGCTCCGCCGATGATTCCGATGGCTCCGGACTGGGCAGGGGTGAATCCCAGAAAGTAGGCGCCGGTAAAGGTGGTAAAGATACCTAGCTGCGCCGCCGCCCCCAGCAGAAGGGTAATCGGGTTGGCGATGAGCGGCCCAAAGTCGGTCAGTGCACCGATGCCCAGAAAGATCAGGGGAGGGTAGATCCCCTTCTCCAGGCCCAGCGACAGGTAGTAGAGCAGTCCTCCGGCTGCATCCGATGCTTCCGGCAGCAGCAGATCGGCCAGGGGCAGGTTGGCCAGCAAGATCCCGAAGCTTATGGGTACCAGAAGAAGCGGTTCGTATTTCTTGACTATGCCCAGATAGAGAAGCAGGCAGGCCACTGCGATCATGGCCAGCTCCGGCAGGGTGATATTGTAAAAGCCGGTGCTTTGAATGAATTCGCGAATCAGTTCTCCCATTGTCAAAAATCCTTTCTAGCGCAACTCCGCAGCTTCTTTCAAGTAATCTCCATCAGGGGTTCGCCGCCGGCGACGGTATCCCCCACTTTTACATGTATTTCGCCAACGGTGCCCCGCCGGGGAGCGGTAATCTCGTTTTCCATCTTCATTGCTTCCAGGACCAGGAGTACATCTCCCGCCTCCACGCCCTCCCCGCTTTTGACAGTGATGTCGATCACGGCGCCGGGCATGGGAGCCTCCACGCTCAGGGCCCCGCCGGCGGAAGGGGCCGGCCGGCTCCTTTCCGCACTTGCCCGAACCGGGGGCGCCGCTTCAGGATGGGGTGCGCTTTCTTTTTGCAGTCCCCCCCGCTCCGATACCTCTTCCACCACCACATTGAACGTTTTTCCGTCTACAGTTACCCTGTACTCTTTCAAATATATTTCCTCCTTAAGAGATCCACCCGGGTGCTTTTTCGGGTGAGTTCCTCGCGGCCGGCGGCCTGCCAGCGGGTGCCCCTGACTGGCGGAGGCTGGATTTCTTGAGCAGAATGGGGCGTGCTGTCCAAAAGTGCCGCCTGGTGGTAGTTTAGCGCCGCCGCAATAGCGGCAGCCATCTGCTGCGACGGAACCCCGTCAGCGCCTTGCCGGGAAGGCCCCTCCTTTTTTTTTGATACCGGCAGGGTGAGGCGGTTGAAAAAAGCGGTAAGCCCGTAAAGGGCAAAGAGAACAATCATCACCACGGAAAAGCCCAGTGTAAATACTTTGAGGCTGAAGAACAGTTTTTCCGCCATATATACAGTCTCCTTAGCAGTCTTTACATATAAAGATATTCTACCATTTCATTCTGCCCCAAGGAAGGGGCGGAACGAGTTTGGGGCAGTGTTTCCGGTTTTATACAGCGCCGCGCTCCGCTTCCTTGATGGCCGTCAGGCAGCGGTAAGGCACGGTGTGAACCCCCAGCTTTCCGGAACCGCCGCTCCCGTCGCCATGGTAATCGGAGCCGCCGGTAACCAGAAGACCCATCTGCTCCGCCCTGAAGCGGTAGTAGCCGGCCATGGCGGGGTCATGACTCGGGTGGATCACCTCCACGCCGCGCAGTCCCATCCTGACCAGTTCACCGAGCAGGCCCTTTCCCTCTTCACCGGGATGGGCCAGCACCGGAACCGCGCCTGCATCATGCAGCAGCGCCAGGGCCCGGGCGGGATCAAAAACCCTGCGCGGCACAAAGGCGGACCGCCCCCGCTCCAGGTACAGTGAAAAAGCGCTGTTCAGATCGGGCGTGTAGCCCCGCTTGACCATGAGGCGGGCCAGATGCAGCCGCCCGGGAGCTGCCGGTTCCGCCTCGGCGGCGGCTTCTGCACAGGTAATGGCAAAGCCCAATTCTTGCAGGCGGGACACCATTTTTTCCATGCGCCGGTACCGCTCGCGGCGCAGCTCCTGAAGGGCGGCAGAAAGTTTTTCCGGAAAAAGCGGATCGTAACCGAGCAGGTGAACCTCCCGCTTCCCGCAACAGGCGCTGATCTCCACACCGGGCAGGACTTCGATGCTGCAGCGCCGCCCCGCAGCCAGGGCCTCATCAATTCCGCCCAGGGTATCGTGATCCGTCAGCGATACTGCGGCCAGTCCGGCATGAGCGGCCCGGGCAATCAATTCGGCCGGGGACAGGGAGCCGTCCGAAGCGGTGCTGTGCAGGTGCAGGTCCACCGGCAGGTATCCTTTCACGCGGCTCATGATACCCTGCCGCAGAGATTGGCGC
>JAPXLS010000200.1:0-3409 GCA_033809435.1 Bacillota bacterium
TACACTGGAGCCAGGGAGGAGGTGCTCAGCCATGCACATTGAGCACGGCATCATCGAGATGGATACAGCCGCGCGGGAGGCACTTTACGATATCACCGAACAGGTCCGCAAAATAGTAGAGCGGTGCGGCATCAAAAACGGACTGGTGTCGGTTTATGCCCAGGGGGCCACGGCGGCGATCATGATCCAGGAGAACTGGGACGAAAGCGTGCAGAACGATGTTGTCACCCTGCTACGCAAACTCATCCCCCGCGGCGGCTGGGAACATGACCGGCAGGACGGCAACGCCGACGCCCACCTCAAATCAGGCCTGGTGGGCCCCGGTGAAACGATCCCCCTGATTGACGGCGCATTGGGCCTCTCCACCTGGCAGAATATCTTTTTCTGCGAATTCGACGGCCCGCGCAAGGGGCGCCGCATCGTGGCAACTGTCATCGGAACACAGCAATGAGTCAAGGTAACGTTGGCTTATTAAATCAGCAGACCATGTTGAACGATCCAGGCTTTGTCCAGATTTTTGTTCAAGTCTTCCGCTGTTACCCCCCGATGCCGGGACAGTTGGGTCAGGTAACGATCCTTTTCATGCAATTTTAATTCTACAAGTCCTGCTTCAACCACCGCCGCTGCCTCCTCCATAAACCCCTTCAGCCGGCCGTTTATGCAAATAGTAACTTTGCACTTTTAAAAAGGGTTGAAAGTCGAGATACCGAGCTACCGTCTGCTCGTGAAACAGCTGCCGTTCCTTTTCAGAACGGCAATAAAGGAGACTGCCGTCCCTTAGCACCCGGTATTTAAGTGTTGTTGCCGCATCGTTTAATATGATCAGGTCAACTTCCCTTTCCAGCAGGCTCTGCAGTTCTGCTGACAGATCACTTCGATAGCCAAAGGCGCTGATTTGCGGTGTACAAAGGGGATCAACGAACATGGCGACATCAATATCGCTGAGCGGGCCTGCCTTCAAAAAAAGAACCCAGCCGGACCTTGACCGGCGCACTGTTACCCAACGCCATTGCTCCCTCTCTTACCTGAATATTATATCTATTATTTACCAATCAGTCAACAGGCAGCGGATGGCCGGTCATCCCGAGCGTGGCGAAGGATCCCGCTTTCCCGGAGCAAATCCAGGTCACGATCCTCCAGCTCATTGCAGAGCTCTTTTCCTTCAGAAAAAAGGGCCCTTCTCGCGCATCCGTCCGGGCCCTGCTTTGGAAAACCGCCTCCTACGCCGGGGGGAAAATAGTTACACCTTACCTGATCAGCGATCTCATCATTTCCACGAGCTGTCCGTCAGTCTTTCTGTAGCGCTCGAGGCTTCTCTCCCGGTCGATGGTCCCGTCCCCCGCCGGCACAAAATGCGCCTGAGCTTCAACAGCGATTCCGGCCCCGCCATCGAAGAACACCAGGCTCCGCACATGGGGCACTTTAGCATAGACCTCCTTTGGCGGGCTTAATGCATCTATCTGCGGTTCGCCCTGTTCGGAAGCCACCAGTTGCGTCCCGGTGATCTTTTCCACCTCAAAAGATTCCGGATCAAAATAAAATACGGTGAAACTGTTGATGAAACCCATTGTTCCCGGATCGAAATAAATATAATCGATGGCGCAGGCAATGATCTCACCTGTCCGCACATCCCTTAGTACACTCCCGGCAGCAGTATAATCCCCCTCCGGGAGAACGGGATCGCGGATCACCAGATTCAGCATTGATTCAACATCCGCTTTTGCAAAAGCCTGCTCATCCCATTTTGCCAGGGACTCCGCCTTGTTCAACTGAGCCGCGGAAAGCCTGATCCGGAACCAGAATTCAGCCGGCACTTTCGCTTCAACGGACCGCCCGATGATCTGTGCCGGATCCAGATCGTGATAGACCGCGCCGCTTTCCCCCTGGCCGCCGTACCCGGAGGGCAGAAAAGACTGCGGGCCCGATTGGCCCGACTCGCCGCCATGCGGAGCAAGTCCATTGCCGCCGCCGGAAGTCAAAATGCCGAACAGGGCGAGGGCCAGAAACAGACATACAGCCACAGGCGTTGCCTTCTTCGACAGGAAGAAAGACCTCCTTTTGGCCCCTTTATCCCGCGGAGCGGCCCGGGCCACCAGATCACCGTCCACTCCCCCAATGGCTCTCAGATTTTTCATCTAAACAAGGCCTCCCTCTCAAGTTTTTTCCTGAGTTTTTTGCGCATCCGGAGCAAGAGCGATGCAATCCTGCTCTCGCTGCACCCGTATTCGGCGGCAATGGACTTGATGCTGCACAGGTACCAGTATCGTTTCAAGAAAATATCACTGTACTCGGCGGGCCCGGAGCGCAGGAATGTATTGATCACACGGGTTATTTCGCCTTCGGGGGCAGTTTCGGGCGCTGCAATATCGTGAAGTTCGTCAAGGGAAAGCTCAACCTCCCCGCCGCCGCGCTTCCGGGTGCGCATCGCTTCGTAGCGGTTAAGCGCAATATTACGGGTAATCCGGTCCCGAAATGCATCCAACCTGTCGGGGCAGGCGGGCGGTATGGCCCTCCAGGCCCTGAACCACGTTTCGGAGACACATTCCCTCGCATCCTCATCATTGCGCAAGATGTTAACCGCAATCTTCAGGCAGTAACGATTATATTTTGCCGCCGCCTCTGCCAAGGCATCCTCCGATCGCTGCCGGAACAGCTCGATAATGGCGCTATCTTCCATTGGGCTCCCCTTTTGTTTTGGCCGTAAACCCGCCTCACTATTAAAGACAGGAAAAATTTCCGAACATGGCGGTCCGCAGAAAATGTAACCCGCCATTATTATAGCAGGGCCATTTCCGTGCCGCTAAATCATTCGTGAGTCAGGGGGGCGTTGACTTTGACTAGCCAGCCGCCGGTTTTTATTAAAACATCCTGGCAAGATTTCTATGCTATACTGACAGTAAACACGGCTGATCAAGAGGAATGCGCCATGGAACCCGGACTGCTTGTTGTGGAGGATGATGTTTTCCTGCGGGAGGGCCTTTGCGAGATGCTGCGCCGCGAGGGCTATGCCTCCGACTGCGCGGGAAGCTGCGGGGAGGCGCGCCGCCTGGCCTCGGAAAAAAACTACCGCCTGATCATCCTGGATATCATGCTGCCCGATGGCAGCGGGCTCGAACTCTGCAGCAAATGGCGCTGCGGCGGCATGGAGACACCCATCATTTTCCTGACCGCCAAGGATGATGAAGTGCAGATCGTGCGGGGGCTCGATGCCGGCGGCGATGACTATGTAACCAAACCCTTTCGCCTGGCCGAGCTCCTCTCGCGGATCCGGGCGCTGCTCAGGAGGAACCGCCCCCCCTCCTATGAAAAAGAGGGTCTGCGCATCGAACCGCAAACGTTGAGCGTCTTCTGCTGCGGGGAGCGGATCTACCTTACCCCCACGGAGTTCCAGCTACTCTCGGCCCTGGTG
>JAPXLS010000201.1:0-3402 GCA_033809435.1 Bacillota bacterium
TCCCGTCTCCTGTCAAGCGCGCGGAGCCGCATCGATCATGGTCTGTATGCTCACTTTGGCAGCACCCCCTTTTTCAATGCATTAGATATAGGTATACCATGCGAGTATTGCCTCAAGGTGCCTCTGTTGGTGGTAATAATATGTTCAAGGAATACATTGATTCCAATGCAATACGGAAAGGAGCATTGCTATGGAGCTTGCAAAAATCACAACGCGCGGGCAAACCACAATTCCGGTTGAATGTCCGAATCGCGGGCGGGGCAACATGCTCACCTGCGGCGATGTTTTATTTGACCCGTATTCCGCAAATTGCTACAATTGATGCAAATGCTCCGGAAAGGCAGCGGGGTTTATAAAGCTTTTCGCTGCGGTCAGGGAGCAGGGCTTCATTTCACAGGGGGGCGGGTTATGACGGGCTCCGCCCTGTTACGTGAATGTGGAAAGGAAGGCATAAATGCAGGGTTTGCCGGCAATCGAAATTGAGGGGCTGACCAAGAGCTATGGCCCGGTCCGGGCGCTGCGCGGGGTCGATCTTGCGGTGCAGGGCGGGGAGATCCTCGGTTTTCTCGGGCCCAACGGCGCCGGCAAGACGACTACCATTCGCTGCCTGCTCGATCTGATCCGGCCCCGGTCGGGGAAAGTGCGGGTGCTGGGGTTTGATCCCCGGAAGGATCCCGAGGAGGTCCGCTCGCGCACGGGCTATCTCCCAGGCGAGCTGAACATGGAAGGGAACCTCGGGGTGGAGCAGGCGCTGCACTATTTCAGCAGCCTGCGCGGCCGGAAGGTGGACTGGCGTTTTGTGCGCCGGCTGGCGGAGCGGCTGCAGCTGAGTTTATCCGTGCCCATCAAGAATCTTTCCAGGGGCAACAAGCAGAAAGTGGGGATAGTGCAGGCGCTCATGGCCCGGCCCCCGCTGCTGCTGCTGGATGAGCCGACGAGCGGGCTCGATCCCCTGATGCAGCAGGAGGTGTACCACCTGCTGCGGGAGGCCCGGGAAGAGGGCGCCACCATATTTTTCTCTTCCCATGTCCTCAGCGAGGTGGAGGCCATTGCCGGGCGGGTGGCCATCGTCCGCGAAGGCAGGATCATCGAGGAGGCCAGGCCGGAGCAGCTCATGGAGATGTCGCTGCGCCGGTACCGGATCCGTTTTCGGCATCCGGTGGATATGGGTCCCCTGCTGGCTCTGGAAGGGATTACCCTGGTGAGCCGGCGGGAGAGGGAGATCACCCTGCAGGTGGAGGGGGAGGTGGAGGGCCTGCTCAAAGCGCTGGCCTCCTTTCCGGTAAGTGATCTGCAAAGCGAGCACCTGTCGCTGGAGGAGATCTTCCTGGCCTATTACAAGGTAGATCCCGCCGGGGGGGAGAACTGAAGCATGTTTGCAGAATATAAACAGGCCCTGCCCGGCTGCGCGGCTCCATCATCGGCCAGGCCGCAGGAGTCGGCTTTTACGGTCTATTGACGGCCTTTTTCTGTCCCTGTGGGGATGGTCAATATGGTGGATGATTACATCGAGATGTTTCCCCGGGCCATGCCGGCCTTTTTTGAGAGCATCACTGTCATCAGCATTCCGGCGGGCTACCTGGATGTGTACTGCTTTTCCTGCCTGCATTTGATCTTCGGGATCATGGTTGTTGGGGCCGGAGCGGCCCTTCCTTGTAATACGACTTATCAAGTGTAACGGGGGGATTCTAAAGATGAGAACCAGGAAAGAGTACATCGAGAGATTGGGTAGGATGAACCGCAACCTTTACTCTGGCGGAGAAAAGGTTGACCGGCTGGATGAACGCCAGGAGAGCGCGATCAATGTGATGGGGGTTACCTTTGACGCGGCCTGGGATCCAGATTGCAAGGATCTTTGCACCGCCACCTCTCACCTGACAGGGGAGACGATCAACCGCTTCAACCATATCCATCAGAGCCCCGCAGACTTGCACAAAAAACAGGACATGACCCGGCTGCTCTGCAACAAAGTCGGGCTTTGCATTCAACGCTGTATGGGGATCGATGCTGCCAATGCACTTCACGCGGTCTCTTATGAAGCTGAAAAGGATCCCGGCGCCAGAAAAGCCTATCATGAAAACTGGTTGAAATGGCTGGACCGGTTTCAAAAAGAAGATCTGGTGGCCAGCTGCGCCCAGACCGACGTCAAGGGTGAGCGCCTGAAGCGGCCCTCGGCGCAGACCGATCCGGATATGTACGTGCGGGTGGTGGAGGAGAAAAGTGACGGTATCGTTGTCCGCGGCTCCAAAGTCCATATCTCCGGCGCCTCTGTCTCCGACGAGATCCTGGTCGTGCCCACCCGGGCGCTGCGTCCGGAAGAAGGCCCCTATGCCGTCGCGTTTGCTGTGCCTTCAGATTACGAGGGGGTCAAGCAGGTCGTTCATTTCCACAATTACCGCAAACGCGATCACTACAGGAGAGGTTTCGAGTACGGTTTTACCGATTCGTACGTGATCTTTGACGATTGTTTTGTTCCCTGGGAACGGGTCTTTCTCTGCGGCGAGACTCTCCACGGGGGAGCAGCAGCGCTGCTCTTTGCCCTGTTTCATCGCCATTCTTATTCCGGTTGCAAACCGGCGATGCTTGATTTCGTGGTCGGCCTGGCTGCCCTGGCTGCAGAGATAAACGGCATTGAAAGAACACCGCACGTGCGCGAGATGCTTTCACAGCTGATCATGACCGGTGAGCTGGGCTATGCCGCGGGCTATACCGCTTCATCGCTGGGCAAATCAGAGGTCTATATGCCGGGAATGGGTTTTTTCCCGTACGGTCCGGGCAGCTGTATTCCTGATTCAATCTACTGCAATGTGGGCCGCTGTCTGACCGGTGAAGCGGTCTTTCATGAACTGGAGATCCTCTGCAATATTGCCGGCGGGTTGCCGGCGACCTTCCCCTACGAGAAGGATCTGACCGGCCCCGAAACCAGGGCTCTGCTGGAAAAATACCTTACCCGCAACCCTGATATCCCGGTGGAGGAGCAGATCAAATTTTGGCTTACCTTTATTGATTTCGCCCTTTCAGGGTCCTCCGGTTCGCTGGCCTATGGTGCCTATCACGGCGGCGGCTCCCCGATCATGGAGCAGATCGCCATCACCAGCCAGTACGATATCGAGGCGAGAAAGGAGATTGTTCGCAAGATCGCAGGGATGGAAACAAAATCCTGATGGGTGCGGTCTGACATGCAATTCCCGGGTGGGCCCGGGAAGGGAGAACCACCATATTTTACTTTTCCCATGTCCTCAGCGAGGCGGGCCATTGCCGGGCGGGCGCCGTCATCCGGCCGGCGCCAAACCATCGCTCCGGCACCCCCGGAGCCACCCGCCCCGGCGCCTGGCGCCGGAGCGGGTGACCGTCCTGCCCGGTGGGTGTAAAAGAATCAAATCCGGGAAGAAGGCCTTATCC
>JAPXLS010000202.1:0-3340 GCA_033809435.1 Bacillota bacterium
CTTATCGGATGGCCCATCCTGGCGCTCATGCTGCCTCTGCTCAAGAGCAGGCGCTTCCCGGCGGCCATTGCCGCCGTGCTGGCCGGGGTGGCCCTGAATTTCATACTGCACCCGGGACTTCCCCTGCCCTCCATCTCACTGGGCATCCACCTGCCCGAAATATCGCTGCCCGCCGCCGCAGATTTCAACAGGGGGTTTTTCCTGGCGGCGCTGCCCCAGCTCCCCTTGACGCTGGCCAATGCGGTCCTGGTGACAACGGCGCTCTCCCGGGAGCTTTTTGGCGCCCGCGCCGCCCGGGTCAGCGACAGGAACCTCTGCCTGACCATGGGGGCGGCCAACCTTGTCTCCGCGCCCCTGGGGGGCTACATGATGTGCCACGGCGCCGGCGGTGTGGCCGCCCACCACCGCTTCGGCGGAAGAACGGGCTATACTTCGTACATCATCGGGGGGGCGCTGCTGGCGGTGGGCCTTTTCCTGGGCCGGGAGGGCGCCGGAGTCTTCGCCCTCATACCCGAAGCCGCTCTGGGCTGCCTCCTCTTTTACAGCGGCATTGACCTGGCTTCGGCAGCCAAGCACATTGAGCAGCGGCAAGACTTCTACGTGATCCTGGCCGTGGCCGCCCTCTCCCTGGCCATAAACCCGGCCGTGGCCTTTGCCGCCGGTTTCATCCTGGCCAAAAGTTTGGAGAAAAAATGGGTTCAGATCTAAGCGCTCCCGGAGCGCCGATCCGCAAGGTGAATCAAGCCGGTACGGGCGGGTCCAAAACCCCGCCCGCTGCGGATACACCGGAGCCGCTGCAAGCAGCGAGGCCGGGGGAACTGCGGCCCCTGTGCCGGCCAAGAGAAAACCGGAAAGTAACAGAAATTTTATGCTAGGAAAATGCCGAACCCAAAACCAGGACAGCAAATACCACTGCTGCAGCCACCACCACTGCAGCGAAGATCAGGACAATGAGAAAAGTGCCTATGCTGGCCCCGGTAGTTATCCCGCGGCTTTCCCGCAGGGCAATTACATACAAAACCGCAACCCAAATCCCCGAAGCGAGGGATATCAGCCCCCCGAACAGAGCCCCTGCCGCCCCTCCCACACTTCTCACCAGCTGGGCCAGGGGATTCAAAAAGGCGGGAAATTGAACGAATCCCAGGGCCGAAAAAAGGCTCCAGAACCCCCCGGACCCTTTGAATATCAGTGAGACGAGGTACAGGATTCCGGTAATGACAAAGAGACCGGCAACGGCGGTTACAACCTGGATGGCCAGGTTCGGCCTGTGCACGCCCAGCTCTTCCAGGGAGGAATAGTCGGTGACCACTGCGCTCAGCAGCGTGGCGACGGCAAATACCGCCAGCGCCCAGCCCACCGGTTTTTCCCGGGCGATCAGTTTGAATGTGTCGGCCGGTTTCCGGATCACCCCGTCCAGCAATTCAATTATATTCAGCATTTTACCCTCCTGTCAGATGTTATGTAACCAGAACCCGCCCGCCTCTCACTCAAGAACCAGGCGGGGCATATTGTTAAACTGTTGCTGCAGGTAATTGATGATCTGGACCTCGGGGGGCACAGCCTGTCTTTCTGCCAGGGCAACCAGCTGCAAACCCAGCCCCGAGATCTGCTCCAAAAAAGTCGGCGGCGGGAACTCATATTTTTCGGGGCTCTCGATCCCGGCCAGCTCGCCGGCCCAGGCCACCGCCTCTTCAATACCGCCCAGGCGGTCTACCAGGCCCGCCTCCAGCGCCTGGCCGCCGGTATATACCTGTCCGGTGGCCAGATGGCGGACCTTTTCCAGATCCAGCCCCCTGCCTGCAGCCACATCGGAGACAAACTGATCGTATATTTCATCAGACAGGGCCTGCATGATCTCGCGCTCCTCGGGGGTGAGCTCTCTTGAAAGCATATCTTTGTGGCGGCCGCTTTTGATCACCTCTATCTTGATACCCAGCTTCTCGTAAAGTCCCTCCATATCGGTTACCTGGGTGATCACCCCGATGGATCCCGTCAATGTACCCGGTTCGGCAACAATCCCATCCGCCGGGGCGGAGATGTAATAGCCGCCCGATGCGGCCAGATCGCCCATGGAGATGATGAGAGGCTTGGAAAACGCCCTGATATAGCTCGATATCTGCTGGGAAGCGGCTACCGAGCCGCCCGGACTGTTCACCCTGAGCACAGCCGCCTTGATGGCGGCATCGCCGGCCGCCTTCTGCAGCTGCTCATCCACGTATGATGGAGTGATGTTCCGGCCAAAACCAATGCCGCCGGAGCCCTCCTCAATGGTTCCCTGGAGATGGATCACCACCACCCGCTCCCTGCTCCCTGCAAAAGAGGCGCCCTCCTTACCGCTTTTCAAGACCAGCCAGATTGCCGAAAGCAGCGCCGCCGCCACAATGACCACTACCAGCCACTTGTGTCCTTTCACCGGATTCATCCTTTCTTGCATGTTTTTCCGCGTACCCCTGTGGACCGTACGCCTTTCTTCCCTTGCCGGCTCATCCGGCCCCGTTGATCATTCTTCAAGCCTGAAGAGCTGCTCCATCGGGGTTTTCAGCAGCCGGGCCAGCCTTATGGCCAGGGCCAGGGTGGGGTTGTACTTGTCGTTTTCGATGGCATTGATGGTCTGACGCGTCACTCCGGCCTTCCGGGCCAGATCCTCCTGCCGCCATCCCCGTTCAGTGCGCAGTTCCCTGATTCTATTTTTCATCCCGGCCGCCACCCATTTTTCTGGTGAAAACAAAGTGGGCCACCCAAAAAACAAGGCTCTGCGTGATCAAGATAAAGAAGGCCCAACCCGCATTACCCGTGCTAACCGTATCGTAGACTGTCAGGGCAAAGAGCGCCAGCGCCGAATAGAGAGCAGACCAGCGCAGTGACTTTAAAGCGATCTCCTGTTCCATTTCATCGGAGCGGCGAAACCCAAACTTCCTGAAAAACTTTTTCATTTTTGAACCCTCCTGCAGTGCTGATGTCAAATCATCTTGACATCAACTATAACAGCGCTGCCGCCGGATGTCAAGACTATTTTACATTTATTTTGGGGATCTTCCTTTGCCTGCAGACTGCCCGGTTCCATATAATGGCGGGCAGGGAAAAGCAGCGGTTTCTGTGCTTAAAGGTCCAGCCCAAATTCAACAAAGGGCTGCAGCAGCTCCAGCCCCCCGCCGTTGCGGGGCGAGTACTCCAGAATACTGTAGCCGGCTATATTGAATTGTTCCTTTAACCCTGCAAAGATGGAAAGAAGCCCTTCCGGATCAAAGCCTCCCGGGCAGGGCAGCATGACATGGGGAAAGAACACCGGATCCAGCGCATCGAGATCGAGATGGATATAAATATTGCTGAAGCCCTCTTC
>JAPXLS010000203.1:0-3315 GCA_033809435.1 Bacillota bacterium
ATTTTAAGCAGCCCATTACACATTTTGGGTTAAATTCGGCTGTTTGTTATTTCGGGCAGTTGTTTTTCTTGCCGAAAACGGAGGCAACGCAAATGCCTCCCTGGGAACACCCCTTTCCTCTTGCATCAGGATACCCTATAATATAAGCAGCAGGTCGCAGACACCCTGCTCGATCAAAAAACAAGAGGTGGCTTTTTTGGAGAAGAAGCTGCGGTTTCTCACCGCCCTGTTTATTACCTCGCTGCTGGTTGCCAACATCATTGCCGGCAAACTTTTTATCCTGGGGCGGTTTGTACTGCCTGTGGCGGTTTTCGCCTATCCGGTGACCTTTGTGATCACCGACACGGTGAGCGAGGTCTGGGGTAAAACAGAAGCCAACAGCATTGTCTGGCTCGGTTTTATCATGAACCTGGTCATGACCGCCTTTCTCTACCTGGGCCGGGTGCTGCCGCCCGCCCCTTTCTGGGAGAACCAGGCCGCTTACGAGGCTATTTTGGGGTCAGTCCCCCGTATTGTCGCCGCCAGCATGGCCGCCTACCTGGTGTCCCAATTTCACGATGTCTGGGCCTTTCTCTTTTGGCGCCAGGTCACCGGGGGCAAACACCTCTGGCTGCGCAACAATCTTTCCACCATGGCCAGCCAGCTTCTGGACAGCGTTATCTTTATCACCCTTGCCTTCGCCGGCACCGTGGGGGGGAGGGTGCTCGTAAACATGATTGCCGGGCAGTACCTGGTTAAACTGATTCTGGCCCTGGCGGATACTCCATTTTGCTATTTGGCCGTCCGCTGGGCAAGAAAGGGAGATGTGATTGCAGATGAAGGATGAACGTTACGAACAGAGGCGCTTTGATGCGCTCAAGCCGGATCAGGTGGATCGGGATGTGCTGGAGACGGTTCCCTTTGCCTATGCCGGGCGCCGCTCGGAGGTGGAGATCATCTTTCCCGAATTCACCTCTGTCTGTCCCTGGACAGGTTTGCCCGACTTCGGGGAGCTGCGGATCAGCTATGTGCCGCGGGAGAGCTGCGTGGAGCTGAAATCGCTCAAATACTACCTGAATTCCTACCGCAACGTGGGGATCATCCAGGAGGATGTGGTTAACCGCATCCTTGATGATCTAACGGCGCTGTTAAGGCCGCATTCCATGACTGTCACCGGTGATTTCAACCCCCGCGGCGGCCTCAGGACGGTAGTCAGCGCTTCCTACCCGCACTAGCGGTTTCGGCATGGTATAATTATTTCACGGGAGAGGGGGAGTGAGATGGCCGGACACTCGAAATGGGCCAATGTGAAGCATCGCAAGGCGCGCATGGATGCGCAAAAGGGGAAGATATTCACCAAGCTGGCCCGGGAGATCATTGTGGCCGCCCGGGAGGCGGGCGCCGATATTGACACCAATTTCCGCCTGCGCCTGGCGGTCCAGAAGGCCCGGGAAAACAATATGCCCAATGACAACATCCAGCGAGCCATTCAAAAGGGCGCGGGCGGCCCGGAGGGGGAAAGCTACGACCAGGTAAATTACGAGGGTTACGCTGCCGGCGGGGTGGCGGTGCTGCTGGAGGTGCTGACCGACAACCGCAACCGCACGGTGGCCGACATCAGGCACCTTTTCTCGCGGCATGGCGGGAATCTCGGCGAGACGGGCTGCGTGGCCTGGATGTTCGAACGCAAGGGGCTCTTCATTGCCAAAAAGGAAGATTTGAAAATAGGCGAGGATGATCTCATGCTCATCGCCCTGGAGGCGGGCGCTGAAGATGTGAAGGAAGAGGATGATACTTTCAGCATTATCAGTCCGCCCGAACTTTTTGAAGAAGTTAAAACATATCTGGGTGCACAGGATATCGTTCTCGAAAGCTCCGAGGTGACCATGTTGCCCCAGAGCACGGTGGCAATCGACAACCCCGAGGAGGTCAGGCGCATTCTCAATCTCATGGAAGCGCTGGAAGACAATGATGATGTGCAAAATGTTTATGCCAACTTTGAAATTCCAGACGAATTGATGGAATAAATTAGGGTTTTAAATGTATAAATTATCCTGCCCCGGGGCATGATAGGGGCCATAACCGATCATGTCCCCGAGAGGATGAACCCTATTGGCAGAACAGGAGAAGGAAAAAAAGGGAGCCCGCCGCCTGTTGTGGGCCGGCTTTGTACTACTGGTTCTTTTGGCGGGGCTGGGGCCGCTCATTCTGGTGATCTCCTATACCCGGGACATCAACCTTGTGGATTTGCTGCACCGGGGCCCGCGGCAGGAGGCGGAGGGCACCCCCGAGCTGCCGGAGCGCGAACCCTACCTGGCCCAATACCTTTATCGATTCTGTGAACACCATGCCGTCTATGAGCCCGACAGCATTCCCGCAAATCTGGAGCTGCCCCCGGCAGCGCTGGTGGAGATGGCGGTGGCGCTGCATGAAAGCAACACCAGCATCCAGGATATCATGTCTCATTTGAAGGATACTGCGGGATGGCATGTGGCCGACATGAGGGTTGGCCCGGGCAGCTCTTTTTTTACCTTTACCTATCTTGACGATCTCTGTCCCGAATGCAAGGGGCGCTACTATCTGGGCATCTTCAATGACGGCGTCGATGATTTCATTGCCCTTTACGAGGGCAGGGCGCCGGGCGGTAAACTGATCAGGATCACCCCGTACAGGGTGAGAGACGATATCCGGGAGGAGCTCGAAGAGGGGGTAATTCTTGAATCACCGGAAGAACTTCAGGAAATACTGCAGGAATATACCAGCTAGCTCCGGCTGCATACCTGACGGCAGCCTTGTATGATCCATGGAAAACACCGGTGCGTACATCCCGGTGTTTTTCCATGACTGAACCAAAAAGGATTTGCCCCTGCTGTTAAAGAATAGTATAGCGGCCTATAAATTGAGGATGATGGTGATCAGATGCTTATTCTGGGAATCGATCCCGGGCTGGCCATCACCGGGTACGGCCTGGTCCGGGAAAAGGGGGGCAAATTCTGCAGGGTTGCCTCGGGCTGCATCCGCACCTCCAGGGACCTGGCGGCAGCCACGCGTCTGGAAGAGATCTTTGATTCTGTCGCCGGGATGATCGAGAGCTACAGGCCCCGGGCCATGGCCGTGGAAAAACTATTTTTTTGCAAGAATGTGCGCACAGCGCTGCAGGTCGGGGAGGCCCGCGGAACGATCATACTGGCGGCGGCGAAAGGCAATATCGAACTTTTTGAATATACCCCCCTGCAGGTGAAACAGGCTGTAGCCGGCTATGGCGGCGCCGCCAAGGCGCAGGTTCAGAACATGGTTCAGCTGCTGCTGCAGCTTCCCGAACGGCCCTCCCTGGAC
>JAPXLS010000204.1:0-3307 GCA_033809435.1 Bacillota bacterium
AGATGATGAAGATCGAGATCTTGACCATATTTCCCGGAATTTTCGAGGGCCCCTTCAGCGAGAGCATGCTCAGGAGAGCGGTGGATCGGGGGCTGGTGGAGATCGAGCCCGTTGATCTGCGCTCCTATGCCGAGGGCCGGCATCGCCAGGTGGACGATTCGCCCTACGGCGGCGGCAGCGGCATGATTCTCAAGCCCGAGCCTCTTTTCAGGGCGGTGGAGGATCTGCAGGAACGCGGGGGGAACCGCGCCCGCGTGATTCTGCTTACGCCGCAGGGGCGTACCTTCAGCCAGGAGATTGCGCGGGAGCTCTCCCGTGAACGGAGGCTTCTGCTCATCTGCGGCCGCTATGAGGGCGTTGACGAAAGGGTCAGGGAGGCGCTGGTGGATGATGAAATATCCATAGGCGATTATATCCTCACCGGGGGCGAGCCGGCGGCGGTGGTGGTGGTGGATGCGGTGGTGCGGCTGCTGCCGGGCTTTTTGGGTGAAGAGAGTGTGGCCGAGGAATCTTTCAGCGAGCCGCTGCTGGAATATCCCCATTACACGCGGCCGTCACTTTTCCGGGATATGGCGGTACCGCAGGTGCTCCTGTCGGGGGATCACGGGGCCATAGCCCGCTGGCGGCGCAGCCAGGCGCTGCTGCGGACCAGGCAGCGGCGGCCCGATCTCATCGACGGGGCCGCGCTTTCACCGGAAGAGCGGCGCATCCTGGAAGAGGCGGAGGACTGACGGGCCGCATAGAACAGCGCCCGCGGAGTGTATGCCGCTTTGCAAAAAATTTGCTGACGTTAAACAGATGTGAGGGAGGCAATTCAAGAGATGGATTTGATGAAAGAGGTTGAAAAGCAGCATCTGAAGGAGGATATCCCCCCCTTCCGTCCAGGGGACACGGTGCGGGTACATGTCAGGGTGGTGGAGGGGGCCCGTGAAAGGACCCAGGTTTTTGAAGGTGTGGTGCTGCGGCGGCAGGGCCGGGGGCTGCGGGAAACATTCACCGTCCGCCGCGTTACCTACGGTATCGGCGTGGAGCGGGTTTTTCCCCTTCATGCGCCCTCGATCAGCCGGATCGAGGTGGCCAGGCGGGGACGGGTGCGGCGCGCCAGGCTCTATTATCTGCGGAAAAGAACGGGCCGGGCGGCGCGGATACGGGAGCTCCGCTAGAGCAGGAAGGATGGCGGTAGCAGGTGAGCAATTCTAAGGAAATCTGGGAGTGGATCCGCTCCATTGCCATTGCCGTTGTTCTGGCACTGCTGGTCCGCTCGTTTTTGATCAAGCCCTTTCAGGTGGAGGGGGGCTCCATGTACCCCACACTGAAAAATAGTGAATTTCTCATCGTGAACAAGATCGTCTACCGTTTTGACCGGCCGCAGCGGGGGGATATCGTTGTTTTCAGGTATTCGCAGGGCACCGATTATGTGAAACGCGTGGTCGGGCTTGGCGGTGACGTGATCGAGATCCGGGAGGGGCTGGTTTACTGCAACTCGGAGCTGCTGGATGAGCCCTATCTATCTCCGGATATGGATATGCAGGATTACGGACCGGTGGAGGTACCCCCGGATTCCGTGTTTGTCATGGGCGACTACCGGAAGAACAGCAAGGACAGCAGGGATCCCAGCGTGGGCTTCATCACCCTGGATCGGATCGAGGGCAGGGCCATGCTGGTGTACTGGCCTCCCGGCCAGGCCAGGCTGATCAGGATGCAGGCGGCCGTAAATTGAGCAAGGGACAGTGGTACCCCGGGAGTATGGCCCGGGCCCTCCGCCGACTGGAGAAAGACCTCGGCCTGGTGGATCTGGTGGTGGAGCTCATCGATGCGCGGGCTCCGCTGAGCAGCCGCAATCCGGAATTGTCGCGCCTGAGCAAGGAAAAACAGAGAATAATTTTGCTGCATAAAGCCGACGGGGGAGAAGAGAAAATCAATACCCGCTGGCTTTCCCATTACCGGGAGGGCGGGTTCCGGGCGCTGCCCTCCAGCGTGCGCCTGCCCCGGACGCTCGGTTCATTTTTGAACCTTCTCAAGACGCAGGGGCAAAGGCTCCGCAGCAGCCGCTTCAAAAGGCCGCTGCGCCTGGTCATCGTGGGCATCCCCAATGTGGGCAAGTCCACCCTGATCAATTACCTTGTCGGCAGGGCTGCCGCCAGAACGGGCGACCGGCCCGGCGTGACCAGGGGGGCCCAATGGATCAGGCTCATGCCGGAGGTGGAGCTGCTGGATACGCCCGGTGTGCTGCCGCCTGTTTTATCTCCGGAGGCAATTTTACCGCTGGCGGCAACAGGAGCGCTGCCTCCGGGCAGTACAGACTGCCGGCGCAGCGCCCTGTGGCTGCTGCGCTATTGCCTGGAACGGGGTGTGGAGGACAGGCTTAAGCGACGCTATGCCGGTCTGAAGCGGGGCGGCGCCGGGGCCATGCTTCAGCAGATCGGGATCATCCGCGGCTGTCTTTTGCCGGCGGGGAAAATAGATCTGGAGCGGGCGGCGGCCCTTTTGCTGCGCGACTATCAGGCGGGAGAGCTGGGCCGCCTTTCCCTGGAAGAACCGCCGGATCGCTTGACAGAATCGACGGGCGCCGGTGACATATAATTGACGTGCCGGGAGCCTTTTTCTAAAATCGGCCGGGGGGGAATAAAGGTGCCTTTTGGCGAGATGACCCTGGAGCAGCTGGCTGTATTTCTGGAAGAGAGGGAGCATTTGAGCGCAGACGAGGCAGCGGCGCTGGAAGGAGACCGGCGGCGAGGCGTCCGCCTCCTGCTGGAGCGTCGCCGGCGAAGAGAAGAGGGCCGGCGTCGGGAGGAGGAACGCCTACATAAAATGCTTCGCCAGGAGAATATATTCTGGCAGCAGGGGCTCAAATATATCGCCGGTGTTGATGAGGCGGGCCGGGGGCCCCTGGCCGGGCCGGTGGTGGCTGCGGCGGTAATTCTGCCGCCGGGCACGATGATTCCCTACCTCAACGACTCCAAGCAGCTTGCGGCGGCGCGGCGGGAGGAGCTCTTCGTCCGGATAGAGAGAGTTGCCGCCGGATACGGCGTGGGGATCTGCTCGGCCGAAGAGATCGATCGCCTGAACATTTTTGGAGCGGTGATGCAGGCCATGCGCAGCGCCCTGTCGGCCCTTCCCGTCAGGCCCGAGCTCGTGCTGGTGGATGGGTTCCCCATTCGAGACCTCCCTTTAAGGCAGAAAGCCATCCCCGGGGGCGACGGGCTTTCCCTTTCGATTGCCGCCGCCTCGGTGGTGGCCAAGGTGACCAGGGACCGGATCATGCTCGACCTGCACCGGCTCTATCCCGAATATGGCTTTGACCGGA
>JAPXLS010000205.1:0-3293 GCA_033809435.1 Bacillota bacterium
TCCTTTGGTCTGATTCTTTCCCCGGGATCGAGCATGCCGCCGTCAATTTTTTTTCGGTCCACTGCTTTTCTGATGTTGTACAGAGGATCATCAGGGCCGCAGGGTCCGTCCGAACTGATACAGATAGGAATGCCTCTTTTGAGCATACTCCTGAGAGCGAATGTTTTAAGATAGGGAATGGCGCCCTGGAGTTCAAGTGAAGGTGCATGAATGGGAATGAAACCTGGCTGGACCGAGGCGACGGCGCCGCATCGGGCAAATGTATCAAGGTTCCGGTCATTCATCACCAGGAGATGCTCCACTGATGCGCCGCAGCGGGGTTCCAGCTTGCCAAGTACATCTGCCGCCTGCATGACCGCATCATTGCCCACGGCATGAAGGACGATGCGGTAGCCCCTGTCGGAAAAAACAGACACCTTATTTATCAGATCCTCTACATGTGGATATCTCAGGTAGGGCAAGGTTAGCCGCCCTCCCTGGAGGGTGATTTTTTGTTCGAGGAGCAGTCTCAGAGGCGCAGAATTCATTTTGACGGTGCTCTCCAGCGCGGCCCGGATCATTGCCTTCAATCCGGCGATGATAGGCATGCTGGCAGCGGTGCGGTGGGCGCCGTCCAGAAAAAATTTAACACTCTTAGGGGCATGGGGGCTGTGGACAAACTCTGATTCCTCCGCCCTTTCCGGGGGCATGTAAAGGCTTTCGTTTGCGGAAATGGACCAGCTTATCTTGAGGGGGGTATCCGGCAGGATATTCCGTAGAACCCTTTGCATGTCCGGCGGCAAGCCCGGATCATGGACCCGTGTCAGGCCCATCTGCAGGCAGCGAGCGGCTTCGTCAAGAAGAATATTTTTGGTCTGATTGGCCTCCGGGTGCAGGTACATATCCCTGCACATGGCAAACAGAACCTGGCCCACGGCATCCTCCCAGATAACCCCGCCCGGTTTGCCGCTTCTGGAGCTGTCGATATCACCGGCGAACCTGAGCGTCTCTTTTCGCAAACCTGACTTTTTAGCGGCCGTGGTGGAGAGAAGCGCGCGATGCAGTGTAATATCGGTAACGAAAACCGGCATATCCCCGGCCACGGCATCGATTTCTTTGATGGTTGGAAGCACGGGTTTTTTCCATCCTGTGTGATCCATTCGAGAAAAGAAAATCCATTCATCTCTAGAGCGTGCACGCCTGCATGCAAATTCGATGCCCTCCAGGGCGTCTGCTCTCGATCTCCACTGACTCGCATCGCCATGCGTGGCGAGAACAGCAGTGATAAAGAAATGGCGGTGAGCGTCAATCAGACCCGGAATGATATGCTTGCCGTCAAGTTCGAGGATCTCGCCGCAATCTGCCGGCATTTCCGGCCCTTCGATTATTCTCACGATTTTGCCGTCTCTAATATGCATGGCGCCCACAATTATCTTCAGGGGATTGTCAATCCACAGCGTGGCGCCCTTCAGCAATAGATCGGGGAGCTGTTTCAAAATAAATCAGCCCTTTCGGAAAGCGCTTGTTTTAAAGCAGCACAAAAAATAATTCACCCTTTTCTTGAACCTTGGGGCTATTCGTAGCGAATGGCCTCGATGGCGCTGAGATTGGCCGCCCTGATGGCCGGGTAAAAACCCGCGGCCAGCCCAACGAGCGCCGAGAAAAAAACTGTAAAAATAGCCATGGAAAGGGGCAGGTATACCAGATTGATTGCCCCGGCACCGCTCTGTGAAAGGTAGATGCCGGCGATGTAATTGAGCAGCAAACCGCTCAGCCATCCGACGAGGACACCGATGGTACCGCCCATGAATCCAATAAAACCGGCTTCGAGCAAAAAAAGATTGCGGATGTTGGGGATGGAGGCGCCGACAACCTTGATGATACCGATCTCCTTGGTTCGTTCGTAAATGGACATGATCAGGGTGTTGGCGATGCCCACGGCGGCGATGAGCAGGGCCACGCAGCCGATGCCTCCCATGACAAACTGCAAGATCTTGAAAACATTGGCCGTCGACTCGATCATCTCCTTGAGCGAAAAGGCGGAAAAGCCCATTTCTTTGATCTCTTCGGCAACGCGATTTACCTCCCCGGTATCGTCAACGAAAACTTTTACCTCATCATACCCATTATTTTGCAAGTAGCCGCGCTCCCGAAAATACCAATCCGAGATCTCCTCGGCTATTTCCAGGGGTACAATAAGGCTGTAGTCTTCCCATGAGCCTGATTCCTCCAGAACGCCGGCTATGCGGAGGCGGTAAATCTTTTCTTCCTCCTGCATCTCCTCCGGCAGCGGCTGCATGCCGGTGTCAAGCATGTCGTTGTCCCACTCGGGCATGCGCCGGCAGATGATTTCAATTCGCTTATTGGCCAGTTCAAGCCGTTCAACTTCTTGTTCACTTCCACCTGGAGAGAAGTAGTCTCTTCCGCCGCCGGCCGCTGTTTCGGGGACATAGTAGCCGGCCAGGGCGATGCTTCCTCCTTTGGGAATGGGCCGGCTGTCTTCAAGGGTAAATCCGAAATGTTCCAGCTGCTGTAAATTCATTCCCAGGATGCTTACCCAGATCGCATCCCGGCGCAGCCGGATCTCACCAACGGGCACATTTATAACGGGTGTCACGGCTGCAACGCTGCCAATCTTTTCGATCTCCAGCAGCGCACGCTTGTTGAGCACTTTTTGCTCCCGGCCGCCTTCCTCGATGTTCATTCCCGGCATGTAGTAACTGCCCCCGCTGTACACATTTACCAGGTTCAATTGAAAAGATCCGGAAAGTTCTCCGGTTATCGTTCTCTCCAGACCTATTCCGATAGAGACCATGATGACCATGAAAGTGATTCCGATGATCACACCGCCCACAGTGAGAATGGTCCGCACCTTGATTCGCCAGAGGTTATTCCAGGCCAGGCGCAGCAGATCCTGGAAACGCATTGCTTAAGCGCCCCCCAGTCCAAAAAGACCTCTTAGAAACGTTTTGAATTTCGACCAGAAACCACCGTTTCCGTTCTCTTCTTCGCCGGGCCGGCCGTTATTGGGGGCAAATGTTTCTTCAACTTTTATTACTTCAATATCCAGCTCCCGCCCGATGATCTGTTTGCGGTTCATTGCGTCGCTGTAGTAGAGCTCCAGTTTTAAAATATTATCTCCGGGCTGCAATGCAATGATTGAAAATTCGAAGATGTCGGAGTCGCCTTCATTGAAGGTTCCGAAATAAGTCTCGCCCTGCTCGGGCTCAAAATTTTCGTCCCCGCCCGCAGCCACGCCTACCCCCCGGACCGGGGCTCCCCCGCTGTTTACCACGTAGCCGCTGACGTTAAAG
>JAPXLS010000206.1:0-3292 GCA_033809435.1 Bacillota bacterium
TGCTGGAAAATCTGGCCCGGGAGACGGAGGTGGCGCTGCTGGCCCTGGCTTCACCCTATGACATCATGGCGGCACCCTCTGCCGGAGCCTACCTTTGCACTTACAGCAGCGGCCGCTTCTCCATGCGGGCCCTTGGCGAAGTCTTGAACGGCGCACTCCTCCCCGAAGGCCGCCTCCCGGTGGAACTGCCCGGCCTGGAATAAAGCCTGTGCTGATCCTGTCAGGGCATGCCCATCGCGTCCTTATCCACGGCGCCAGATTGCCCGTTTTCTTAAAAAGGGGTTCTCTGCTTTCCTCGAAATAAAGGAACTGCTATATATTTGCCGAAAGTAGCAATGACAATTCAAAGGAACAGCCAAAATTCAAAGGCGTTTCCAGGCATCAGTTGTGGAAAGGATGAAGATGATGGCCGGCGGCAGAATTGATGAACAGCAGCTTCTGGAATATGTGGAAGGACTGCTCTACTTCTATGGAGCAGCGGATTTTGAAGATCTGTACCGGGCCGTGGCCTTCCACCTGGGGGAAGAACCGAACCGCCGCATATTCAAAGATGTTCTGGACAGGGTGGTGGGAGACGAAAACAGCTGCCGTGAAATATTCTTTGAAGACGGGCTTTACTGCCATGGGGATGTGGAAGATCCGCGATGGGTCCTGGAAGAGCAGAAAAAAAGGGCGAATATCGACTATCGTCCGGTTACGGTTAAAGAGATCCGCTGCGCCGTTGCGAAACAGCATACCGCGTTCTGGCATCCCTCCATCAAAAAATTGAACCGCTGGCTGCAAGATCAATTTGGATGGACCGCAAAGGATGCCCTGTTAAAAATATTGTTCGCCCAACTGGCAATCAAGAATGACCTGCCGCATATGCAGCTCGTTGAGCTCTTTCTGGAAGATCTAAATTTCGGCTCTTTGAATGAAATACAGCCCTTCATAAGCCTGATCAGCGATCTGGCCAACCATACCCCACGGTGGATTCTTAAGGGCTGGACATCTCACGAGATATCCGGAAAGCTGGAGAAACCGTTATTGAGCCCTTTGCCGGCACCCTTTGAGTTCCCCGGGGAGGAAAGGCCGGCAGAAAAGAGAGCCGCCAAAATTGGCCGGAACGATCCCTGCCCCTGCGGGAGCGGTAAGAAATACAAGAAGTGCTGCGGTGCACCTGAGTTGGAAGAGGAGGCGGCGGGGCCTGCGCCCCCGGCCGTGAAGGGAGCCGGCGCCGGCGAGAAACCCTCCCTGGAGGAGTGGCGGGCCCTTTACGAGGCGGCGGCGGTTTTCAAAGAGGCCCGGTGCTGGGAATGGATGTACAACGATGACCTCTTCGGGGTGATGGATCCCGAAACAGGGGAGATTGCCTACTGCTGCATCATGGGGGAGTTGGGGGAGCATTTCGGCATGGGGGCTTACCTGGGTCCGGAGGGGCTGCAATCCATTATCGATATAATGGAGAGCCATGAAGATCCCTCCATGGATTTTCTTTTTACCCAGAAGTGTTTGATGGTCTCATTTGAAGATCGGGATGCCCTTGACAAAGAAGACAGGGCCGTGATCAAAGATCTGGAGCTAAAATTCAGGGGAAGAAAACAGTGGCCCATCTTTCGCTCCTACGAACCCGGACTGTTTCCCTGGTTTATTGATGCCTGGGAATGCCGTTTCCTTACCCTTGCCCTGCAGCAGGCTTTGAAAGTATCCCTGCGCTGCCTCAGCAGCAAGAACATCCTGCAAAGCAAACATCCGCGCACTTTTCTTGTTCGCGTATCCGAAAACAGCGGGCAGGGGACAGCCTGGTCTGACCGCTATCTCGAGGCTGCTCCCCACGTTGTAAGACACAGGGCTTTTAAAATAGCCGACGAACTGAGTTTGAGAAGAGTCCTCGCCTCGGGGAAAAGAGGCCGGGCAACATGGGAGGCGGATACATTTTTTGCGCCCATCCCCATTCGGGAGGGAAAAGGAGAAAGGCCGTACTATCCCAAGGCCTTTCTCATCTTCGACGACAGCAGGGGGCAGATTCTGGACCAGGAGTTGATGGAGGACCTTTCCAGGGAGGGAAACCGCTGCATTGACCGCATCGTCAACCTGATGCTTAAATCGATAATCCCTTCCCGGATTGTTGTCGAGCGTGATGAAACCTACTGCTTGCTAAAAGATCTCTGCGCCGGGTTGGGCATTGCCCTGGAAAAAGTAGAGAAGCTGAAGTCAATTCCGCTTATCAAGGAAGAGCTGTACAACCAGGGCTGGTAAAGTACTGCCGCCGGCAGTTTCTTCCCCTACGGCCCCCCAACCCGATCATTCCTTAAAATATCAGAATAATCCTTCGCAAAATGTTTACTGCGACATCTTAATGTCACAGCAATCTGTTAAGATAATCTCACAACCTTGTTGCGGCAGGGTTGCGGTCACCTCTTTTTCTCCATTTAACTTTTGAAGGAGTGCCCGATGTGAAGCAGATCAATGTTCTCATTATTGCTCTGTGTATACTGGCGCTGGCGGGATGCGCCCCCGGTCCCCCGTCCCCGACCGAGGTAGAAGATATTGAGGAAGGATCTTCTGATGTGATCATCACGGTACCGGCGTCGGCGGTGGATCAGGGCGATATTGAAGCTACCATTGCAGGAGCCAGGGCACAGGGCATCAGGAAAGTGGTCCTCAATGATGACGGATCGCTGACCTATACAATGTCCAGGGCCGCCCATAGCAAGATGATGCAGGGGCTGCGGGAAAACTTTATCAGGAATGTGGAAGATATGAAAAGCGGCGGCGATTTCGCTTCCATCAAAGATGTTCAGTACAATAAAGAACTGACCCTTCTCACGCTGATCGTGGACAGGGAACTCTACGAAAACAGCATGGATGCCTTTGCGGTTTTCGGTTTGGGGATGGCGGCGATGTACTATCAGCTTTTTGACGGCGTCAAGGCAGATCATGTTGCCGTGACTGTCGAGGTTCGGGATCTTTCCACCGGTGAGATCATGAGCCATGTGGTTTACCCTGATGATCTGGCCGGGGTTGGCAGCTCTATTTCCCTCGGGGACGGCTCTTTCTAGTCCCCTCACCCATGACTCCCGACTTGTTATTATGAGCGCAGCGAAGAATCCCTGCATTGGAAGAAAGAGTCCCGCCGCCGCGACTAAAGCAAGGCTCCGGTAGCCTGCAAAGGGGGGTACAATCATGAGCATACACAAAACCAGGGGCTTGCTCTACAAAATTGCCCGGATCCTGGGTGATGTCCAGGCCCTTTCCAGCGGCAGTCCGCAGAAAGTGGCCAAAAGAGCAGCCCGCCGCATCACCGGCCGGG
>JAPXLS010000207.1:0-2879 GCA_033809435.1 Bacillota bacterium
GCCGGGCCCGGCTGCCCCTGGATGCCCATGTGATCGGATCCGCCTCGCGCGCCTCTGTCCTGCTGGCCACCACCGCTGCTGCACCTCCGGACAAAGTGCGCCTGCTGCAAGAAAAAGGGGTGGAGGTGCTGCCCCTTCCGGAGCGGGAAGGGCGGGTGGATCTGGCTGCGCTGCTGCAGAAACTGGGGGAGCGGGGGATCTGCCAGCTTCTGGTGGAAGGAGGGGGCAACCTGAACTACAGCCTGCTGGAGCTGGGCCTTGTCGACAAGCTTATGCTTTTCATTGCGCCCCTTATCGTGGGCGGGCGGGAGAGCCCCACCTCCTTTGAGGGCGGCGGAGTGGCCGAGATCGATCAGGCCTGGCGTCTGGAAGAGCTGGAGATCAAGCAGTACGACGGCGACCTGCTCATGATTGGCTACCCCGTGGCGAGGCAAAAAAATGATCACTGAATTTCGGGGGGATTGAGGCGGTGTTTACCGGTTTGGTGGAGGAGATGGGCCGGCTGAAGGCCCGCGAGAGCTTCCGCGGCGGCATGCGTCTCGTTGTCTCTGCAGGGGCTGCCCTGCTCCAGGGTTTGAAAGAGGGCGACAGTGTTGCCGTGAACGGCGTCTGCCTGACGGTGACGGAGAGGGCGGGGGATAGTTTCAGCGCCGTGGTGATGCCGGAGACACTGCGAAAAAGCAATCTGGGGGCGGTTCTCCCGGGCGAGCAGTTGAACCTGGAGCGCGCCCTGCCCCTGGGGGGGCGCCTGGGGGGGCATCTGGTGAGCGGCCATATTGATGCCACCGGGACCCTTGTGCAGAGCTGCCCCGAGGGCGGCGCCGTCATGCTGCATTTCAGGATACCGGCGGAGCTGACAAAGTACCTGATCCCCAAAGGCTCCATTGCCGTGGAGGGGGTCAGCCTCACCATTGCCGGCCTGGACAGGAGCGTCTTCAGCGTTTCCCTCATTCCGCTTACCGCGGAGAGGACCACTTTGGGTCAAAAGAGGATCGGCGCCGCCGTCAACATCGAAGTTGACCTCATTGGCAAGTACGTGGAGAAACTATTGCATCCCCACCGTTCCGGCGAGATGGGCGAAGGCGAGAAATTGACTGCGGCTTTTCTGGAGGAGCAGGGTTTTATCTGAAGTGGAGGAGGTAATAGACGATGCAATTCAATACAATTGAAGAGGCGCTGGCCGATCTGAAGGCCGGGCGGCTGATCGTGGTGGTGGATGATGAGGATCGGGAAAACGAAGGTGATCTCATCGCCGCTGCCGAGAAAATTAACCCGGAAACGATAAACTTCATGGTCCGCCACGGCTGCGGCCTGGTTTGCGCCCCCCTGACCGCCGGGCGTCTGGAACAGCTTGATCTGCCCCAGATGGTTTCCCACAATACCGATTTTCACCAGACCGCTTTCACCGTATCCGTGGATGCTGTTACCGTCACCACCGGCATCTCCGCCTTTGAACGGGCTGAAACCGTTCGCACCCTCATCGATCCCGAAACAAAGCCCGCTGATCTGCGCCGCCCGGGGCATATATTTCCCCTGCAGGCCCAGGAGGGCGGAGTGCTTCGCCGGGCCGGGCATACCGAGGCGGCGGTGGACCTGGCCAAGCTGGCCGGGCTGGCGCCGGCCGGAGTGCTCTGTGAGATTCTCAACGAGGACGGAACCATGGCCCGGGTGCCTCAGCTGCAGGAATTCTGCCGCGAGCATGGCCTGAAACTGATCACCATTGCCGATCTGATCCAGTATCGCCTGAAAAAGGAGAAGCTGGTCTGGCGTTCGGCCAGCGCCAACCTGCCCACCACATACGGCAGCTTCCGCCTCATAGCTTACGAGAACAGCGTTGATCGCCAGACCCACCTGGCCCTGGTCAAGGGTGAGATCAACACTGCCGATCCTGTCCTGGTGCGGGTTCACTCGCAGTGCCTCACCGGCGATGTCCTCGGCTCGCTGCGCTGCGACTGCGGCAACCAGCTGCGGCAGGCCATGAAACAGATCGAGGATAACGGCAGCGGGGTGCTGCTGTACATGCGCCAGGAGGGGAGGGGGATCGGTCTGCTGAACAAGGTGCGCGCCTACGAGATCCAGGATGAACAGAACAAGGATACGGTGGAGGCAAACGAGGCGCTGGGCTTTCCCGCCGATCTGCGCGATTATGGTGTGGGGGCGCAGATTCTGGTGGATCTGGGGGTGCGCCGGATCCGCCTCCTGACGAACAATCCCCGCAAGGTGAAAGGGCTTGAGGGTTACGGCTTGAATATAGTGGAGCGGGTTCCCCTGGAGATCCCGCCGGGCTGCTACAATTCAAAATATCTGGCCACGAAGAAGCACAAGCTGGGCCACCTGCTTCACCTGGCCGAATAGGGGCGGGATTTCACCCCCGCCCGGTATAAAGATATTTCAAGGAGGCGCTTTTAAATGAAAATGTATGAAGGGCAGCTTGTTGCCCGTGGCTACCGTTTTGCCCTCGTTGTCAGCCGTTTCAACGAGTTTATCTCCAACCGCTTGCTTGAAGGGGCCGTTGACTGTCTGAAACGCCACGAAGCCGATGAAGACAATATCCATATTATCATGGTCCCCGGCGCCTTTGAAATTCCGCCCATTGCCCAGAAAGCGGCCCAAAGCGGCCGCTATGACGCCGTCATCTGTCTAGGTGCCGTCATTCGCGGCAGCACTCCCCATTTTGAATATATCGCCGCCGAAGTGGCCAAGGGGGTGGGCAGGGTAGGGCTGGACAGCGGGATCCCCACCGTTTTCGGCATTATCACCAGCGACACTCTGGAACAGGCTATCGAGCGTGCGGGTAGCAAGTCGGGCAACAAGGGTTGGGCCGCTGCTTTGAGCGCCATCGAGATGGCCGATCTTTGCCGCCGCCTTAACGGGGTTTC
>JAPXLS010000207.1:2889-3283 GCA_033809435.1 Bacillota bacterium
GGCAAAACCGAGGCTCCAGGTGAAAAGAATCTGCCTGATGAGCAGCTCCTGCAGCCGGGGCTGCTGCGGCAGGGCCATCTTCTGCCCCAGGCGAAAGAACGACTGGCGCTCCAGCTGTTCCCAGAGTTCCGCTTCGAAGGTGGAGGCCAGCTCCTGGAGCAGGGCCTCCTGGGCCGTAAGGAAGTTTTTCCCGCGCTGGAAGTTTTCATCGAGGTATTGTCGAGCGCCGGTATTCAAAAGCATCCTCCTTGGGTGGTAGAAATAAATTCCATCTGTTATTGTGCCCAGAATGGAGAAAATAAACCTACCAACTCCATCGGAGGTGAAAGGCTTGAACGAGCCCTGCCGCGCAAAATGTGAGAATCAGCGCAATAACCGCTGCCGGCTGGATGAT
>JAPXLS010000208.1:0-3231 GCA_033809435.1 Bacillota bacterium
CCCTGTTACCCTCTGATGTGAAGAGGGGGGTATCTAAGAAAAATATAATGGAGGTTCACAAATGACCAAAAAACAGATTTTGAAGCTGATCGCGGTCCTCGGGTTGATCGCCCTTTTGATGGTGGCGCTGTCGGGTTGCACACCTGCGGAGGAACCCGGACCGGGTGAGAACGGGGATCTGCCCGAAGGGGCGGAGCCGGTCACCTTGAAGCTTTCGGTGGCGGCCAGCCTCACCGATGCCATGGAGGAGATTGCCGGGCTTTACAAGGACGAGGCTCCTCATGTCACCATCGAGTACAATTTTGGTTCATCCGGCGCCCTGCAGCAGCAGATCGAGCAGGGGGCGCCCGTGGATATCTTTATCTCGGCCGCACCCAAGCAGATGAACGAACTGGAGGAAGGGGATCTGCTGCTCGAAGGTACCAGGATCGATCTGCTGCAGAACGAGCTGGTGCTGGTGGTGCCCAAGGGTTCCACCGGAATTGCGGGTTTCGAGGATCTGGTCAAGGATGAAGTCAAGCTCATCGCCATTGGCGATCCCGAATCCGTCCCCGCAGGCAAGTACGCCCAGGAGACATTTACCACCCTGGAGATCTGGGAACAGGTTGAGAAGAAGCTGATGATGGGCAAGGATGTCCGCGAGGTACTGGCTTACGTAGAAACCGAAGCCGTCGAGGCGGGCGCGGTTTACCGCACCGATGCCGGGATCTCGGACAAGGTGGATATCGTGGCGGCGGCTCCCGAGGGCGCCCATGCCCCTCTGATCTATCCCCTGGCGGTGATCAAGGACAGCGCCAACCCCGAGGCGGCCCGGGCATTCATCGAATACCTGACCGGCGCTGCAGCGAAAGCGGTCCTGGAAAAGTACGGCTTCAAGCCTTTTTAACGGCTGGTAAACTGCAAGATCGCTGCACTGAAACCACCCTTTCTTCCTTCCGGGGAGAAAGGGTGGCCATGATAGAGCATGTAAGAAAGATCGGTGCCGCCGCGGCGGAACCGGCAACAACTGATAAGCGGAGATAACATATGCCAGAACTCGATTTTGTCCCGGTATGGATATCACTGAAAACCGCCTCGGTTTCGACGATATTTACCTTTTTCCTGGGCATCGCTGCCGCCCGCTGGCTGGCCTACTACCATGGAAAAGCCAAGGGTATCCTTGACGGCATCTTTACCCTGCCCCTGGTTCTGCCTCCCACCGTGTTGGGATTTGGACTGCTGCTGCTCTTCGGTAAACACGGCCCCCTGGGGAAGCTGCTGCTGAAGATGGGGACCACTGTGATATTTTCATGGACGGCAACAGTCATCGCCTCCACCGTGGTGGCTTTCCCCCTGATGTACCAGACGGCGCGGGGCGCCTTTGAGCAGATCGAGCCCAATATTGAAAGAGCCGCCCGCACCCTGGGCGCCTCCGAATGGTCCACATTCTGGCGGGTGACCGTACCCCTGGCCTGGCCGGGGATCATGGCGGGTATCATCCTCTCCTTTGCCCGTTCCCTGGGTGAATTCGGGGCCACCCTCATGCTGGCCGGCAATATTCCCGGCCGGACACAGACCATTCCCCTGGCCATCTACTTCGCGGTGGCTGCAGGGAAGAACGAGAGAGCCCTGCTCTGGGTGGCAGTAATCCTGATCATATCGCTGTCCTCCATATTCATGCTCAATTACTGGAAGCGCAATGTTCATCTTTACATGAAGCGCTGATGCCTGGAGGTATTCCATTTGCTTGAGGTAAGAATAAAAAAAGCCCTCCCCGGGTTCGGCCTGGATGTCTCCTTTTCCATAAACCAGGAAATACTCTCCATTGTGGGCCCATCGGGCAGTGGTAAGAGTCTGACGCTGCAGTGCATCTCCGGGCTGATGAAGCCCGATGAGGGCTACATCAATGTTAACGGCAGAACCCTTTATGATTCAGGCAGCAAACTTAATCTGTCGCCCCAGAAGCGAAAAATAGGGTACGTATTTCAGAATTACGCCCTTTTTCCCCATCTGAAGGTCTACGATAATATAGCCTTCGGCATCTCCAGGCAGGATCGAAAAATGATCGATGCCCGCGTCACCTACCTGCTGGAAAAAATGCGCCTGGGTGATTTCAGGGATCGCTTTCCGCGCCACCTTTCGGGGGGGCAGCAGCAGCGGGTGGCCCTGGCCCGCGCACTGGCGCCCGAGCCGGAGATGCTGCTGCTGGATGAGCCCTTTTCGGCCCTTGACACCCAGGTCCGGGGTCAGCTGGAACGCGAGATATTGAGCATTCACCAGTTCTACAAGGGCAACATTATCTTTGTCTCCCACAACCTGGAGGAAGCCTACCGGCTGAGCTCGCAGATCGCCGTGTACGAGGCGGGTCGTATTCTGCAGCTTGGCCCCAAGGACAGGCTGATCAATGCTCCGGCGAACAGAACCGTGGCCAGGCTGACGGGCGCCAAGAATCTGGCCGGGGGAATTGTCGAAAGTGTAGAGGACGGCAGGGTTACCGTGCTGGTCAAGGAGTGGAATGAGAGGTTCCGGGTCAGCCTTGACTCCCCGGGCAGTTATTATCAAAACCAGAAGATCACGGTTGGCATCAGGCCCGAGTACATCCGGGTACAGGAGCGGCCCTGCGAGAATATGTTCAGGGCCAGGGTGGTGGAGGCGGTGGACGGGGTTTCCAGCTATACCTACCGCTTCAGGGCGATAAACGGCCTGGACGGGGAGTTTCATCTGGAGGCCGAGGTTTCCAAACTGGCCGCCCCCTACATCCCCGCCGGGGAGAACTGTTGCCTGCAGCTGCCCCCCAACAGGCTGTTCATTATCGGGTAGGTGTCGTTTTAGAAGGCGATGGGAGTAAAGGCCTCCGGACGGATCACCCTGATATCCGGGAAGTTCGTTTTTACCGCCCTGATAAAAGGGGCAACATCCACGGAGCTCGACACCGGGGGAAGAATCGTCCTCTTCATGAGCACCTCACCCGCGGGCTCCCCTGAGCAGGGGGTCGAGGTTGCTGCGGTGTTGGATGACGCGCTGGTTGAACAGGGTCTGCAGGATCAATCCGGTGTCAAAGCGGATATGTTTTCCCCTGATAAGGGTGATCCGGAAAGGGCCGCGTTCGACAATGTCGCCCGGTTTGATGATGGCGATATCCTTGGCTGTACCATCTGATCTCCATGGTTCAGCCCCCTGGGGCTGCTATTTTGCGGATACAAGGCTGGATAATGAATCAACAATGGCGATGCAGGGGAACAGGTAAAAATC
>JAPXLS010000209.1:0-3112 GCA_033809435.1 Bacillota bacterium
AGGGACATGAAATTGGAAATCATACGCTGAACCATGCCAACCTTCTTTATGCCTCCGAAGGGGAGATCATAAAGGAAATCGAGGGCTTCAATGAAAGCGCCCTGGCGGCCCTGGAATACAGCCCCCACCTGTTCCGCCCGCCCCGGGGTCTTTACAACGGCGTCATCCTGGAGCAGGCCCGCAGGCACCGCTGCCGCACCGTGCTCTGGTCGGTGGAATCATATGATTACATCAGCCGGGACGCTGCGGAAGTGAGCGCACGGGTAGGTAAAAGGCTGCACAGGGGCGCCATAATCAACTTTAGAGCGGGTTCACCGCTCCTGCACGAAGCGCTGCCGCAGATCTTGAAACTGCTGCGGGAGCGGGGCCTGGAGGCGGTAAAGGTATCAGACTTGCTTGAAGGGCGGGGCCGGCCGGAGAAAGAGTAATTAACTCCAAAGGCAAGGAGGGAGGGGAAGGAATGTCCAAGAACAGGTCCAGGGGATGGTGGTGGAAATGGGCCGCCCCGGCGGTGCTTGTTGCGGCGGCGGTGGCGGCGCTCTATTTTCAATTCGACGAACCGCTGCGGCGTCATTTCAACGGGGTCCGGGCCGGGGTTTGCCTGCAGGGCGAACCGGTGGAGCACCTTTTTCGTACCGAGGTGGCGGCTGTTGTTGGCCGGATGGCCCGCCGCCAGGGCCGCGATCCCGTCAGCGCCGAGATCGATCCCGCAGGAGAGCGCATCATTCCCGAGCTGAACGGGCTGGAAATAGATCAGGAGGCCACCGTGGAGGCGGTGATGAAGGCTTCTGCCGGGGAGAACGTGCTGCCCGTGTTTCGTGAACTGCTTCCCCCGGTGCGCTGGGATCACTATCCGGCACTGCCGGCGGAGCGGGGCAACGCCCGAAAGCCCTGCATCTCCCTGATGATCAATGTGGCCTGGGGCGAGGAATTCCTGCCGGAAATGCTCGATCTTCTCCGGGAAGAGAAAGCCGCCGCGACCTTTTACCTCACGGGCCGGTGGGCGGAGAAGCATGAACACTTTTTGCAGCAGATTGCCGCTGACGGCCATGAACTGGGCAATCACGGCTATGCCGATGACGAGGTTTTTCCCGAACTCGATTCCTGGGAGATGGCCCGCTCCATCAGGCAAACAAACGAAATCATATTCGACGCCATTGGCTCGTACCCGCGCTATTTTACCCCGCACAAGGGAGAATACAATCCGCTGACGCTGGAGATCGTTTCCAGGCAGGGGATGCGTACCGTGCTGTGGAGCCTGGATACGGTGGACTGGCAAAAACCGGGAGTCGAGCTGATGCGGCAGAGAATTACCCGCAACCTTGCTCCCGGACAGATCATTCTCATGCATCCCACGGCGGATACGGTGCAGCTGCTGCGTGAAATCCTGCCCTGGATCGGGGAGCAGGGTCTGTCCGTGGTCAGCGCTGCGGAGCTGTTCAATCCGGGCCTGGCGCAATGAGAGGGCCTTTCCGCTTCTTCCATCAGCGGATGGGTCTGATCCTGCCGGCGCTGATCTGCGGCCTGGGCCTGATCTGGATGGGTACCGCCTGCTGCTCCGCCCTGTTCACGGGGGCAGACCGCGTCCGCCGCGGCGTGGAACTGGAGGGCAGGGTCGTACAGGGGCTTTCCCGGCGTGAAGTGTCCTCCCTGGTGGATGATCTGGCGGCGCAAATGGACATTGTGCCGCGCAATGCCTTCATCGATCCCCGCAGCGGAGAGATCACGGCCGGCGTCACGGGCTGCCTGGTTGACCGCACCTCCACTGTGGATAAGATCATGACCGCCCCGCCAAACAGCAGGCTGCTGCCCGATCTGATCCATCTTGATCCCGAGATCACGGCGGCCCATTATGCCCTCATCGACCGGGAAATCGGGGCTTACCGGACCTGGATCAGCGGGAGCGGCGGGCGCGTCACCAACATAATCCTCGCCACCGCCTCGTTGAACAACTGCCTGCTTTTACCGGGAGAAATATTTTCCTTCAACAGGGCCAACGGGCCGCGCACGGCGGAGCGGGGTTACCGCCACGCCCCCGTCATCGTGGGCGGCGCCGTGGTCCCCGGCCTGGGCGGAGGGGTCTGCCAGGTATCGACCACCCTTTACAATGCCGTTCTGCGCGCCGGCCTGGAAGTGGTGGAACGCTATCCGCACAGCCTGCCTGTCGGTTACGTGCCCCCGGGGATGGATGCCACCGTTGCGGACAGCCTGGACTTCAAATTTCGCAACAACACCGACCGGCTCATCCTCATCCGCAGCTCCAACCGGGGCGGCAGCATCGATATTCGTATCTGGCAGGAGTAAAGGCTGCGCCCGCCGTATTCTAGAGGGGCGGGACCGGGTTCCATGCCGGAACAGCCCCGGCCCGCCAAATAGAACAAGGGTGGCTGATGAGGATGCAACAGGAGATAGTGGAGCTGCCGGTGGAAATAATGGCTCACGGCCGGGGGCTGCCCCTGCCGGCATACATGACCGCGGGAGCGGCGGGAATGGATCTGTACGCCGCCGTGGCCGGCGATGTGGTCCTGGAGCAGGGAGCGGTTGAAATCATTCCCACGGGGCTGAAAACGGCTGTCCCTCCCGGATACGAACTGCAGATCCGCCCCCGGAGCGGGTTGGCGGCCCGGCACGGCCTGGGGCTGCTCAATTCGCCGGGAACGGTGGATGCCGACTACCGCGGTGAAATTCAGGTTATTCTGATCAATCTGGGCGCCGCGCCTTTCACCGTGCGCCGCAAGGACCGTATCGCCCAGATGGTACTCTGCCCCATACCCAGGGTCAGGCTGACTCCGGTGGATGCCCTACCGGAAACGGTGCGGGGCGAGGGGGGGTTGGGGCATACGGGCATTGATCAACAAGGAGAGAACAGAAATGCGTTTGAGTGAACTGGCCCGCAAGGAGCTGGTGGATATCGAGGAGGGCAACTTCTGGGGGCCTGCCGGCCGCTCCGACCTGCTCATAGATGAAAACAGCGGGGAGATCAAAGCGCTGCTTTTGGCCGGGAAAGGTTCACTGCTGGGTTTCGGCAGCCGCGAGGAGGTGGCCATCCCCTGGTCGGGCGTGGTAAAGATCGGCGGGGATACCATTATCATCTCCATTAAGAAGGGCTGAC
>JAPXLS010000210.1:0-3033 GCA_033809435.1 Bacillota bacterium
CCCAGATCGATATGTACGGCAATATCAACTCGACCATGATCGGCGATGATTACGAGAGGCCCAAGGTGCGCTTCCCCGGCAGCGGCGGCGCCTGCGACCTGGCCTCCTTCTGCTGGCGGATCATGGTGATCACGATCCAGGATGCGCGCCGCTTTACCGACAGGATCAATTTCATCACCTCTCCGGGCTATCTCACCGGCAAGGGCGCCCGCGAGGCTGCAGGGCTGCCGCCGGGCGCCGGACCGTACAAGGTGATCACCGATCTCTGCGTGCTCGGTTTTGAAAAAGAGTCCAAGCGGATGCAGGTGGAAAGCATTCACCCCGGCGTCAC
This sequence comes from Bacillota bacterium, assembly GCA_033809435.1. GTDB lineage: Bacteria > Bacillota > Dethiobacteria > DTU022 > DTU022 > JAAZIN01. The sequence continues at coordinate 332 of JAPXLS010000210.1, forward strand.
CAGGGAGCAGATCCTGGAGAATACCGGCTTCGAGCTGCTCTGGGCGCCGGACGTGGCGGAAAGTGCGCCGCCGGTGGAAAAAGAGCTGAGAACATTGCGAGAAAAGGTGGATCCCTACCGCTACATCATCGGCCGCTCCTGAGCGGGCCGGTGAGCGGGCCGCGCCCCCTGGAGCAGGAACGGGGCGGCCTGGACAAGAATATTCAGGCGAGGTGGAACATGCCGCATACCGTTATTGTCGGTTTTGCCCGCACCCCTTTCGGCCGTTTCCAGGGCACGCTGCGGGAGATTCCCGCGGTGGAACTGGGCGCCGCCGCCCTTCGGGGGGCGCTGTCGCGCGCAGGGGTGCAGGGCAAGGATGTTGATTATCTGTTCATGGGGATGGTGGTTCAGGCGGGCGCCGGGCAGATCCCTTCCCGCCAGGCAGCGATCGGGGCGGGTATACCTGCAGAGGTACCCTCGGATACGATCAACAAGGTCTGTGCTTCCAGCCTGCGGGCCGTCAATCTGGGCGATCTGCTCATCCGCAGCGGCGAGGCGGAGATCGTGGCCGCCGGAGGGATGGAGAATATGAGCGCAGTCCCCTATTACCTGCCGCGGGCCAGGCAGGGGCTGCGCATGGGCGACGGGCCCGTCATTGATGGGATGATCAGGGACGGGCTCTGGTGCCCTTTTCATGATGTGCATATGGGGGTGCACGGGGACAGGGTCCCTGCAGAAGAATACGGGATCACCCGCGAGGATATGGACAGGTGGGCCCTGCGCAGCCAGCAGCGCGCCGTGGAAGCGATGGATAAAGGGTTGCTGGATGAAGAGATCGTGCCGGTCAGCGTGCCGCAGCGCAAGGGCGAGCCCGCCCTTTTTCAGCGCGACGAGCTGCCGCGCCGCAACAGTTCACTGGAGGCAATGGCGGCGCTGCCGCCGGCGTTCCAGCAAGACGGCCTGATCACCGCGGGAAATGCGCCCCCCATCAGCGACGGGGCGGTGGCGCTCATCCTGGCCTCGGCGGAGAGAGCGCGGGAGCTGGGTCTGGAGCCCCTGGCCGAGATCGTGGCGTACGGCTGCGCCTCCCAGGAGCCGAGCTACATCTCGACGGTGCCCTATGCGGCAGCGGTTCAGGCCTTGCAGAAAGCGGGGCTGTCGGCGGAGCAGATGGATCTCATTGAAATAAACGAGGCTTTCGCGGCGGTGCCCCTGACCTGCATCAAGCTGGGCGGCTGGGATGAAAGCAGGATCAATGTGAACGGCGGGGCCGTGGCCCTGGGGCATCCCATCGGGGCCAGCGGGGGCCGCATCCTGATGACCCTTATCGCGGAGCTGCGGCGGCGGGGCGGCGGTTACGGTCTGGCCACCATCTGCAGCGGTGCCGCACAGGGTGAGGCCACGGTTATCCAGGTTGGCGGCAAGAGCTAGTCCAAGAGTCTGAAGGATAATTCCCTTCGGAGGCGAAAGTCCTTTTTGTTTTCCTTTTATGTTGCGGCGCCGGGAGCAGGAACATGTACAGGCGGCACCCCTCCCGGAGCCGGAGAGGGCGGATGCAGAGCCGCCGGCAGGGGGATCGCACATGGAGATGGATTTTTTGCTGTCCGAGAAGCATCTGGCCCGGCGGGAGGAATTTCGCCTCTTTGCCCGCGCGGAGCTGACTCCGGGAAGCGCCGGCTTTGCCCGTGAGAATGTCGCGCGGGCGGCCCGGCGCGGCTACATGGGGCTGCCCATCCCGGCGGAATGGGGCGGCCGGGGTGAAGATTTTTTGACCTACATTCTGCTCATCGAGGAGATCTCCAGGATCTGCGCCTCCACCGGAGTCATTCTGGCGGTGCATACATCGGTGGGCAGCTTCCCGCTGCTCTATTTCGGCACCGCCGCCCAGAAGAAACGCTATCTGCCCGGCCTGGCCCGCGGTTCGCTGCTGGGCGCCTTTGCCCTGACGGAGGCGGGGGCCGGCTCCGACGCGGCGGCGCTGCGCATGACGGCCCGGCGTGCACCGCAGGGCGGATACCTGCTGGAGGGAAGCAAGGTTTTCATCACCAGCGGCGGGGAGGCCGATCTGTACACCGTTTTTGCACTGACCGATCCGAAAAAGGGGAGAAAGGGGATCACCGCCTTTCTCGTTGACCGGGATACCCCCGGGCTGGAGACAGGACCGCCGGAGCGCAAGATGGGCCTGCACGGTTCGGTGACCACGGAGCTGCGTTTCAGCGAGGCCCCCGTGCCCGAAGAGAACCGTCTCGGTGCCGAGGGTGAGGGCTTTTCCGTGGCCATGTCCCTTCTGGACGGCGGGCGTATCGGCATCGCCGCCCAGGGTCTGGGCCTGGCTCGCGCCGCCCTGGAGGAGACCGCCGCGCATCTGGAGCGGCACCGCAGGCTGCAGGATACCGCCCCCGGGCAGGACGCCCGTTTCACCCTGGCCTCGCTCTACACCGGGCTGGAGGCGGCCCGCCTGCTTGTTTACCGCGCCGCGCTGCTCAAGGATAGAGGCGACGCCTGCACCAGGCAAGCCTCCATGGCGAAACTCTTTGCCACGGACCTGGCTGTTTCCGCCGCCACCCGCTGTCTCGATCTCTGGGGGCCGGCAGGGACGAGGGCGGACAATCCGGTGGCGCGCTATTTTTGCGATGCCAAGGTGACCCAGATATACGAGGGGAGCAATCAGATCCAGCGCCTGATCATTGCGCGGGAGCTGCTTAGCCATAAAACACAAT
>JAPXLS010000211.1:0-2998 GCA_033809435.1 Bacillota bacterium
GGCATCTTTTTATCCAACCCGGCAGAACTGTTTGCCGGGTTGGCTTTACCCCTTCAGAACAGCCCGCCTTCCGATTTGAAGGCGTTCAGGATCGATCGATCATCCATTCACATCATCTATTTCACGGGTATTGACAAAGCAACAATTGTTTAATACAATTGATTTAAACGATTGCTTTAATTTTGGCCCGCCTGGCTCCGAAGGGCCGGGCAGGGCGAAGGAAAGCACAATGTTTCCGATCATCGGATTGAAGCGGAGGTCGATGTAAATGATTTTGGTAACAGGAGCAACAGGGCATATCGGCAATGTCCTGATCAGAGAGCTGGTCGCAAGGGGAGAAAAGGTCAGGGCCCTGATCTTGCCCGGTGAACGCTGCGATTCCCTGAGCGGGCTGCCCATTGAAATGGTGGTGGGCAATATCCTCGATCCCGACACCCTGGATCGCTGGATGAAAGGAGTAAAACTGGTCTATCACCTCGCCGGGATCATCTCCATTCTACCCGGTGACGAGAAGCTCATGTACCGGGTGAATGTGGAAGGGGCCCGGAATGTGGCCCGGGCTGCGCTCGAAGCAAAGGTCAAAAGGCTGGTGCATACCGCTTCGGTCCATGCCCTCAGAAGGGAACCCCACGGCGTGATCATGGATGAAAACACCCCTCTCTCCCTTGACGGCAGCGCCGGCGCCTATGACCGGACCAAGGCTGAAGGGGCACAAGCGGTGCTGGAGCTGGTCCGGGAGGGCCTCGACGCTGTCATCGTCTGCCCCAGCGGGGTCATCGGCCCCCATGACTATTTCGGATCGGAGATGGGCCAGCTGGTAAAGACACTGGCCACAAACAAGGTGCATTTTATCGTCAACGGCGCGTACGATTTCGTCGACGTCCGCGACGTTGTGGAAGGGATGATCCTGGCGGCGGAAAAGGGCCGCACCGGTGAAAAATATATCCTTTCCGGGGAACAGGTTTCGCTGCGATGGCTTTCAAAAAAAACCCAGACGGTTACCGGACTGCGCGCTCCCACGGTGGCGGTGCCCATCAAAGCAGCGCTGTTCTTTTCCAGGTATACCCACCATTTTTACAGGCTTTTCAACAGGACGCCGCAATTTACCACGTACTCGCTGAAAACCGTGATTGAAAACTCACGCTTCAGCCGGGCCAAGGCCGAAAAAGAGCTTGGCTACAATCCCCGCCCCCTGGTAGAATCGATCCGGGATTTCCTGACCTGGCGAGCTGAACATTACCAGAAATGCTACGGCAAAATAGCAGGCAAGGCCAAAGTCCGCTCCCTGAAGGCGGGCAAGGTGGGGGATCCGGCCTGGTTGCATCAAAGGGGATCTGGACAATGAATTTCTGCTGCCATGATGGGGGACCGGTAAAGGGGAATTGAAGCTGCGCCCGGCCGGCAGCGGATCACAAATGCGGGGGAAACAGGTTTATCAAGAAGCCGGGTTATGGGGCGGGCAGGTGACAGCCGCCCCATAACCTTTTGCCATCATTTTAGCGGAAGAAAACGTGATTGCCGATAACGGTGGTCACCGGCTGCATCCGCACCCACTGGTTGGTGGTCTTGGCCGGATTGTAGAATCCCGTTGCTCCCAGGGAAGGATCGGCGCCGTTTAAAGCTTCACCGACAGCGCGGTATGCGCTCTCACCGGCGGCCAGATTGATCCTGCCGTCCTGTACCGGCGAGTACTGATAAAAACCGTCACAGACCTGCAGAATGACGGCGCGCACCGAATTCGGGAAACGGCTGTCCCGGACCCGGTTCAAAACAGTGGCGGCAACGGCCACCTGCCCCATGTAGGGCTCCCCCGCCGATTCGGAGTGCACCAGGCGGGCAAAAAGATCCAGATCGGCATTTGACAGCCCGTAGTCGCCCCGCGACAGCGGTGGGTTCGCTGCAGATCCGCCGCCGTTCCCTTCGCCGGGGATGTTCAGAATCTGACCGGGATAGATCAGGGCGGGGTTGGCCAGCGCGCTGGCCCCGGCCAGCGCCGCCACGCTGGTGCCGTAATGTTGAGAAAGCAGCCAGAGCGTTTCACCCGGCGCCACCCTGTGTTTCCCCGGAATGGACAACATCTGCCCGCTGTAAATCAGATTGGGATTGGCCAGGTTATTGGCGCCGGCAACTGCGGCCACCGTGGTGTCATATTTTTGGGATATGAGCCACACCGTTTCACCCGGTACCACGGTATGGTTCAGCGCCGCTTCGGCCACCCCCGAGCCGGTGAGCAAAAGAAGCAGGGCCACGAGAAGAACCGTCTTGAATGGTCTGAACATTAAGTAAATATCCTCCTCTTTTTCGCCTCCGGGGTTAGCTGACGGGTTGGGGAGGGAAGCTGTCCCCCCGCGTGATGCGGTTCACCCCAAATCATTTTTGGTTTCCCCGTAGTTTCCATTCGGCGTTATGTTATGTTAAGAATGATTATAGGGTAAAAAAATAAGCCTGACAAACAGGCTTATTCGGGGTGTGTCTAGATGATTGTTAAGGTTTGATAACATTATGTTAACGTCTTGTCATTATTGGCCTTTCTTGAGCACATGGTAATAAAGGAGAAGTTCAGCTAAATTTATCCGATGATATTCCGGTAGTGGCGCAGGCCCACCAGGTCCATGCTCTGCTGATCCAGGTGCACGGCGATGAAGTCAAAGCGGCAGGCAACTTCCTTCCCGCAGCGGGACTGCATGTAGTGGTGGGCGGTTTTCTTCAGCCGCTCCAACTTCCATGCGGTAATCGATTCCGCCGCCTGACCGAAGGAACCGCTTGTGCGGGTGCGCACCTCAATGAAAACAGTGGCGCCGCCGTGAAAGGCGATCAGATCGATCTCGCCGTAGGGAGAGCGGTAGTTCCGCTCGGCCACCCGGTAGCCCTCGCGCTGGAGATAGCTGCGGGCCGCCTCCTCCCCGGCCTTCCCGACCTGCTGCCGGCGCCGCGTCATGACGGCGCCTCGCCGGGGGCGGCGCAGCGAAAGGAGCGGCGGTGCTCGGGCGAGGGGCCG
>JAPXLS010000212.1:0-2951 GCA_033809435.1 Bacillota bacterium
CTGCAGCTCATGCTTGATCATATTTTTACCGCGCTTCATCCCTGTATTGTAGCAGTGCTTATTCATAATTCTTTAGTCCCCGCCAAAATCCTTTTTTAAAAACGCTGACAGGCCCCGGGTTGACCGGTAGGGGGGGGTGCCGGGACCGGCGCGGGTAAGAGCAGCCTTCTGCCCGGCAGATGCCGGAAGCAGTTGTTTTTTCACCGGATATGGTAGAATAGAGATAAAGATGAATATTTTCGGGAAGGTGGTCTGCGAATGCTCCTGGGCATAGACGTGGGAGGCACCTCTACCGACGGCGTTTTGATTCGAAGGGGAGCGGTGGAGAAAAGCATCAAGAGGCCCCGCAACAGCGGTGGGCTGACGGCAAATATACTGGAGGTGCTCGACGGGCTTCTGGAAGGGCTGAATCCGCAGGGAGTGCGGCGGCTGGTCCTGAGCACCACCCTGGTCACGAACCTGCTGGCCACGCAGAGCGGCGTCCGCACGGCGCTGCTTCTCGTTCCCGGAAGGGGGCTTCCATTCAGCTTTTTCAAGATGGCCCCGGATACCTATTTTCTGCAGGGCAATATAGATTTCAGGGGAAATATCACCGAAAACATCTCGGAAAGAGAGATCAATACTGTAATAGGGGATATCCGCAAAAAGGAGATTGGCCATATTGCCGTGGCCGCAAAATTTTCGCACCGCAACCGCAGTATCGAGCAGAGGATCGCCGGGATTATCCGTGAGCGCTACCCGGAGGCGGAGGTGATCCTGGGGAGCGAAACTGCGGATCGTTTGAATTTCCCCCGCCGCGCGGCAACGGCCTACTACAGCGCCATGACCGCGCCCAGATGGAACGAGTTTGCCTCCCTGGTCGGGGAGGCGTTGCAGCAGCGTTCGCTTGCCGCCCCGGTGGAAATACTCAAGGCCGACGGCGGAACCATGCCACTCGGGACGTCGCTGCTAAGGCCGCTGGAAACGGCCTATTCCGGGCCTGCCGCCAGCACCATGGGTGCGGTGGCCATGAGCGAGAGTCCGGAGAATGCGGTCATGATCGATATCGGCGGCAGCACCTCGGATATCGCCCTGCTCATAGAAGGGGTGCCGCTGCATGCCTCCAGGGGAGCCTGCATCAACGGGCGGCTCACTCATATTCATGCCCTGGCCCTGCGTTCGCTGGCCCTGGGCGGCGACAGTGTGCTGAAATGCGCCGGGGGAACGGTGGAGATATCCCCCGAGAGACTGGGCCCGGCAGCCTGCTTTGGCGGCCCTGCGCCGGCGGTGACCGATGCCTTCAACTGCCACGCCGGTTTGCATACGGGCGTAGCGTGGCGCAGCGAGTCGGCGATTGCCGAACTGGCATCTTCATGCGGCCTGACCCCTGAAGAGCTGTCCGCCGCCGTGGTGGAGCAGGTTGTCTCCCGCCTGCAGGAGCTGATAGAGGGGATGTTTCGCGAATGGGAAGATGAGCCGGCTTACAAGGTCTGGGAGATCGTGCACCGGCGCAGTTTCAAGCTGGAGAGGCTTATCGGCATCGGAGCCGCTGCGGGGCAGATCGTGCCGCTGCTGGCGGAGAGGATCGGCGTTGCCTGTACGGTGCACCGCCTGGCGCCGGTGGGCAATGCGCTGGGGGCCGCCGTGGCCAGACCGACGCTGGCGCTGCAACTGTATGCCGATACCCAGCAGGAGCGCTTTGTCATAGATCAGGGGGGGACAGAGGGAGCGATCCGGAACCCCGCCGCCTTCCAGCTTGCCGACGCCGAGGAGCTGGCCCTGGAGCATCTGGCCCGGCTGGCCAAAAACATGGGAGCCGGCAGCTATGCGCAGGAGGCGCGCGTGGACCGGGCCGAGCAGTTCAACATGATCCGCGGATGGGGCAGGGTGGGCAAGATATTCCAGGTCAGCGTGCAGGTCGCACCGGGCCTGATCGAGGATTTTCAGGGGGTGAGCCGGTGAAACCGACGGGTGTGCTTTTTTTCCCCGCTTTTGACTGGGCCATTTCGCCCACGCATCCGGAACGCGAGGAGAGGCTGCTGTACACGCGGGATCAGATCTTTGAAGAGGGGGTCATGGATCTGCCGCAGATCAGGGAGTACCAGCCCCGGCTGGCGTTGGCGAAGGATATCGCCCGCGTTCATTTCTGTATCCCCTCGGTGGAGAATATAGCCACGGAGGCTCATTTTGTCTCTGCCGGCGGAGCCATGGTCATGGGCGAAGCCTTCATGGAGGGGGAGGTCAAAAACGGCTTTGCCATCATCAGGCCCCCGGGCCACCATGCCATGACCGTGGCTCACGGGAACCGCGGCTTTTGCAATATCAACAACGAAGCCATCATGATCGAATATCTGCGCCGTAAATACAATCTGCGCCGCATCGCCATCGTGGATACGGATGTGCACCACGGCGACGGCACGCAGGAGATCTATTACCATGATCCCGATGTTCTCTTCATCTCATTTCACCAGGATGGACGGACCCTGTACCCGGGCAGCGGCTTTGTGGATGAGCTGGGCTGGCCTCCGGCAAAGGGGACCACCATCAATGTGCCGCTGGCTCCCTATACCGCCGACGGGGAGATCCTGTACACTGTTGACCACCTCATTCTGCCGCTGCTGGAAGAGTTCAAACCCGAGCTGGTGGTAAACTCGGCGGGACAGGATAACCATTACAGCGATCCGCTGGCCAACATGCTCTTTACGGCCGCCGGATACGCCGAGCTCAACCGCAGGCTGGCTCCCGACATCGCCGTTCTGGAGGGGGGCTACTCTGTTGAGACTGCGCTGCCCTACATAAATCTGGCCCTGATCATGGCCATGGCCGGAATCGATCATTCCAACCTGCGCGAACCCGATTACGGAAGCGTCTCATATCATGAAAACCCCGACAATATGGGCCGGCTCAAAAAAATCATCAAAATACAGCTGGAGAATTTTCGCCGCCGCGATGAGGAGCAGGCTGCCCTGAAG
>JAPXLS010000213.1:0-2918 GCA_033809435.1 Bacillota bacterium
CTATAATATAAAATCAGTCAACAGGCAACAGGTATTGACACCTATCTATGTCTGCCCTATAATGGACATCGATAGCTATCTATGTCGATCAACGCAGGTGAAAAAAGTTTGCTCAAGGATTACGGCAGTTATGTTCTGTTCATGAAAGCGCTCTCCGATGAAACGAGGCTGAGGATACTGGACATGTTGGCGGGCGGGGAACTCTGCGCCTGCAAAATATTGGAGGAGTTCGCTATTACGCAGCCCACTCTTTCGTATCATATGAAGATATTGTGTGAAAGCGGGCTGGTAGTGGGCCGGCGGGATGGGGTATGGATGAGGTACTCCATCAACAGGCCTGATCTGAATACTCTCCGGCAGTACTTCAGTGAACTGAATGAACGGTTGAATCGTGGGGCTGTAGCGCAGCGGTAACCAAGGTGCAGGGACATCGCGTACCCCTGCCGCCCTTTGCTTTCGGGGGCCAGGCGGATCGGTCGATCGGGAAAAAATTCGCATGAAAGGTGAGAATTGAAATGATCATCAAAGTGCTGGGGACCGGGTGCCAGAAATGCCGGGCTCTGGAGAAAGAGCTGCTCGGCGCCCTGGATGAGCTGGAGGTCGCTGCCGATGTGCAGAAGGTCAGCAAGATGGAGGAGATCATGAAGTACGATGTGATGATGACGCCGGCCCTGGTGATCAATGACAAGATCAAGGCCGCAGGGCGCGTCCCGAAATTAGAAGAACTTAAAAAAATGATCCGGGATGAGATCTAGCAAGTGTTACATCAGCATGAACAGAGAGTTAACCCTTACAGCTTGATTGGAAAATGAAACTGACATGAAGGAATATCAAAAGTTTATCGTCGCCGCCGGGATTTTTTTGGCGGTATACCTGATCCCTTTTGAACACCCGCTCGTGGCCGCTTCGATCCTTGAAGCTTTCTATCTGCTTCAGGATTACGCCCGCCAGCACGTGCTCTTCTGTCTGGTACCGGCTTTCTTTATCGCCGGCGCCATCGCCAATTTTATTTCTCAGGGCGCCGTGATCAGATATTTCGGCGGCCAGGCCAGGCAATGGGTGGCCTACGCCGTGGCCTCCCTCTCCGGCGCGATCCTGGCTGTCTGTTCCTGCACCGTGCTGCCCCTTTTCTCGGGGATTTACCGCCGCGGCGCCGGTCTCGGCCCGGCGGTGGCCTTTCTTTATTCGGGACCAGCCATCAATGTGCTGGCTATCGTGCTCACCGCCAGGGTGCTCGGCTGGGAGCTGGGCGTGGCCCGGGCGGTGGGCGCAGTGCTCTTTGCCCTGGTCATCGGCCTGCTCATGGCGCTGATCTTCCGCCGGGACGACGGGGAATGGCTGGCTTCTTCCATGGCCGGCATGACCAAAAATGAGGCCGAAACCCGCAGCCCGCTGCAAAACATTGTATTTTTTGCCGTCATGGTTCTGATCCTCATCTTTGCCACCTGGGGGAAGCCTGCTGAACCGGTCGGTTTTTACAGCGCCCTTTACCACATCAAATGGACGCTTGTTGCGGGTTTGCTGCTGCTGTTGGGTCTGATCGTGATCTGCTGGTTCGATGGGGAAGAGCGGAGTGACTGGGTAAAAACAACCTGGGATTTTGCCAAGCAGATCCTGCCGCTGCTCTTTGCCGGGGTTCTGGCGGCGGGGCTGCTGATGGGACGGCCCGGCAGTGAGGCGGGGCTGATCCCGGTGCACTATATAGAAACACTGGTGGGCGGCAACAGCCTTCAGGCAAACCTGGTGGCTTCGATCGCCGGCGCGTTCATGTATTTTGCCACCCTCACCGAGATCCCCATCCTGCAGGGGCTCCTGGGCGCCGGAATGGGCCGGGGGCCCGCCCTGGCGCTGCTGCTGGCGGGCCCGGCTCTGAGCCTGCCCAGCATGCTCGTGATCCGCAGCGTCATCGGAACAAAGAAAACGGCAGTCTATGTTTCGTTGGTGGTGATCATGGCCACACTGTCGGGCCTGATTTTTGGGAACCTCTTTCACTGAAGCCGGCCCGGGCCTCCTGTATCAACCATCCCCGGGACCTGACCCCGTCCATCTTGTCTTGGGCGGGGTTTGCCTGTTATAATTAGCCTAAACTCAACAGTTGATGAACTCAATTGACCTTGTCCAGTCATAGCTGAATCGGTTTCTGTGTAAATCACTAATTTTAACGGCAAAATGATTTGGGGGAGGGAAAGTGAATGGCTGATTTTAATTCGATACTTGAAGAAGCACGGCAACTTTCCTGCCAGGAAAGGGTACGTCTGATTGAGGCACTATGGGATTTGATTCCACCTGATGTGCGGGCGCCTTTACATGAAGATTGGGCACCCGAACTGGAACGACGGATTGCAGCGATAGAAAAAGGGAGCGAGGCAACGATCCCTTGGAAACTCGTTCGTGCCGAGGCCCTGAAGCGAATTGGTTATGACAATATCCGTTGAACTTGGAAGATCTGCCCGGTTTGAATTCGATGTGGCTTTTGATTGGTATGCCGAGAGAAGCGTTCAAGCGGCCCTCGGATTTGCTTCCGAGATAGATGTGGCCATCGAGAAAATCGGTGGCACCCCGGAACAGTTTCCTCCAACTTATGCCGGTTGCAGACGTTATATCCTTAATCGTTATCCCTACAATGTCATATATTATCAAACGGATAAGCGAATTTTTGTTGTAGCGATTGCCCATACGAAACGGCATCCGGCATATTGGAAATCGCGTTTAAAATAAGTGGGCCGGTTGCCATTACCAATTCTGATGGGAAGTCATATACCAGGAGGAACGCAGACCACCCCAGATCACGCTCTGCTTCCCCAGACTGGAGGGAATCCAGAAAACGGGCTAGCAGTGGTTTTCCCTTTTGACCGATCCCCTCTGCCCGATCAGGGCAAGGATACCCCCCACCAGCAGCAGCACGGCAGGGATGAGGT
>JAPXLS010000214.1:0-2890 GCA_033809435.1 Bacillota bacterium
TGGGCCATGCCATCGAGAAATGCAGCGGCTACGAAACAGCCCACGGCCCCGCCGTGGCCGCCGGCATGGCTGTCATGGCCCGCGCCGCTGTCAGGCTGGGCCGCTGCAGTGCGGCCACCGCCGCCCGCCTGGAGAGGGTGCTGCTGGAAAACGATCTTCCTGCGGACACGCCATTTTCCGCCGCCGAGCTGGCGGAAGCCGCGCTGGGCGACAAGAAACGGGCCGGTGATGGGATCACCCTGGTGCTGCCCCGGGAAATCGGGGACTGTATCCTGTGGAGAATACCCGTGGCGGAACTACAGGGCGTCATTGCCGCCGGATTGGGGGCAGGCTGATGGATCTGCGGATATATCCACGCCCCCTGCGGGGCACGGTGCCGGCCATAGCTTCAAAATCCGAAGCGCACAGGCTGCTTATCCTGGCGGCCCTGTGCGGCGGCCCCACGGAGATGGAGCTGCCGCAGAGTTCGGGCGATATCGAGAGCACCCTGGCCTGCCTGCGGGCCATGGGCGCGGTGATCGAACGGAGCGGCGCTTTGCTGGTTGTCGCGCCCCCCTCCAGGTTCAACCCCGCCCCGGAATTTGACTGCGGAGAGAGCGGCTCCACCCTGCGCTTTTTACTGCCCGTGGCGGCGGCATTCTGCGGCGGCGGCAGCTTCAGGGGCGGCGGACGGCTGCCGGAGAGACCCCTGGGCGGACTGGCGGAGGCCATGAAAAAGCGCGGCGTCTCATTCTCGCGGGATAAATTGCCCTTTACCATTTCCGGAACCCTGGAGGCGGGGGAGTACGAGCTGCCCGGCAATGTGAGCTCGCAATATATCACCGGGCTGCTGCTGGCACTGCCGGCGCTGGCCGGGAACAGCACTGTCCGGATCAGCGGCAGGCTGGAATCAGCGCCCTATGTGCAGATGACCCTGGCGGCGCTGCGCCGTTTCGGCATCGGGGTGCAGGCGCGGCAGGGGGGATTTGCCGTCGAGGGGGGCCAGAAATACATTTCGCCCGGTAGAGTGAGGGTGGAGGGCGACTGGTCCAACGCCGCCTTTTTTCTCGCCGCCGGCGCCCTGGGCGGCCCGGTGACCGTCACCGGACTGGATCGGGCCTCGCCGCAGGGAGACCGGGCCATGGTGGAGTTCCTGGCCCGCTTCGGCGCCCGCACGGAGGTTTCGGGCGGCGCCGTCACCGTGAGCGGCGGTGAACTGCAAGGGTGCAGCATGGATCTGAGCGGGACACCCGATCTGCTGCCCCCGCTGGCGGCCGTGGCTGCCTGGGCCAAAGGAGAGACCGAATTTACCGGATGCGGGCGCCTGCGCTACAAGGAGAGCGACCGCCTCCTGACCACGGCGGCGATGATCCGCGCCCTGGGCGGCGAGGTGATAGAGAGGCCCGAGGGGCTGATCGTCCGGGGCGGCCGGCCGGCCGGCGGCACCGCGGACAGCTTCGGTGATCACCGCATCGCCATGGCCGCGGCCATAGCGGCGACGCGCTGCAGCGCACCGGTGACCATCCTCGATGCCGGTGCTGTAGACAAATCTTACCCCGCCTTTTTCGACCACTACCGTGAACTTGGAGGTGGCATGGATGGGATCTGAGTTTGGAAATCTCCTCAGGATCTCGCTTTTCGGTGAATCACACGGGAGTGCCGTGGGGGTGCTCATCGAAGGCCTGCCTGCCGGCGAGGAGATCGATGCTGTAGAGCTGCAGCGTTTCCTGGAGCGGCGCCGGCCCGGCCGGGACCGTCTTTCCACGGCGCGCCGGGAGGAGGACCGGCCGGTTTTTCTCTCGGGAATAACAGGGGGCCGGACCAACGGCTGCCCCCTCTGTGCCGTCATCGAGAACAGCGATGCACGATCCGCCGACTACGCGGAGCTGGCGGATCGGCCCCGTCCGGGGCATGCCGATTACACCGCTTACATGAAATGGGGCAAGGCGGCCGATCTGCGCGGCGGAGGCCATCTGTCGGGGCGGCTGACGGCGCCGCTGTGCATCGCCGGCGGCCTGGCCAAACAGATCCTGGCCCGGCGGGGGATCCATGCGGGCGCCCATCTGGCTTCAGTCTCCGGCATCAGCGATGCGCCTTTCCCCCTGAGGCCCGAACCGGAACTCTTTGCAGAGATCGCCGCAAGGCCCTTCCCCGTGCTGGACGAGAAGAAGGGTGAAGGGATGCAGGCGCGGATCAGGGAGGCGGCGGCAGCGGGAGATTCGGTGGGGGGCGTCATCGAATGCGCCGCCGTCGGCCTTCCCGCGGGCCTGGGATCGCCCCATTTCAGCGGCGTGGAAAACCGCCTGGCCGCTGCCCTCTTCGGCATACCGGCCGTCAAGGGGGTGGAGTTCGGCAGCGGCTTCGCGGGCGCCGCGTTGCGGGGCTCGCAGAACAATGATCCCTTCTGCATCGACGAGGGGGGCAACGTTGTGACGAAAAGCAACTGCTGCGGCGGCCTCCTGGGCGGCATGACCAGCGGCATGCCCCTTCTGTTCCGGGCTGCCGTGAAACCCACCCCCTCCATCGCCATTCCCCAGCAGACGGTGAGCCTGTCGCGCCGTGAAGCCGCGGTGATCACCATAAAGGGGCGCCACGATCCCTGCATTGCCCACCGGGCCGTGCCTGTGGTCGAGGCGGTGACCGCGGCCGTACTTCTGGACCTGCTCCTCGAGTCACGGGGACGGAGGATTTGACTCACCTGAGTCAATGAGTCACGGGGACGGAGGATTTGACTCACCTGTTTTCACTTGGATGGGGCGTTTTCGCCGCGGGCCAGCGCCCGCAATTTTGGATTTGATACTGGAGGTAAAGATCAATGGAGCTGAATGAAATGAGAGCCAGGATCGATGCCATTGACGGGGAGATGCTGGAGCTTTTTCTGGAGCGGATGGGGATCGCCGAGAGAGTTGCC
>JAPXLS010000215.1:0-2759 GCA_033809435.1 Bacillota bacterium
CGCGGCCTGCAGGTGATGAACGCAGCCCTGGGCGGAAGCCTGGTCCAGGATCTCGGTGGAACAGGCTCCCTGCAGCACCGGCAGAAAGCCCCCCGCAGCCAGCCCTCGCACAGTGTGGAAATCCTGCCCCGAACTCGCCTGTCCCGTATTCTGGGAGAGGGCTCCATTGCCGTCAACAGCTTCCATCATCAGGCCGCGGCCCGCATAGCCCCGGAGTTGAGGAAAGCGGCTGTTGCCCCCGACGGGGTCATCGAAGCCCTGGAATGCATCGATGACCGCTTTCTTGCAGCGGTGCAGTGGCATCCCGAATCCCTGCACCATCCGGCATCGGAACTCCTTTTCAGCGCCTTTGTCGGGGCCGCCGCGGAATCCGTCTAACTGTGATCCCGCAGCCACCACCGCTCCGAAAGCAGCGCCTTCAGCGGGCTCCATATCTTGCTCACGGGAAAGGGCAAAAAATTTATGGCCTCCCTGTAAAGGCTGCCGGCAAAGGGAAGGGCCCCCCTTCCCGTCTCGATAATTCACCCGGCAAAACCGCTGTAAGCGCTGTC
Organism: Bacillota bacterium; assembly: GCA_033809435.1. Classification (GTDB taxonomy): domain Bacteria; phylum Bacillota; class Dethiobacteria; order DTU022; family DTU022; genus JAAZIN01. The sequence goes on from JAPXLS010000215.1 coordinate 552, forward strand.
CGGCTGTTCGCCCTTCATCAGGGCGGCCATGTTTGCGGCGGCGGTAAATGACTGCAAATGGGCCACTGCTCCCAGCTTGGGGAGCAGCTCCCCGGAGGGGGTCCGGATTTCTGTAATATCCCCGGCGGCAAAAATGGAGTCATCCTCCGGCAGCGCCATGGTATGCCGGTCCACCTGCAGCCAGCCGGCCTCTCCGGCCAGGCCGCTTTCCCGGATAAAGGGCGGCGGCGCTGTCGGGGCATAGTAAAGCAGCAGGTCAAAGGGGAAGCGGTTATTTCCTGCGGAGATCGTCCTGCTGCCGACATCGATCCCGCCCTCCCGGTACCCCGGATGGAAGCGGATATTTCGTTTCAGCAGCAATCCGGCAGCGGCATCGGATGTCTTTTTGCCGAACATGCTCAGGGGAGCGGGCTCCGGGGTGTACAGGGTGATGCTCACATCACGCCTGCGCTCCCGCCGGCAAAACCAGTCTTCAAGCAATAGAGCGTACTCGTAAGGGCTTCCGGGACATTTTATCCTGGTGGAGGCGGCTACAATTGCTATTTCCGTCCCCCGGAAACGGGGCAGCACATGACGCAGCTTTCTGGCTCCGGCAAAAGTCTGCATATCCAGGGCCTGCTCTTCCATTTCCGGTAAATCTATCCCCTCAGGCTCCGCCCCGGCGGCGATGAGGAGCAGATCATATCCCATCTCCTCCCCGGCGGTACGGACCTTTTTTTTGACCCTGTCGATTTTCACCACTTCTCCGGCGATGAGCTCCACCCCATGGCGGTTCAGCAGGGAACGGCTTCTGGTGAATTGTCCCTCATTCCTTTTGCCCACGGCATAGAACGGCAGCGCGGCCCTGTTGACCAGCCTTTCATCCTTTTCAACAAGGATTACCCGGTGTCCGGCGCCAAGTCTTTTTTTAAGCGAACGTGCTGCCGGGGCGCCGGCGCTGCCTCCGCCTATGATCACTACAGTCCCCATCGGCCCCACCCCTTTACCGCATTGATTCTATTTTCCCCCGGGCAGGGTCATGCTATAAGGGGAGGGGCAAAAGGGCTGTTGCCGGGGGCGCCGCCGCAGAGCATTCATTAAAGAATAATTGTATCGCCCGGCCCGGCATAGTATATTGGTAGTGAGAGGAGCCTGCCGGTCAGCGAACCCGGGTTTTTTGCGGCAGGCCGGCAACTGTCCGGCGGGCGGGACAAGAGGCCATTTCATGAGGGATATTGACATGATGAAGCGGTTTGACAGAACCATGCAACATATTTTGGCCGGCGGCAGGGACATTGGCCTGCCCCGGGAGAGAATGCGCCTCGGTTACATCGGCGGCTGGGTCAGCATTCTGGGCAATGCCCTCCTGGCTTTGCTGAAATTGATCATCGGCATCAGCGCCGGCAGCATCTCCATGCTGGCCAATGCAGTGCATACCGCTTCCGACATCATTACCTCTGCAGTGGTGATCATCGGCTTCAAAATATCGAACAAGGGGCCGGATCAAAAGCATCCCCATGGCCATGGGCGGGTAGAATACCTGGCGGGCCTGGCCGTGGCCCTGGCTCTCATCGGCGTGGGCCTGGGGTTCATCTGGGACGCTTACGGGCGCCTCGCCGGGAGCAGGGCCATGGAGCCCAGCCTGGCGGCGGTTATTGTGGCCCTGGCCTCGATCCTGGCAAAGGAGCTCATGTACCGCTTTGCCGCCAGTATAGGTAAGCTTATCGACTCGGAAGCGCTCATCGCAGACGCCTGGCACCACCGCAGCGATGCTTTTACCTCCGCCCTGGTCCTGGCGGCCGTGGGCGGCGCTTACCTGGGTATGGGCTGGATTGACCCCCTGGGCGCTTTTATCGTGGCCGGTTTTATCATCTATACCGGCGGCGACATCGGACGCCGGGCCCTGGATAAACTCATCGGCGCCACTCCCCCGGCGGAGCTGCTGGGCAGCCTGGAAAGGGAGGCGCTGCAGGTGGAGGGGGTGCTGGACGTTCACGATCTGGAGGTGCATGACTACGGCATGTACAAGTCGGTGACGCTGCATGTAAAGGTTGCCGACAGCATTACCCTGCTCCGTGCCCACGAGATCATCCACGGGGTCCAGGAAAGATTGGAAGAGAAATTCAACTGCAAGGCCATCGTGCACCCCGATCCGCTGGATGATTGATTCGCCCCGCCGCCCTTTCAGCGCCCTTTAAAGATCGCCGCCCTTAATGTATAATGCAGGTG
>JAPXLS010000216.1:0-387 GCA_033809435.1 Bacillota bacterium
TGGCGGGGCAGACGTACACGCAGATGCCGCACTCGAAGCAGTCCATGGCGCCCCATTCCACGGCCAGATCGTAATTGCCCTTTTCGGCGTACTGGCCGATATAGTTCGGGTAGAGGAACATGGGGCAATGATCCACGCACTTGCCGCAGCGGACGCAGTCGGTATGCGCCGTCTTCACCACCATGGAAGGGGTGAAGAGCAGGATGCCGCTAGTTCCCTTGACCACCGGCGAATCCAGATGCGTCTGCGACCAGCCGGTCATGGGACCGCCCATGATGATCTTGCCTACCAGCTCCGGCGGGAAGGTGATCTTGCCGTCTTCCCCCGGGGGTGCGCCCTTGACGCCGCCGCGCTCCTGTAAAATGTGGCTGATGGGCGTGCCTATTT
>JAPXLS010000216.1:397-2721 GCA_033809435.1 Bacillota bacterium
CGGCGGCATCTCCCGAAAGGGTGAGCACCCGCTCGATGACCGGTTTCCGGAAGCGGCAGGCCTCGTACACGGCCAGCGCCGTGGCCACGTTCTGCACCACCACGCTTACCTCCATGGGCAGTTTTCCTGGCGGCACCTCGCGGTCCAGCGCCGCCTTGATGAGCTGCTTCTCCGAGCCCTGCGGATATTTTACCTCCAGGGGAACTATGGAGACGCTCTCATCGCCGGCGATCTTTTTCTGCAGAGCCTCGATGGCGTCGGGCTTGTTGATCTCCACTCCCAGGACGACCTGCGGCGCATCAACAACTTTGGCAATCAGTTTGGCTCCCTCGACCAGGTCGGAGGTTCTCTCCAGCATGGCCCGGTGGTCGCAGGTTAAAAAGGGTTCGCATTCGCAGGCATTGATCACGATAGTGTCGATGGGCACGGGCGGGCTTAATTTTACATGTGTAGGAAAGGCGGCCCCGCCCATGCCGACAATGCCGGCCTCTTTTATGGCCGCCTTGATCTCCTCTTTGGTCATGGCGGCGTAATCCTGTTCCGGCCACTGCGGTTCCTTCTGATCCTGATCCACCGCAATCACCACGCACTCCGCTTTGCCCCCGGTAAAGGTAGGCCGCGGTTCAACGGCGGTGACGGTGCCGTCCAGACTGGCATGGACCGGAGCGCTGACAAAGGCGCTGCTTTCACCGATCTTCTGGCCGGCTTTTACCTTGTCGCCGGCAGCAACCAGAGCCTGGTTGGGCGCACCGATATGCTGCGACATCGGGATAATCACTTCTTGCGGCAGGGCGATGCCGCTGACCGGTTCACCCTCGGAAAATTCCTTGTAGTGGGGCAAAAAAACGCCCCGCTCAAAAGTTTTTACGGACATTTCTCAACCACCCCCAAACAATTTTCGCGAATGTTTCTGCTCCCCCTTTCGCTAACCGGCAGACAATTTATTCTATGACCGCCTCCCCTTCCTCATTTTGTAGACAGATTCTACAAACTCGCCGCTTAAGCCTGCTGGAAAAGTTGCGTGCACCCGGAAAAGTACACAAGTTACTCTTTTCCCTAATGATTATTTATTCTCATCGTTTGTTCAAAACCCTTTTTTTCGAATTTTACAAATAATATTGGAAAAACGTACCGGGACTGGCACATTATTTGCCGTACCATCATAGAATTTAGGTACTCTCTTTTCAAGGGGGACAGTGCAGATGACTATTTTTCTCTCATTGCTGGAAATTCTACGGCGGATCTGGCTCATGGTGGGGCAGATCCAGGGCAGCTCCTTTCCGCGGCCTCTCACGGCGGCTCAGGAAAGCGCGCATCTGGAGGGGATGGCGGCAGGCGATCTTGAATCAAGGCAGAAGCTAATCGAACATAATTTAAGGCTTGTTGCCCATGTGATCAAAAAATTTGAACAGACCGGCGAAGATAAGGAGGATCTTATCTCCATCGGCACCATCGGCCTGATCAAGGCGGTGAACACATTCAACCGGGGGCGGGGGACCCGACTGGCCACCTATGCCGCCCGCTGCATTGAAAACGAAATACTTATGTTTTTGCGGGCCAACAGCAGGAAGAAGCAGGAGATGTCGCTGCAGGAGCCCATAGGCACGGACAAGGAAGGGAACGAGATCACGCTCATGGAGGTGATCTCCTGCGACGACACTATCTTTGAGGAGGTGGAGCTGAACCTGCTGAAGGAAAAATTGATCAAAATGCTTCAGAATCTGAAAAGCCGTGAAAAAACTGTTCTGACCATGCGCTTCGGCCTGGAGGAGGGGCGGCGCCATACCCAGAAGCAGATCGCCGCCTCGCTGGGCATCTCCCGCTCCTATGTCTCCCGCATCGAAAAACGGGTCCTGCAGAAACTCGAACGCGAATTCAACGTCTGATCCCGGGCCTTTACATTGTCATCCTATCTCTATATTTTGCGGTGTATCCTTTAGGTATCTCTGTTTATCAGCCTTTTCCTCCTGAACAGCGAAGGATTTCGGCCTTTTGGAATGAGTCAAAGTCAACGTCCCTCCGACTCACCGGGACGCCGGGGTTCCCCCACGGCGTCCCGGAACACCTTTGCTTTGCTGCTACTCTTTCTTGGAACGGGCCAGGGAGCGGGCCATCCGCTCCAGCTTGAAGATGGTCGTGAATTCGCTGTTCTTGCTGATCCAGAGATTGCGCTTCATGATGGCCTGGGTCAGCGAACCGCGGTAGCCCAGCCCGTCCAGGAGCACCTCCAGATCGGGGCAGACCATGGTGAAGTCGGACTTGGGCGCCTCGCCCGCCTTGACGGAAAGCTTCCCGTCATCGATCTCCATGACGAAATTGCCGCC
>JAPXLS010000217.1:0-2645 GCA_033809435.1 Bacillota bacterium
ATGTAAAAGATCGCTTCTGGCATTTCACTTCTACTGCCTTACCGGAGCCGTAAAGTAGCCACAATTTTGCTGAACTCATGAAAGGTATTCTCGAAATCCCCGTCATCCGGCAGCACGCTGACCATACCGAAAGGGACAAATTTTTCTGCCGCCGCCAATGCTGCCTCCCTGCTTGTAAAAATAATAGATTCAGCCCGGCAGTATGCCCTCAATGCACTGCGCTGGACTGAATAATGAACAAACTTCTCTAGCAGATTATACCCACCGCCCGTTGGAAAGTCGTCACCCTCCCCGATCTCCAAGATGATCGGCACCCTGTAAAAAGAGCCCAGCGAAGAAGCGGCCCCCGCCAGGGCAAGGGGCGGCGACGAGACCAGCACCACGTCGGGAGGCGGTAGCCTGCGGCCCTGCTTCACCGCCTGGCGGGCAAAGGAAGCCGACATGCGTTTTTGCCCCCTTTTAACCGGACCGCCGCCAGGATTGAGCACTATTATGGCCATACCCTCCCGCTGCTGCAGCCCGATTTTTTTCTGTCCCAGCGGCAGCCTCAACTCGGAGTTGCCGGTAATAACGGTAACCTGATGTCCCTCAGCGGCAAGGCGACGCCCTATCTCAAAAAAACGCCTCCCCGGCGTTGATCCGTTAACTGCAAAAGACTGGTGTAGTATTAGAATATGCAGAAGCCCGTTCTCCCTCAAGAATAGTTCACTGTACAGATGCTTAATTCCATGCACAGGGGCTTTTCCCCTGCTTACTTATTATTTGCCCCGGGCCAGTCTGTAGGCCAGGCCGGTGATATCGCCGGCGCCCATGACCATGATCATATCACCCGGTCGGGCCCACTCCATGGCTCTGCGCCCCAGCTCATCCATGTCATCACTGCAGTAAACCTGCCGCCCCCCGACTTCCTCGATCCGGAGCGCCAGGGCACCGGAGGTAACCCCCTCCAGTGGTTCCTCTCCGGCGGAATAGATCCGGTGCAACAGCACCAGGTCGGCATCAGTAAAGGAGCGGGCAAAATCCTCGAAAAAGTAAGCGGTTCTGGAGTAGCGGTGCGGCTGAAATATGCAGCAGACCCTTTTGGCCGCCGCCCGGGCCGCCTGCAGGGTCACCCGTACCTCGGTGGGGTGATGGGCATAATCATCAATAATGGTTATCCCATTGACCACGCCTACAGTTTCAAAACGCCGTTTCGCTCCCCGGAAATCTTTTAGCGCTCCGGCGCATCGCTCCAGATTTAAACCCAATTCCGCCGCCACCGTCAGCGCAGCCACGGCGTTGCTGACGTTATGGCGTCCCGGTGATTGCAGGTCGACAGCGCCCGTTAACGGCTCATTGCGGTGGAAAAAGGTAAAGCGGGACCCCTGACCCATTAAGGCGATCCCACGCCCGCTGTACTCGGCCCCTCCCCCGTCAAGGCCGTAGGTAACCGTTCTTTGACCCCCCCTGCCTGCCAGATCCTTTAGAAAGGGATCATCATTACAGAGCACGGCGCAGCCGCCGTCAACAATGTTTTCCAGGAAATCTTCGTAAGCTCTCTGCATCAGGCTGAAGTCATTCCGGTAATGCTCCAGGTGATCAGCCTCCACATTGGTGATCACGGCCATATGCGGTCGATAGCGCAAAAAAGAGTGATCACTTTCGCAGGCCTCCGCCACCAGGTATTCGCTTTGGCCGAAGCGGGCGTTGCTTTTAAAGGAGGAGACCACTCCCCCGATGAGGGCGGTGGGGTCAAGGCCCCCCGCCTCAAGCAGAAGGGCGATCATCGTGGAGGTGGTGGTTTTACCATGTGTTCCAGCCACGGCTATGCCAAAATGACTGTTGATCATGGCGGCCAGCAGTTCGGAACGGTGCCAGACATTGATCCCCCTCCTGCGCGCTTCCTGCAGCTCACGGTTATCCGGCGAGATGGCCGTTGAGTGGATCACCAGCTCGCTGGAGCCAATATGATCGGGATGGTGGAGGAGCTTGATGTCGGCCCCCTGTGCGATAAGATTCCGGATAAGTGCCGAATCGTTGATATCCGAACCAGTCACCCGGTAGCCCATTTGCAGCAGTACTCCCGCCAGCGCGCTCATGCCGTAGCCGCCTATCCCTATAAAATGCACCCTCTTCACCTGCGGCAGCGCCAATGGAATGCCTCCATTCCCTGACATCAATAATTCGAACCATGTTCTTTTTGAAAAGCCACAGCAAAAACATGATTAAATATCCCCAGCAAATGTTGAGTAAGCAATATTTTTCGCTTTCAGAGTAATCCATTAAACGTAGACTATTGTACACTTGCCATCTATTCTTCATGCATCGTTGCGTAGAATTCTCTATCTCCTTGGAAACGTCTTTCTCCAAACCAGGTAACCTTAATGCAGTAATTATATCAGAATCTTCATCAACCGCCAAGTGATCCAACAACAAATCGGGCTGGATTGTTTCAGGTTTAATTGAGTAGCAGCAGTAGTGGCTGTGGTTATGTGGGCAACGCTGCTCTTGCGTTGTCCAAGTGAGTGTGGAGCTTGTGGGTAACCCATGCCCCTGGGGGGTTATCCACAAATCCACAGGAGCGGCATATCCACAGCCATAAGGGCGCAGCAGGAAAGAGCCGGGAGCCTGTTGTAATACTGACGGTAGAACAGGAGCAGGAGGTG
>JAPXLS010000218.1:0-2632 GCA_033809435.1 Bacillota bacterium
GGACTCTCAAGAGGTATTTATAGTTACCTTTGCCGGCAGATCGGCCCGCCTCCATGCCGGCGAACTCGGTGCTGCGCTGCGGCAATGGTGGGACAGGCTGCTCCATCGCCCCGCCGCAAATCTGGAGGGATAAAATCCTTGACAAAACCCCGGCCGGATGGTATTTTGTTAGATAGATTAGCACTCTTCGCCTGTGAGTGCTAACAAAGCGGCAGGGGGGGTGCCGGATGGAGACTCTTAACGAAAGAAAAAAACAGATTCTGCATGCTGTTGTGGCCAACCATATCCAGACGGCTGACCCTGTGGGCTCGCGAACGGTGGCCCGCGCTTACCGCATGGGGCTGAGTTCGGCGACCATACGCAATGAAATGGCCGATCTTGAGGAGATGGGCTACCTGGAGCAGCCGCATACCTCCGCCGGGCGGATCCCCTCCCAGAGAGGCTACCGTTATTATGTGGATCACCTCATGGCCAGGGGTAAACTGGGCGATGAGGAGGAGCGCTCCATCAGCCGTTCCCTGAGCCTGGAAAAGATGCGGGAAATAGAGCAAATTATCTCCAACGCGGTAAGGGTTCTTTCATCGGTAACGAACCAGACTACCCTGATCATGGGGCCGCAATTTCAGAAAAGCACTTTTCAGCAAATGCGGATATTGCCCCTGGATGAGAACAGGGGGCTGGTGGTGCTGATCACTGAAAGCGGTTTTATCAAGAACAAGGTTATCGAACTGAACCAGAGCCTCTCCCCGGCCGAGCTGCACCAGGTTGTTACCTATCTGAACCAGAAGCTTTTCGGATTGACCATTGATCAGGTTACGACTTCGCTGATCAATGAACTGAAGCGCGATCTTTTCAGGCGCCTGGAGATTCTGGAGCAGGCTTTTATCCTGCTGGAAGAAAGCCTCAGGGAGGAGCAGCAGGCCCGGGTCTTTCTGGGCGGGACCACCAATATCCTGAACCAGCCGGAATTCAAAAGTGTGGAGAAGATTCACCGGATGCTTTCCTTGTTCGAGCAGGAATCTCTTTTATTTGAAATTTTGGAAAAGGGCTTATCCGAGGACGGGATTGCGGTTAAAATAGGCACGGAAAATGAGTGCAAGGATATTCACGAGTGCAGCCTGATCACGGCGGCTTACAAAATCGATGATCGGGTCATCGGCACCGTGGGAGTGCTCGGCCCCACGCGGATGGATTACCGCTGGATCATCGCCGTCTTGCACTGCCTGGTAGATCAGCTCAACCGGATGCTGAGCTCTGATCTGTAAAGGTCAAGGGGTTAAATCATAGGAACAGGAGCATGGTTATGAAAAAGGAGAAAAAGGATGCCGCCAATCCGGAGAACGGAGCCGGGTTTTTTGCGGGAGATGGGGATAATTTAACTGGAGCGCCCGCGGAGGGTTCCTCCGAACCGTTGCCGCCGGAAAGCGGCACAGAGCGGGCTTCCAGCGATTCGGCGCTTCAGGCGGCGGAGGCAGCCTGGGCCCGCGAAAAAGATGAGCTCATCTGTCTGGCCCAGCGGAAGCAGGCCGACCTCGAAAACTTTCGCCGCATCAGCAGGATGAAAGAGGAAGAGATCAGAACATACGGTCTTTTTGATTTCCTGGAAAAGCTGCTGCCCGTTCTTGACAACCTGGATAGGGCCCTGCTGACGGCTTCCGAGGATGAGGGCGTTCCGGAATCTTACCTTCAGGGGTTGTTGATGATCCGGAGACAGCTGCAGCAGCTGCTTGAGCAGGAGGGTGTTGTTGAGATCGAGGCGCTGGGAAAGCAGTTTGATCCCCATTATCACGATGCCGTAATGCAGATTGCATCGGGCGAGGGGGATCCGGGCAGCGTGGTGGAGGAACTCCAAAAAGGTTACCTGTACAAAGATCGAGTTCTGCGCCACACCAAGGTCAAGGTAATGCAAGGGCAATGCTAAATAAAAAATAACAACTGCGATTGTTAAAGGAGGTATTTCAAAATGGCTAAAGTGGTTGGTATCGATCTGGGCACGACAAATTCGGCCATTGCTGCGCTTATTGGCAGCGAACCCGAAATAATAGCGAATGCCGAGGGGAGCCGTCTGACCTCCTCCGTGGTGGCTTTTACCAAGGACGGCCAGCGTCTCGTGGGGCAGGTGGCCAAAAGGCAGGCCATCACCAACCCGGAGAGGACTGTCCTCTCCATCAAGCGGGAGATGGGGACGGGGCACACGGTGGAGATCGACGGGAAGAAGTTCACGCCCCAGGAGATAGCGGCGATGATCTTGCAGAAGCTGAAAAACGATGCTGAAAACTATCTGGGGGAGAGCGTTACCCGGGCGGTGGTTACTGTGCCGGCCTACTTCAGCGACAGCCAGCGCCAGGCCACGAAAGATGCCGGGACCATAGCCGGGCTGGAAGTGCTGCGGATCATCAATGAGCCGACTGCCGCAGCTCTCGCTTACGGGCTGGACAAAAAAGGTGAGCAGAAGATCCTCGTATTTGACCTCGGGGGCGGCACCTTTGATGTCTCCCTGCTGGAACTGGGTGATAACGTGGTGGAGGTTCTGGCCACCAGCGGCAACAACCGCCTCGGGGGCGACGATTTTGACGAGCGGGTCATGAATTATGTGGCCGCCGAATTCAAAAAAGATCAGGGGGTCGACCTG
>JAPXLS010000219.1:0-2558 GCA_033809435.1 Bacillota bacterium
TGGCCGGCAATTACATTACCAAGCAGATCACCGGGCCCGACTTCAACAGCCTTATCCATATGACCCCCCTTCACGATAATTCTGCGGGCAATGATGAGGATAATACGGGAGGCGAACCGGAAAAGATGAAAGGGCCCGTAATAGGAGCGCTGGCCATAAGCCACCCGCTCTGGCCCGTTACCGTGACCATTGCCGGTCTAAAGAGGCTGGTTCTTTATGCCGCCGCCGGGGCAACATTTTTGGCTCTCCTGCTGGGGTACACCCTTTCCCGCAAGATCGCACAGCCGCTCGAAGATATGAGCCGCGTCGCCCTGGCCCTATCCAGGGGCGACTACGCGAACCGGATCAGCTGCCGCTCCGATGACGAGCTCGGACGGCTGGCCGATTCGCTGAATTTTGCCATCGAGCAGGTCGGAGCGACCATCGAACAGCAGCACCGGCTGGTCAGGTTGCAGCAGGAATTTATATCCGATATCTCGCATGAATTCAGGGCTCCATTGACATCGCTGCAGGGTTTTCTGGAGCTGCTCAGGGATGGAGGCTGCAGCGCCGAAGAGACAGCCTCCTTCCTGGAAATCATGCATAAAGATACCGTCTTTCTCGGCCGCCTGGTCAAGGATCTGCTTGACCTGACCAATCTGGAATCCCGGGGTATTACCCTTGAGAAAAGAAGGTGCCGCCCGGAGACAACGATACAGCGCTCCCTGCAGCACCTGCGTTATGCCGCCGCCGCCAAAAATATAGACCTTGCCCTGCGGGTTGAGGGCGATGTTCCCGATATTGACGCCGATGAAATGCGGCTCCACCAGGTCCTGGTTAACCTGGTGGAAAACGCAATCCGCTGCAGCCCTTCCGGCTCCGAAATCGCGCTCACCTTGCAAGGAGAGGGTAAGGGAATCCTGCTCAGCATTGCCGACAAGGGACCGGGCATCCCCGTATCGGAGCAGCCCCTGATCTGGAACCGTTTCTACAAGGTGGACAAGGCGCGGACCCGTATTGATGCCGGGACCGGCCTGGGCCTGGCCATTGTCAAGCAGATCATTGAACTGCACGGAGGCAAAGTCTCGGTGAAGAGCGTGCCTGGAGAGGGCGCCGTATTCAGCATCTGGCTGGCCCAAAGCAGGGACAGGGAGGAAAAGCCTTTATAAATTGTACAGATATTCCTCAGATATTACGGTCAGGCCGGCGGCACCCCTGACTTCCAAGAGCCGCCGGCAGCAGTAAAATGACCGATGACAGGGCTAACAGATATGCACCACCTGCATACCGGCCTTTTTGAAGACCGCAGCTACACCGTCAACATCCACCGTATCAAGGCGCAAAATGAGGTAAACCCTGTTGTCGGCAAAGCGCTGGACAATGGTCGAAATGATATTGATTCCGGCTGCGCCGACCACTTCAGCAATATGTTTCAACACGCCCACCTGATCCTCCACCCGAAGCGTGACCCGCACGCTGGGGTGCTTCAGGGCAAGCACATCGATAAAAGCTTTGAAGATATCGCTTTCAGTAATAATTCCCACCAGCTGGCCACCCTTCAACACCGGCAGCGTGCTGATATTATTTTCATGCATGATCAGGGCCGCCTCTTCCAGGATGGTCTCGGGCGCAACCGTAAAGATCTCTTTGGTCATGATATTCTTGATCTTGATTTTTGGGAAAAGATAGTTTATTTCCCACACGGAGAGACTGGTTGCAGAGGATGGGGAGGCTTTCATCAGATCCTGCTCCGTAACCAGGCCCACGACATCACCTTTCAAAACAACGGGCAGCCGGCGGATCGAATGCTCCTTCATCAGGTCCAGCGCCTCACCAAGGGTATTATCAGGCGTTACCGTGACCGGGTTTATGGACATATAATCCTGGACAAACATTTCAATCACCCCGCCATGAAGAATTTGTAATAGATCCAGCAATATTTATTTCTGCAGGCGGCGCTCAATTCCTCTATTATTCCAAATAAAAGGGCGGAAAGCTTACAATACAGCCTCCCGCCTCCGAACAACAGGCCGATTCTTTTCCGGGTGATCGACCGGTGCTACTCTTCTTCCTCCTGCAGCGATAGCGTAATCATCATCGTCCCGCTGTGAAAACTGGCGGACACGGATGCCTTGCCCTCCATCTGGGCCGTGTAGGACAGATCTTCCCCACCGCTGGCAGTGTACGCATCATCAACGTAGCCCGCCGTTTTCAATGCCTCCACGTAATGGAGATAATCCTCTTCCTCCACTTCCTCAATTGTAACCCAGCACCCCTCCTCAGAGTTGAGCACCGAAGATATTTTGCCCTTTTTGAACTCCGGCAACAGCGCCCCTGCCTTATCCGCCGGCCATTCCCCTTCGCCCATGCTCCACTCGGTGCCGTCATCGCCCTTGATGGTGACCTTGTCGCCATCAACATCAACGTCAACATCATCCCCCAGAATTTTTCCAGCTACCCCCTCGGCAACTTTTTCACCCACTTTGTCGGCAATCTTCTGCTTTACACCGCAGCCGGCCAGGGGCAGCAGCAGAAGCAGGGAGATAGCCAGAACCAACAACTTTTTCATCTCTTCATTC
>JAPXLS010000220.1:0-2539 GCA_033809435.1 Bacillota bacterium
CGGCAACTTCACATCCTTTTTCCAGCAGGAGGGCTGCAGCAACGGCGCTGTCCACCCCCCCGCTCAGAGCAACAAGAACTCGTTTGCGGTTAAAGCCAAACACCCCCTGCCATCCGGTGCAACCGGGCGCTATTATCCGGGCGGCCGCTCCAGGCGTTCCCAGCGGCCGCCGCCCCTGGTAAGCTCGGTGAATTTTTTTTGCATGGTCCCGGCCAGGCGGTAAGGCAGCGAGGCGATAACGGATGCTTCTGCAGCGTAATCGGAGGCGATGATGCGGGCGCCCAGGGCCTCGAGCTGCCGCATCAGGGCGCCGATGTCTTCGTAGGCGACGGTCATGCGGCAATGGTACAGGCGCTCCCGCTCCACCAGCGAGGCCTGCTCGATACAGGCGCGGGCGCAGTGGCGGTACGCCCGCGTCAGCCCGCCGATGCCGAGTTTGATCCCGCCGAAATAGCGGGTCCCCACCACCGCCGTATCGGAAAGCCCCTCGCCTTCCAGCAGCTGCAGCATGGGCCGGCCCGCCGTTCCCGCCGGCTCGCGATCGTCAAAGGCTCTCTCCACCAGGGAGCCGCCCGCCCCGATGCGGTAAGCATAGGTATGATGGGTGGCGTCGGGAAACTCCGTTCGGATCCCCTCGATAAACTGCGCCGCTATTTCTTCACCCGTTACCGGCGCCGCCGTGGCAATAAAGCGGGAGTTTTTCACGACAAAGCGGACCTGCACCCGCTCCCGGAGGGTGCGGTAGCGATATTTGCTCACTGTCTCTATTTTTCCCTCTTTTCTCCTTCTATCCCCTTGTCCGCCCCGGAGCCGCCGCTTCCCGGCAGATCCCCGGTTTTCTGCTTCTCCTTCCCCTGCGCCGCATCACCGGCGCGGGGCGGGCGCAGTCTATCCAGCCGTTCCCGGATCTGTTTTTCAAAACCTTCCTCTCCGGGGCGGTAAAATCTTCTCCCCGCCAGCTCCGGGGGCAGGTAGCGCTGCTCCACATGGTGCCCCGGAAAATCATGGGGGTAAAGATAGCCCTTGCCGTGGCCCAGCCGGGCCGCTCCGCGGTAGCCCGTGCCGCGCAGGTGGGGCGGAACAGGGCGGCTGCCGCTCTCCTCAACTGCGGCCCGGGCCTCTTCCATGGCCAGACAGGAGGCGTTGCTCTTGGGGGCGGCGGCAAGGTAGAGCGCAGCCTGGGCCAGGGGGAGCCGCCCCTCGGGGAGGCCGATCAGCTGCACCGCCTGGGCGGCGGCCACTGCAATGACCAGCGCCTGCGGATCGGCATTGCCGATATCCTCGGCGGCGCTGATGACCAGGCGTCGGGCGATGAACAGGGGATCCTCGCCGCCCTTGAGCATGCGGGCGATCCAGTACAGGGCGGCGTCGGGATCGGAGCCGCGTATGGATTTGATCATTGCCGAGGCAATGTCGTAATGGTTGTCTCCCGCCCGGTCGTAGGTGTAGGCCCGCGACCGCAGGGCCTCCGCGGCCGCCGCCGGGGTGATCGTGATCCTGCCGTCGCGGCCCCCGGCAATGTTGGCGGCAAATTCGAGGGCATTGAGGGCGGTGCGGGCATCACCCGAGGCCTGCTCGGCAAGGTAGCGCAGCGCTTCCGGATCCGCCTGCGCCCCCAGCTTGCCCAGCCCCCGCTCATCATCTTCCAGGGCTTTCCGGAGCAGCTCCATAATTGCACCCGGATCCAGGGGCTCGAACAGGAAGAGGCGGGTCCGCGAGAGGAGCGGTCCGTTCAGGTGGAAGAAGGGGTTTTCCGTTGTCGCTCCGAAGAAAATGACGGTGCCCTGCTCCACCGCCGCCAGCAGGGCATCCTGCTGAGCCTTGTTGAAACGGTGGATCTCGTCAATGAAGAGAATGGTCCGCCTGTTATGCAGGGACCAGCGCTCGCGGGCCTGGTCCAGCACGCTGCGGATATCTTTCACCCCGGCGCTGACGGCGTTGAGCTGGATAAAGGCGGCCCGGGTGGTGGAAGCGATGATCAGGGCCAGGGTGGTTTTGCCTGTGCCGGGCGGGCCGAAAAAGATCATTGAAGGGACCCTGTCGGCGTCGATGAGGCGCCGCAGCGGTTTACCCCGGCCGAGAAGCCCTTCCTGTCCGGCGAATTCCTCCAATGTTCGCGGCCGCATCCGCAGGGCCAGGGGACCCTCCTCGCGCATCTTTTTTTCCCATCCCATGCCAATGAGGTCCATAGCCTTGCCCGTCCCTTCAAGGGGCTCCCGGGGGTGCTGCCCGGTATATCGGTCCTATCCCCTTTTAATTCCATATGCATTATACCATGAAACCGCCTCCAGATTAATCCGGAAGAAAGCAAAGATGCCCTTTCCCGCCCTTTTACTTCGGGAAAGGGCTCCTTTATCCGGGGTCAGGGCATGTTCAGCACATGGGCGGGCGGGAAGGGAGTCCTGCTTGCAGGCCCGCTATGAAAAATAAATTGTTCCCCCTAGGGCAAGAGGGGCCGGGGCGGTTGTGGGCGGCTAGTAGTTCACACCCCACATGCCCCCCAGGGCGCCCAGAATAAAACCTATAAACAGTTTGACCG
>JAPXLS010000221.1:0-2536 GCA_033809435.1 Bacillota bacterium
ATCCGGCCGGCGCCAAACCATCGCTCCGGCACCCCCGGAGCCACCCGCCCCGGCGCCTGGCGCCGGAGCGGGTGACCGTCCTGCCCGGTGGGTGTAAAAGAATCAAATCCGGGAAGAAGGCCTTATGCTTTTGCTTTCCTGCGGCTGATGAAGAAGGCTCCGCCGGCTAGCAACGCTGCGGCACCTGCGCCGCAGTAAACCCAGGTGTAGTTCCCGGGAGCAGTGCCGTCATCATAAAGAGCCCGCACCATTTCCGGATCGCCGGCCAGATCTCCATCCTCGCCCTGGACGGAGGTAATCCCCATTTCGCCCTCCGCACCGGGCTGAACATAATCCGGTGCCTCCTCCTCTATTGCAGGCTCCTCCCCGCCGGTCGGTTCGGCTTCATCTTCCGCAGCCTGTTCCGCAGGGGGCTCCGCCGCCTCCCCTTCTTCTTCCGGCTCACTGCTGACGGGATCGTCGGACCCAGTCGCACCGGCAAGGGCAGCCGGCACAAGGAGCAGGACAGTCAAGAGAAACAGGGCAAAAACTTTTTTGCTCATCCACAACACCCGCTTTCACGTTTTATAAAAGGATGACCGTTGCGGGTGAAAAAAGGTTCCCTTCCCATTCAGAATGGTACCTGACGGAAAATGGCTCAGAAAACCGGAGGGTTTATACTGTGGCCCATTCATGCGGTTCAGATTGATGCGGGGCCGGCGGGCGGCATTTTATTTGACCCCTATTCCGCAAGTTGCTACAATTGATGCAACTGCTCCGGAGGGGCTGCGGGATTCAAAAAGTTTGCAGCCGTCACCAGAAGGCGGGCTTTTGTCTCACAGTATGAAGGGCCGTTTCGGGCTTTACCCCTGTGCGGGCACGGGGAGGGGAAGACATAGACGGAGCCTGGACGGGATCACCCCGGTGAGCGGCGGGAGGGAGTGATCATCCTGCAGATCTTCCCGGCCTCTTACCAGGGAGATCCCGGCGGGAAGGAGAGCTGAACCATGTTTGCAGAATTCAAACAGACCCTGCGCCGCCTGCGCGGCTCCATCATCGGCTGGGCCGCAGGCATCGGTATTTACGGTCTATTGATGGCCTTTTTCTATCCCTCCATGGTGGGAATGGGCGATATGGTGGATGATTACATCGAGATGTTTCCCCCGGCCATGCTGGCCTTTTTTGAGAGTATCAACATCATCAGCACTCCGGTGGGCTACCTGGATGTGTACTACTTTTCCTACCTGCACCTGATCATCGGGATCATGGCCGTCGGGGCAGGGGCGGCCCTGATTGCCGGCGATGAGGAGAAGGGTTACCTGGATCTGGTGCTCGCCCATCCCGTCAGCCGGACAGCCCTTTTTCTGGGCAGGGTTTTTGGTTTGCTGGCGGCCCTTTTTCTGGTCCTGGCGGTGAGCTGGTTCAGCTGGCTGCTGCCGGCCCATCATGTCGGGCTGGCCCTGAGCCCCATCGAATTGCTGCGCCCCTTTGTCCCGCTGCTGGCGGTGTTGCTGCTCTTTGCCTCCATCGCCCTGCTCCTGAGCCTGCTCCTGCCGGCGGCCCGCCTGGCGGGCATGTTAACGGGAGCTCTCCTCATCGGCAACTACCTGGTGCTGGGGCTCTCCAAGATCAATGACCAGCTGGCGCCGGTGGTCAAGTATACTCCCCTGCACTATTACCAGGGCGGCATGGCCGCGGAGGGGTTGAAGGGCGGTCACCTGGCCGTTCTCCTTGCCGCTTCGCTCCTGGCGCTGGTAGCAGCCTGGCTGCTCTTCCTGCAGCGCGATATCCGCGTGGGCGGCGAGCGCAGCTGGCGGCTGCCGGCCTTTCGAAAAAAAAGCCCTTCCTGAAGGATGGGAGAACCGCCCTGATATCAGAACCAACTGGTGACAATTCCGGTCAGCCAGCCTCCATTGCCCCAAGTGCCCGGGCGACCCCGGCAGCCATATCTCCGGTCATTTCGGGCAGTAGGGACAACCCCACAAGATATTCGCCTCCGGCACAGAAGTTTAACTTTTTCATGGCTCCGTTCTTTCCTTTGATTCTTTTCGGATCTTTTTCTCCCCACCAGGCTTGCCAGCGGACCCCGGTATGGGGTGGACCGTTATCGAACTAGCAGTTTACCAGCCTGTACAGCTCGGGGAATTCATCTTTCTTTGTTTCGATCAATGACTTGATAAAAGCGATTATTTTATGCGCCTTCACTATAGCTGTATCGGCCTCGATGATATTCGGAGGGTAGCCGGTGCGCACGGTATCCTGCAGCAGTTCATGAGTATATTTGTACCATTCGGTAAAAGCGTCAGTGGAGCTGTCCTCCGAAATATTCAACCCGAAGTATGGTTTCAACCCTTCAAACATGATACTGAACAGGTTAATGGGCTTGCTTGTGTCAACATGCTTCCCTTCACCTTTCATCAGCAATATGAAGACATTCTTGATAAAGGATTCAACCCCTATCTGTGCGAATATGACCGCCTCTATATAGTGCCTTCTTTCAAAATACCTTGATGCGTACAGCAATATTTCCCTGGAAAAAAGGAAGGGGTTTGTATTG
>JAPXLS010000222.1:0-423 GCA_033809435.1 Bacillota bacterium
GACCGGGAAACCGCCGCCGCCCGGCAGGCGGCTAACTCCCCGCAGCCTGCAGATAGTGCTCGAGCACGGCCCGGCCCACGGGCAGCGCATCGGTGCCGGCCCAGCCGCCCCCCTCGATGACTGCCGCCACCACGATGCCCGGCGACTCGGCAGGGGCATAGGTCACATACCAGCAAACGTTCCCCTCGCCCCGATCCACCTCTGCTGTGCCGGTTTTGCCCGCCGCGGTAAAGCCGGGAATTATCCCGGCAGCCGCCGGTGCGTTCGATCCATGCAGCGTCTCCACCAGCGCGCGGTGCACCGCCTGCTGGCGGCGGCGCTGGACAGCGGTGTGGGCGGGGTTGCCGCTCTCGTCGGGCACCTCCCGAGCGAGGGAGCCGTTGTCGCCGGTGCCCTCGTCCAGGGAGGTGGTATGCTGAGCTG
>JAPXLS010000222.1:433-2535 GCA_033809435.1 Bacillota bacterium
ACCACGGCCGGCTCCAGCAGATTCTCTTTCCAGGGAGTGCCCTCCGCCGGAAGAACCAGGCTGGGACGGGGGATAGCGCCGCCTCCGGCAAAGGCACAGTACATCAGAGCCATCTGCAGCGGGGTGATCATCACCTCGCCCTGTCCATAGCTGCTGTCGGCGAGCTGAATCTCGGAGGTGATCCCTTCGGGGGCCAGACGGGAGCGGGCCACCGGCAGCGGAAAGGGGATCTCCTCGCCAAAACCGAAGCGCTCACCGTATTCCATAAACTTTTGGACGCCCAGGGCCAGACCGGCCCTGGCAAAATAGATATTGTCCGAATATTTCATCGCCTCGTTCAAGTCGAGGCGTTTCAGTTCCGGGTGCACCCGCCGCACATGGTAATCGCCCCATGCCTCCGAGAGCTGCCACGTTTCTCCCGTGATCTCTACCGGAGCGGCGGGATCGATGACCCCTTCGGCCAGAGCGGCAGCTGCGGTAAAGGGCTTGAATGCGGATCCCGGCGGGTATAATCCGGAGAGGGCGCGGTTCAGAAAGGGCCGCGCCGCATCACCCTGCAGCTCCCCCCATTCAGCCGCGGACAGCCCGGTGATGAAGCGGTTCGGATCGAAAGCCGGGCTGCTGTAGAGGACCAGCAGCTCTCCGCTGTGCGGATCCAGCGCCACCACCGCCCCTCTTCTGTCGCCCAGGGCCCCGGCGGCACACATTTGCAGATCCAGATCGATGGTCAGGGCCACATCCTCCCCCTGCACCAGCTTCTTCTCTGCGATGAGGGCGACTTCACCGCCTTCTTCGTCGAGAATGCGCAGGGTATAGCCCTTGCTGCCGGCAAGCCGCCGCTCCAGCGCCGCTTCCAGTCCCGCCTTTCCCAGCAGCTCTCCCTCACCGTAACCTATGCCGCCGCACTCCGCCAGCTCCTCGGCGGTGATCTCGCCCAGATATCCCGTCAGGTGGGCGGCGGCCGCACCGGCCGGATAAACGCGCCTTCCAACCTCGTTGATCATCACACCGGGAATCTGGAGCAGCCCGTCAACAAGGCTCTCCTCCCCGGGTCCAAGGACGGCCAGCGGCACATAGAGCCCTTCCTTTACCCAGGGCTGATGCAGCTTCTCGAGAATCGTCTCCCTGGGGAGGCCGAGCAGCCGCCCCACATCTGCGGCAAAAAGGGCCTCATCCTCATAGCGGCCGGGCACCGCGCCGGCCTCCTTGAATGTGCCCGGCCCGGCCAGCATCCGGCCCTTCCGGTCGGTAATGACCCCCCGCTGCGGGTCCTGATGCGTCAGATCCACTCTCCGGTCATCGCTCAATTCCGGCAGGATCAGGGCGGGGTGCCATTGCAGCAGCCAGGGCGCTCCCCTTTTCTCGCGGCTCACCTCGACAGTGTAATGAACGGGAATTTCTCCCACGGTGGATGTATCCAGGCACACTCCGCAATCGAACACCGCCCTGCGGGCCCCGGAATCCTGCCGCGCCACTTCCCTTACCTCCAGGCCCTGCAGCCCCATGCCCCGGCTGATATTGCTGTAGCGCTCCACAAAATGTTCCTCCGCATAGAGTCCCTGCGAGGCGCTGTCAATGAGCCCGTACATGGCCCGGTAATCGCCCTCCGCCCAGAGAGCAAAAAACTTTTCTACCGCCGCCTCCGGCCCCGAACTCCAGCAGCCCGCCGCTATCGCCGGCAGCAATAGCAGCATCAAAACAACGCCAGGAAGAAATCCCGCCCTTGCTCTTTTCATCTTCAATCCTCCCCCGGTGCCCGGCACCGCCGCCCCGGTGCCGGGTCTTTGGCAGCTAATTTTTTCTTTCCCCGATCAGGTACCAGGTGTAGGCTCCGGTAATTTCCACCTCCACCAGTTTGCCCGTCAAATCCCCGGCTGCAGGGAAATGCACCAGCTTGTTCGTGCGGGTGCGGCCGCTCTGCATGGCCGGATCGTTCTTGCTTCTTCCCTCAACCAGCAGCTCCACCCTTTTTCCGGGCAGCCCTTCATTGATCTCCAGGCTGATCCTGTTCTGCAGCTCCGTCAGGCGGATCAGCCGTTCCCGTTTTTCAGCGGGCGATGCCGTCTCTTCCATCCCCGCAGCCCGGGTGCCGGGACGGGGAG